>JANQHL010000122.1 GCA_028277085.1 Flavobacteriaceae bacterium
GCATATACGAGAGTTCTATGATATTGAGGGACTTTGGGGGGATGCCAAAGTTACTTTGGTGGAGAGTGATTACAATCATTAAAAAATGGCTAAAGAAAATTCAAATACACCTAAAAAACCCAGATTTAGTTCATGGTGGATTTATGGTGTTATTATTGCCCTTATTTTAGGATTCCAGTTTTTTGGTAGCGCTACTTTTTCCAATACGGAAAAAACAACTACTTCAGAGCTACAGGAATTCTTAAGAAATGGAGACATATCCAAAATTATTATTATTACCAACGCCCGTCGTGCAAAGGTCTTCCTCACTGACGAAGCCTTAAACAAGGACGTGCATAAAGGTGTTGCGGACAAGCCTATGCTTCCAACAACCGGATTGGTACCCCAGTACATCCTGGATTACGGTGACTTACAGATTTTTCAAAATGAGATTTCCGAAATCAAAAAGGAGAATAATCTGGACACCATTGTTGAATTCGATACCGAAGACAATATTCTTGGCGACTTGCTACTTTCACTGCTCCCTTTTATCCTACTCATTGGGATTTGGATCTATCTCATGCGGAGGATGTCTGGTGGTGCAGGAGGTGGGGCCGGAGGTCAGATTTTCAATATTGGTAAGTCTAAAGCCAAATTGTTTGATGAAAAGACAGACACCCGTACATCCTTTAAAGATGTGGCCGGTTTAGAAGGAGCCAAGGAAGAAGTTCAGGAAATTGTAGAGTTTCTTAAAAACCCGGATAAATATACCTCATTAGGAGGAAAAATACCGAAAGGAGCCCTTTTGGTCGGGCCTCCTGGAACAGGAAAAACCCTTCTGGCCAAAGCTGTAGCCGGAGAAGCTAAAGTTCCTTTCTTTTCACTTTCCGGTTCAGATTTCGTGGAAATGTTTGTAGGAGTAGGTGCCTCCAGGGTTCGTGATCTCTTTAAACAAGCCAAGGATAAATCGCCTTCCATCATTTTTATAGATGAAATTGATGCTATTGGTAGAGCTCGGGGTAAAAACAACTTTACCGGTTCCAATGATGAACGTGAGAATACCTTAAATCAATTGCTCACAGAAATGGACGGTTTTGGCACCAACACTAATGTAATTGTCTTGGCAGCCACTAACCGCGCGGATGTACTGGATAAGGCGCTTATGCGAGCAGGGCGATTCGACCGCCAAATCTATGTGGACCTTCCGGACATTCGGGAACGCAAGGAAATTTTTGAGGTACATCTAAGACCTATTAAAACTGCAGAGACGCTCGATCTGGACTTTTTAGCCAGACAGACTCCAGGATTTTCCGGAGCAGACATTGCTAACGTCTGTAACGAAGCTGCCCTGATTGCGGCTCGTAAAGAACGAAAAGCGGTTACCAAACAGGATTTTCTGGATGCAGTAGATCGGATCATAGGAGGATTGGAGAAAAAGAACAAGATTATTACTCCAGAGGAGAAAAAGACCATTGCATTTCACGAAGCAGGCCATGCTACCGTGAGTTGGATGTTGGAACATGCTGCACCGTTGGTAAAGGTGACCATTGTACCCAGAGGCCAATCCTTGGGAGCTGCCTGGTATCTTCCCGAAGAACGGCTTATCGTTCGCCCGGAACAGATGTTAGACGAAATGTGTGCTACCATGGGTGGAAGAGCAGCTGAAAAAGTAATATTTAACAAGATTTCCACTGGTGCGCTTAGCGATCTCGAAAAAGTAACCAAGCAAGCCAGGGCAATGGTTACTATTTATGGTCTTAACGATCAATTGGGCAATATTACGTATTACGATTCCTCGGGCCAGGGTGAATATGGTTTTACTAAGCCTTATAGTGAAGAGACAGCACAAAAAATTGACGAGGAAATCTCTAAAATAATTGAAGCGCAATACAAAAGAGCTATAGAGATACTGGACAAAAACAAGGATAAGTTGACACAACTTGCGGATAGGTTACTGGATAAAGAAGTTATATTTAAAGACGATTTAGAAAAGATTTTCGGGAAGCGTCCATTTGAAAAAGAGGATGAGGAACAAAATCCGGCGTTGGAAGATGCTCCGCAGGAAGAAGTTAAATAAAAGGGGAGATACCTACACTTTTTCTCATTTTAGATGATGCACCGACCCTAGCATGGGATTGTTAGACAAACTTTTTGGAGGTGGTAAGAAAGTCCCTAAGGAAACTTTGGAGACCAGAGGGGAACATATGCCAGATCTTAAGATCCCCTTAGACGAAAAATTTACCATCTATTTTAAGAAAAACGGCGGTAAGTTCATTTACTGTGAGAACTTTTCCGAAGTTCTGGAAGCACTAGAAAATATCGTTTCGGAAAACAATTGGCAAAACCGACTGTTTTATGCGTTGGATAAGAGAATAAATGAACGATTTGCCACTGAAAAAATTTCCTTCACAGATAAAACATCAGAAAGTGATATCTTCTTTACCACCTGCGAGCATCTTATTGCACATAATGGATCGGTTTTAGTATGTTCCCACCAAATCAAGGAAAAAAAGCTTAATGAGCTTCCCGGCAACCTTATCGTTTTTGCCACCACCAGTCAACTGGTAGAATCTATTAGCGAAGCCTTAAAAGTGATCAAAAACAAGTACCAAAAGAATATTCCCGACAATATCACCACGCTGAAACATTTTTTACCCACTCCGGAAAACAAAAATGATTTTCTTTCCTACGGAAGTGCCTCAAAAAATGTCTATCTTTTGCTTTTGGAAGACTATTGATCTCATGAGAGAACTTCTCCGTCGATCTATTACGGGAATTGTATATGTTTTTTTGCTCCTATCCTCGGTTTTTCTTAGTTCCGATGCGTTTGATTTCCTTTTTATGGCTTTTGGGCTGGCTTGTTTGTACGAGTTTAAACGGTTGGTGAAAATAAGAGGGTATTATGTTTTCCTTGCCTACCTGGCACTTTGGTGGGCATTCATTTATATTGTACAGGATTTTACCATAATACGACTTTTAATGGTAATCACAATTACCGTAAACCTGGCCTTACTCAGTTATCTTTTTTCAAACAAAGAGCCAGGATTTTCAGATATACAAAAACTGCTGCTTGCCATTTTTTATATTGGCGGAGGGTGTATCTTCCTCACAATGATCCCTTACCAGAATGATGAATTTGCCCAATACCTAATTATGGGAATTTTCATTCTTATTTGGGTAAATGATACGTTTGCCTACCTCGTGGGCAGCACGTTAGGAAAAAACAAATTATTCCCATCAATTTCTCCCAAAAAGACAATTGAAGGTTCGGTGGGAGGTCTTATTTTTGCCCTGGTAGCCGCGTATATCATTTCGGGATATGAGCCTATCCTTAGTAGGAATCAATGGATGATTTTAGCCATGGTTCTGGTTACTACGGGAAATATAGGCGATTTACTGGAATCGAAATTCAAACGTGCCGCCGGTGTGAAGGATAGCGGAGCTATCTTACCAGGACATGGAGGCATTCTGGATCGGCTGGACAGTTTGATATTTGCTGCACCTTTTGCGTACTTGACATTAATCGTATTTAGCTATGTTTCATAAGGAGGGACAAACTATTATCTTAATTACTTTTTTTCTTTGTGTTGCGGCAATCGTGATATCACAGTATTTCGTTGCTCTTGATGTATTGCGCTGGGGCATCCAGCTATTTGCCCTGGTCGTACTTATTTTGATATTACAATTTTTCAGAAACCCAAAACGTCCTGTTACTCCTAATTTTGACGAAATACTCGCTCCAGTAGACGGCAAGGTTGTTGTTATTGAGGAGGTAGAAGAAGAAGAATATTTTAAGGGGAAAAGAAGACAGATCTCCATTTTTATGTCACCTGTTAACGTACATGTGACCCGGTATCCTGCCAGTGGTACAGTTACCTATTCAAAATACCATCCAGGGAAATATTTAGTAGCCTGGCATCCAAAGTCCAGTACGGAAAATGAACGCACTACCGTGGTAGTGCATACACCGAAGTTTGGTGAAATTCTCTATAGACAAATTGCAGGTGCCGTAGCCCGGAGAATAGTAAATTATGCAGAGGAAGGAGAACAGGTGGTACAAGGGCAGGATGCAGGATTTATCAAATTCGGTTCACGGGTAGACATCCTGTTACCGTTAGACAGCAAAGTCTGCGTTGCGTTAAACCAAAAAGTAGTAGGGGCCATGACGTGTATTGCCATGCTCGGGGATAAAGATGAAGGATGAACAGTTAAAGCAGGAATTTGAGAAGGCAGTGGACCTTGTAAATCAATACACCCAGCCATTGCCTGCAGATGTATTACTTAAACTATACGCTTACTACAAAATAGCCACAAAAAACCGTAGAAATCCTGGCAGTAAAACCCCTCTTATCAACGCTTTTAAAGCCAATGCACTCATCCAGGCCCAACATATCAGCATGGAAGAAGCGATGAGAAACTATATTACCTTGGTCAATTCTGAAATAAAAGTCGATTGACAGATAAGCTCAGACAGGATTTTGGATTTTTGGGGTTTTTTCTAAGTAGGTAAAGTAAAAGCCACAGAATATTGTGATAAGAAAGTAAAATCCTACCAGGGTGCTCCCCCATTGCAGGTAACTATTTATTCCAAACCAGTCCCCGGAAACTAAAATAAGTAGTAGCCCCATGGCCCCGCGAACAAGTTCAATCCAGAGGGCATATCGCTTTCGATCCATCAACGCGGTATATCCAAAAATGCCAACAAATACAAACGCACCAAAAAGCAATAGATTATTGAATCCTATAGCTGAATAGTTGTAGAACATAAAGAGCATAAGACCGGTATTGGTCAGGAGCTGGAAAATGGCATATCCTTTTAGCGCCAAGCTGGATTCCGGTTGATATTTCTGGAAATCAAAAACATCTTCAATTTTTGAAATTGGATATTCGCGAGCAACATCTTCGGGTCGCCATCCGGTGGGCATAAACCAAATTCTCAATTTGTCCACCCAATTTTTGGTACGCCACGCATCTTTGGTTAAACGCCATAGGTGTTGAAAATTTATCAGGATAGGATTCCAGGTCGATGCCGGCTTTAATACCCCGTATTGGGGTGGAACGTGATCCAGTTCTTCCTGAAATGTACCGAACATCCTATCCCAAATGCATAGAATTTGCCCCAAATTTTTATCAATATATTCCGGATTTATAGCATGGTGTACCCGATGCTGTGATGGTGTTACAATTAGGTACTCCAACCATCCCATCTTACCAATATGTTGTGTGTGATACCAAAATTGCGCAAATAAATGAATCGGGGCCAGGATAGCGACAACAGTACTTGGCACCCCTAACAATGCTGCAGGAATAAGTAGCAAAGCAAAATAACCAATCAGATTGGAAATAGATTGTCGCAAGGCGCAGGCCAAATTGAACTCTTCGCTGCTATGATGAATCACATGCTGATTCCAGAAAATGTTTACATGATGGCTTAACCGATGATTCCAATACCCAGCAAAATCAATCGCTAAAAAGGCTATTAACCACACGAGCCAGGTTGTTTTGATCTCCATAAGAGCCAGGTGTTCTACCAGAAAAGGATAACCCACCAACACAACTACCAAACCCAGAGAATCTTTTATAATGTTTGTGAGACCCGAACTAAGACTACTTACAGTATCCATTACATTGTGCTTTTGATCCTTTACCAACGTACCATAAAGAATCTCTAACAGCACTAAACCCACAAAAAAAGGGATGGCATACAATAAAGCTGTCGCATACGTTTCCACGAATTAAATTTAAGAATTTGAATATACTTTACAACTTCCTTTGCTATTGAAATGCCCTAAGGATAAATCCTTTTCCATGAACATTTTCTATGCGTATCCTTTCGTCCATGTTCAGATACCTCCTTAATCTGGTGATAAATACATTAAGACTCTTGCGGTTAAAGTAATCATTCTCTCCCCAAAGTTGGGTAAGAATGTCCCGGTGACTGCATAGGCTATTCATGTTATCTGCCAGGTATCGCAAGAGTTCACTCTCCCTGGTAGTTAACCGTGTCCTGTTTTCACCAAAAGTCAGCTGCTGGTTTGCGGGATCAAAGCGATAATCCCCCAACTGATATGTAATGTTTTTTGGCTTAGACCTATCTGGCTGTATTCTTGAAAGAATTGCATTGATCCGTACTACCAGTTCTTCTTCGTCAATTGGTTTCTTCAAATAATCCACAGCCCCTAAAGAAAATCCCTTAAGCACATCGATCTTTAATGAACGAGCAGAAAGAAACAAAAATGGGAGTTCCGGGTAGACTTCTTTCATCCTTGCCGCCAGAGAAAATCCATCCATTTCCGGCATCGTTACATCTAATATCGCCAGGTCAAATTGTAGTCGTTCCAGAGCGGCCATTGCCTCCATTCCATGCTTTGCCCATTGCACCGCAAACCCTTTCATCTTAAGGTATTCTCCCAACAAATACCCCAAGGACTCCTCATCTTCTACCAACAGTATCCGTTTACTTTTTTCCATCATTTACCAAAGGAATTTTAAGAGTTACCGTGGTACCCACACCGAGTTTACTCTCTAGCCGAATACTACCCGCATGCTTTTTGACAATTGTTTGTACATAATTCAACCCCAAACCAAAGCCCTTTACTTTGTGGTCCGAAGTATTTTTGGCCCTGTAATACTTCTGAAATACCTTGTCCTGCTCTTCTTTTGAAATCCCTTTTCCCGTGTCTTGAATCACAATAACCAACCAACCTTCTTTCGTGCTACTATGCAAATTAATGTTCGGGTTATTGCCATACTTCTTGGCATTGTCTAAAAGGTTATTCACCACATTTTCCAAATGAAAGGCCTCTGCTAAAATGAGATAGTTAGAGGGTTCCAGGTTATACCTGAAGTTTATCTCTTCCAGATTGCTTAAGGTTTTAAATTCTTCACATACTTTCCTAAGCCGGGGATAGAAATCCACCTGTTCCAAATGCAATACCGTCTTTTTACGCTCTAGGGTGGCCAATTCCAGTACCTTGTCTATATGCCCTCCCAGTCTTTTTGCTTGCTGCCGGATAATATCCAAAAAGTTTTTATCCTTTTCCTGGACCTTATCTTCAAGCATTTTCGATGCCATATGTATGGCAAATACCGGGGTCTTCAATTCATGCGTTAAGTTATTGATGAATTCATCGGTTGTAGTGATCACACTTTTCTGCCAATAATAGGTCCGTAAGGCCCACAAGACCACTATTACGATTCCTATCAGGAACAGAAGACTGGGCAAGGTAAGACCGTTTAGCTGGGATAAAAAGTAGCTATTGAGATTTTTAAATTTCAAATCCAGGATAAATCGCTGCCCAAACAATTTTGGCAAATACCCCTCCAAAAGTAAAGGATAGGAAACCACATTTTGATCCCCCGAAAAACTATTTGCGGAATTCAGGTAATAGGTGGAATCTCTGGTGGTTAAAGTGTAGGTAAAATCTGCTTCGACACCATTTTTAGTCAGATTTTCCAGAAGATAATCGTTTAAA
The DNA here is from genome assembly GCA_028277085.1 of Flavobacteriaceae bacterium. GTDB lineage: Bacteria > Bacteroidota > Bacteroidia > Flavobacteriales > Flavobacteriaceae > Croceivirga. The sequence continues at coordinate 7,455 of JANQHL010000122.1, forward strand.
AAATAATTAGAAGCTCCAATAATGCTATCCGGGTTGGCCCTAAAGAAGGATGTATCTCTTTTCATTGCGCTAGCCATTAGATATGTGAGCTGGTTCTGATCGCTCAACCCTAACTTAATATCAGCGATGGCTTTTTCCACTTTTTCATTGAACTGGACTTTGGCAAGGTTTAATCCAATCTGAAGATAACGGTATTGAACAAAGGCCAGACCAAAAACGGAAATAATAAAAACCCCAATAAAAATATTTCTTTTGTTCAAGTATACATCTTTCAAAGTAGCTCCAAGATAACAAGCCTTGTGGAAATTTTTATTCGGCTTAATCTTTCGTTAATCCTTTTTCATTTTTCGTTGGATCGAATTATTCCCATTTAGCTATAATTTTACAGTAAGTTTAGGTTGATTTTTAATTCATAATAGCATTAAACCAGCTCTGACAGCTGGTTTTTTGCTTTACCCGGCAAGCAATCTTAAAAACCATCGATATCTTTCGCTGAAGTCAAATCCGGGACATGTTCCGAAAGAGGAATGCATAGCATTCCATGAGGTTCATTGCGAACTAAAGTGCGAACTGCTTCCGGTAATTCTTTTTCCAACCGAATAGGATGAATCGGACAGTTTTTCAAATATGGGTAAATGCCTGAACCCAAAAAATTGAAAATATTCATGCTTACCCTTAATCTACGATCCGCATCCCTAAAAGATTCCAGCGTTGTCATATCCGGTTTTTCTTTGATTCCCAGTAAAAATGCCTCTTTTGTGATGCTTAAAACCGCAAACTTAGCGATTTTTTCATCGGAAAACTTCAGTTCTGACCTATCGTAGGCTATGAGCGCGTGAGGTGAAAACCGGTCTTTGCGAAGCAGTTGCAGGGACCTTATGGAATATAGGTTATCCCCGTTGCAAACTGTAAACTGTTCCTCAAGTAAATTTGGGTGCTGTTCCAGACACTGCAGCAGGGCGTCGGCGGTTCCCAAAGGTTTTTCCCTACCTACAGGAACATTTTGAATGGCATATTTAACCGTTAAACCCCTAAGTTCACCTTTTTCGCAATACTGCTGCACAAAGGTTTTAAATGACTGATTATCAGCCGAGGTAATAAGATAGATAGTTTTAATCCCTGCCTCAACGGCGTTCTTAAAGAGATAAAACAGTAAGGGTTTCCCTTTAGCACGCAAGGGAATAAGGCTCTTATGTTGCTTCATGGCAATAGCTGCCACTGATTTTGGCACGTGGATATGCGGTATGCTTTTTTTCATCCTTGAGGAAATCCCTGCAACCATTATAATGAGACTGTCATTTTTCATCCTCCAATAAGATTTACTTCATATGCTTTTGTCGCTCCACTCCTTAAGAAAGCCGTGATCACCTGATCTTTTTTATCTTCATTTACCATAGCCACCATACAGCCTCCCCCTCCCGAACCTACAGTTTTAGCCCCTAAAGCACCTGCTTTGCGAGCGGCGTCCATCATAGCTATCATAGGCTTTGGGGTATTTTGAATTTGGTTCTGTAAAATGTGCTGATGTTGATCCATAAGTTGACCTAATTGCTCACGGCTATCTTCATTTTTGATCAATACAGCTTTCGCTTGCTTCGTTATCTGATAGTTGTGAATCGCGGCATACCAATGATCGTGATACCTGGAATCCATTAAATCCTTGTAGCTGTAATAATCATCTTCCGTGGCCGATAATAACTCAAACTCTGGATGGACCCTCCGGACAGCAGCAACGGCATTTTGTGCAAATACCCTAGCATTCTTAAGCACTGACAAGGTCTTTTTGGGAATACCGGATTCCGCCACAACAAGTTGTCCCAGTTGATTTTTCAAACGTTCCGTTCTACCCGTTTGAGTATCGATATACAACAAGCCCTGCTGTGCAATAGTAAATTGATCCATCAGCCCTCCGGGCTGACCGAAGTACTCCACCTCAGCGCTATATGCCCAACGGCCAATTTCCACATCATTGACCTCTTTTATACCGTTTTGTGAGGTGATTAAAAATCGTATCCAGGCTACAATGAGGGCCGAAGAACTTGAGAGTCCTGCATTAACAGGGATATTCCCCGAAATTCTGACGGTATGGCCTTGATTAAAACGAAAACCGTGTTCCTTTAATACGGCCATAGCCGATCGAAAGTAGTCCCCTTCTTTGAGGTTTTCCAAGGATTCGTCCAAAGCGATGGTGACCGTGCTATTCAAATCTTCTAATGCTATGATGAAGTTCTGCGTAGTATTGGGGACCGCAACAAGCTGAATGAATCGATCTATCGTGCCCGCAATAACCGGAAGCCCCAAGTAATCCTGATGATCACCAAAAAAACAAATACGAGCGGGCACCTGAAACGTTATCATTCCCTTAAGAAATAATTTTGAGCGGCAAAGTGTCCTTCCAATTTCCACGGGTAAAATCGGGAAAGTGTTGTGGAGCTCCATCATCGGCCACCGACCTTTCACTTAAAGGAGCCACTGCGCTCCAGAAACAGCCCTCGTATACATTTTGATCTAATGGTACCCCTTGATGCAAACATTCTACAATGCGATACACCATAATACCATCCATACCTCCGTGGCCGCTCCCTTTAGCAGCCTGGTTCAATCGCTTATACAAAGGGTGATCATATGCCTCATATATTGCCTGTAGCTGTTCTCCTGTTACCCAGCTATGATGATCTTCGGTAATTCCCATCACTCCACCCTCTAAAGCAATTCTTGTTGGAAAACCGGCCAAAACCCCTTTAGTTCCCTGGATAAGGTTCAATCGGGAATACGGCCTTGGAGAAGTTTCATCCCATTGTACCAATACGGTTCGCCCCAATTTTGTTTTCAGTATAGAAGTATTCAAATCACCTCCGAAAAACGCTAATTGATTCCATTTATGGTCCTTTGGATATTTTTCCGCCGCGTACTTTTTTCTTCCTAAAGCGGGTGAAGAGAAAGAAACCAGACTATGAAAATTGTCCTCGTTACGCGCCAGGTTCATATATTGTGCTACTGGTCCCAAACCATGGGTAGGATACAAATTTCCGTTACGTTTTGCATAATGATGGGTACGCCATGAACCTGTACCTCGCTGTTGCTCCTCCATCTGCCATCTTAGTTCATGGATATAAGCGGCCTCTCCATGCAGAATATCGCCAATAAGCCCTTTTCTGCACATGTTTAGAAACATGAGCTCTTCCCGATTATAGTTTACGTTTTCCAGCATCATACAGTGCTTCCGGGTACGTTCACTAGCATCTACAATATCCCACATTTCCTGTAAGGTGACCGCAATGGGCACTTCCACAAAAGCGTGGGCACCCTGTTCCATACTTTGAATGGCCATAGGAGCATGATTTGACCAGTTGGTGGCGATAAAAACCACATCCGGACTAACTTCTTTTAACATCGTTTTCCATAGATGTTCCTGGCCCCAATACAATTTAATATCCGGATGCTGTTCACTTGTGGAAAGTTCCTTTACCCAACCTAACTTTTGCCGTACTAGGTCTTCATAAAGATCACAAATAGCAACAACCTCAGTTCCGGACAAAGCGGCAAAGAATTTCAAGTGATCTCCCCCTCTTGCGCCAACTCCAATAAACGCCGCTCTGATTTTCTCAAGTTTAGGAGCTGCAAAATCTCCCATGTACTGTGATGTTAGGTTTCGTTCACGCTGTCCATGTAGATATTCAGGGAATACAGCGGCAGTTCCCAAAGCAGCCGAGGCTATTGAGGTTTTTTTCAAAAAATTCCTCCTGTTTAACTTCTTCATAGTAAGGGATTTTCTAGCTAGAAAACACTTTTGGTTTGGCGTTCATTATACCATGGGGTATGCTATCTCAAATGCTTTTCAAAGAAATCGATTGTTCTTTGCCATGCTAATTCTGCAGCATCCTTGTCATATCTAGGGGTTGAAGTATTATGAAAACCGTGATTTACCTCCGGATAAAAAAACGCCTGATATTCTTTTCCATGTTCTTTGAGTGCCTTCTCATACTCAGGCCATCCTGCATTTACCCTTTCGTCCAACCCGGCAAATTGAAGAAGTAGGGGCGCTGTTATCTTATCGATATCTTCCTTTGGTTGTCCCCCGTAAAAGGGAACTGCTGCTGCTAAATCAGGGACTTTCACTGCCATCATATTCGAGATCCAGCCTCCAAAACAGAATCCAACCACCCCTACCTTTCCCGAGCAGTCTTCATGATCCTTCAAGTATTGGAAAGCGGCAATAAAATCTTCTAGCATTTTATAACGATCCCTTTTGCGTTGCATAGCCCTACCTTCGTCGTCATTCCCGGGGTAACCTCCTAAAGGTGAGAGTGCATCGGGAGCCAATGTAATAAATCCGGCAAGGGCAGCCCTTCGCGCGGTATCCTCAACATATGGATTAAGTCCCCTGTTTTCATGAACTACAACAATCCCACAGAGGGCGCCTTCAAACTGTTTGGGCTTGGAAAGCAGTCCTTTGATCTCACCACCTCCTTTTTCGGAAGTGTAGGTGATATATGAGCTATCCAACTCGGGATCATCGGGAGCTACCAAAAGCGTGTCCTTATAATTGGGCATTATAAAACTTAATAAGGAAGCCACGGTTATCCCCCCAACTGCATACACTGAAAGCTTTTCTATAAATTCACGCCTTTGCAATTTATTATGAGCATAGGCATCGTAAAGGTCAAATACTTCTTGCTTGATATCCGATTTTCGCAATTTTTTCATATCCAACGAAATTAGCCAATCCCTTAAAAATACCATTATTTGTGCTAGGATTTACAGGATTGCATAAATCGTATTGGAAAATGTAGTTCATTGGTCAAAATAAAGCTTGGGGCTTATTCTAAATCGGATTCCTCAATCACAAACAGAATCGCCGAATCCTCTTTTCCGGCACTTCGTAATTGCCAATCATTGATAGTGTCAAAAATGTTTTTTGATTCCGATTGCGGTAGCCAGGTTTTTAAAACTTCATTTTGCACGGAAACCAAGGTGATCGAATCGTATACTACCTCATAGTCCAATTCCGTAGGCATCCCGGCCACCTCGCAGTAGGAGTCTTCCTCAATTAGTGCTTTTTCACCCTGGCCTATACTTTCTGACCTATTCAATGCTTCGACACCTGAGTACCAATTTATGATTAAGCCCTGATCTGTGTTATTTTGAATTTCAACATCCAGGCAACCCACTGGGTCACATCCAGTAAACGTGCTATAAATAAGCAGAAATACAAGTAGCACCCCTCCCCTGTTTAGTTTTTTCATAGGTTCTTTTATCCTGTAACACCAAAAAGCAGACCAACCCTAAGGAGATTGTCGTTTTTTTTGAGAAAAGCTGGTCTAACTATTGCTCCCTTAATACAGTAGGAGCTAAATGAGTTGTTTTGTAACTAAAAAAGCCTGAGCTGTTACTCCAAAGATGCTAAGCTTTTCTCCAAAGTTTCAATTTTGGCCTTGGCGTCTGTGGCTTTTTTACGTTCCAAATCTACCACCTGAGGGGGTGCGTTATTGACAAACCGCTCATTGGCCAATTTCTTTTCCACTGAATTTAAGAACCCTCGAGTATAATTGAGCTCTTCATGGATCTTTTTAATTTCCGCAGCAACATCAATAGTCCCGGAGATGGGAATAAAATATTCATTGCTCTTCACTCGAAAACTCAAGGCCCCATCCACCGGATTATCCACGGTTTCGATTTCAGCAATATTTCCAAGTTTCCTGATAACGGCGTCCATAGAAGAAATGGAAGTTTCACTACTCAATTCCATCAGCTGTAAAGGATCTTTATTAGGAATATTTTTTTCCTTGCGTATCGTACGGATACCGGAAATCACCTCAGCCGCGAATTCGAACTCAGCAATCACTTTATTATCAAAATCGGTCATATTGGGCCAATCCGCAATACACAGGGCTTCTTTTGAGCCACGCACTGCAATACGATGCCAAATCTCTTCTGTGAGGAACGGCATAAAGGGATGCAGCAGTTTTAGATTTTCCTCAAACAACTGGATTACTATCTCAAATGTGGTTCGGTCAATGGGCTGTTGATATTCCGGTTTTACGACTTCCAGCAGCCAGGAACAAAAATCGTCCCAAACCAATTTGTAAATGGCCATTAAAGCATCGGAGATGCGATATTTCTCAAAATATCCTTCAATTTCTGCCAGTACTTGGTTGTATCGTGCAGTATACCAGTTCACTCCGATCTTTGATGCCTGAGGCTGGTCCAAATCAGCTACTTCCCAGCCTTTGACCAATCGGAAAGCATTCCATATTTTATTAGCAAAATTGGCGCCTTGTTGACATAAGGATTCATCAAATAACAAATCGTTTCCCGCTGCTGAACTTAACAGCAATCCTACCCTTACTCCATCGGCACCATAGTTTTCAATCAATTTTAGGGCGTCAGGAGAATTTCCCAACTGTTTGGACATTTTGCGTCCCTGTTTGTCCCGGACCAACCCAGTCAGGTACACATTTTCAAAGGGCCGTTCTCCTTTAAATTCATATCCAGCTACAATCATTCTGGCCACCCAGAAGAAAAGAATATCCGGAGCGGTTACTAAGTCGTTTGTAGGGTAGTAGTAATTAATTTCAGGGTTATCTGGAGCCATGATCCCATTAAATACGCTAATTGGCCATAGCCATGAAGAAAACCAGGTATCCAGCACATCGGGGTCTTGTTTTAGCTCGTCAGCGGTAAGTTGTTCATTTTTGGTCCGTTCTTTGGCAAGCACTAGTGCTTCTTCCGCACTTTTTGCAACCACAAAATCTTCTTTGCCATCCCCAAAGTAATAAGCCGGGATTTGCTGACCCCACCACAGTTGGCGAGATATGTTCCAATCTCGAATGTTTTCCATCCAGTGCCTGTAGATATTCTCAAACTTTTTTGGAAAAAGTTTTACCTCACCAGACTGCAACACAGCATCCAATGCCGGTTTGGCCAAATCATCCATTTTCAAAAACCATTGATCCGAAAGCTTTGGTTCAATAACTGCTTTGGTCCGTTCTGAAGTACCTACCTTGTTGGTATATGGTTCTGTCTTCACTAAAAAGCCCTGGTCCTCCAGCTCTTTTGCAATCTCCTTACGAACAACGAAACGATCCTTTCCTTTATAATGCAAGCCGTAAGAATTTAATGTAGCATCATCATTAAAAATATCAATGATCTCCAGGTTATGACGGTCTCCTATTTCCTTATCATTTTCATCATGGGCAGGGGTTACTTTCAAACATCCCGTCCCAAATTCCATATCTACATATTCATCTTCTATTATCGGGATTTGTCTGTTAGCGATAGGGAGGACCGCATTTTTACCTCTTAAATGATGGTATCTTTCATCATTTGGGTTGATACAGATGGCTGTATCGCCTAAAATGGTCTCCGGACGGGTGGTAGCAATGGTTACGCTTTCATCAGATCCCTCAATAGGATAAGCTAAATAATAGAGCAATCCCTGCCGCTCTTCATAGACTACTTCTTCATCAGAAAGTGTCGTTTTTGCCTGGGGGTCCCAGTTGACCATCCGATATCCCCTGTAAATATGTCCTTTATTGTACAATTCCACGAAAACATCGATCACCGATGCTGACATATCGTCATCCATGGTAAACTTTGTACGTTTCCAGTCGCAGGAACACCCTAATTTTCGAAGTTGTTTGAGAATTACCCCACCATATTCATGGGTCCATTCCCAGGCGTGCTTTAAAAAGGCTTCTCTGCTCAGCTCGGATTTGGAAATACCTTCTTCCTTTAGTTTTGCCACCACTTTGGCTTCTGTAGCGATAGAAGCATGATCCATTCCGGGCACCCAGCACGCATTTTTACCTTCTAACCGCGCCTTACGGATTAAAACATCCTGAAGCGTGTTATTTAACATATGGCCCATATGTAATACCCCTGTTACATTAGGTGGGGGAATTACAATGGTGTAGGGTTCCCGATCATCGGGGATTGAAGTGAAATACCCATTCTCCTCCCAGTAGGTATACCATTTTTCCTCTACTTCCTGGGGCATGTATTTGGATGGAATTTCCATTTGCGGTACAGTTTTTGTCAAATAAGAAGGGATTGGCCGCGTTTAGAAAGCTGTTCATAGTGGTATGTTAAGCTTTAACGAATAACCAATCCGCTGAATACGAAACAAAAATAAACATCGTTATAAGATAACGAAAGAATTTTGGAGGAAGGTTGAAAACACCTACTTTTGAATTCACCCAAAACTAAAAAAATGAAAAGAGGAATAGTATTATTATTTGTAGGACTTTTGGCCTTAACCGTTAAAGCTCAGGACAAAAGCGCCAAGATCGAATTTAAGAGCGAGACTATTGACTATGGTGAAATCGCTAAGGGTAGCGACGGGGTTCGTGTATTCGAATTCACCAATACAGGTGATGCTCCTTTGGTTATTAGTGATGTGAAGTCGAGCTGTGGTTGTACCATACCTAAAAAGCCCGAAGCACCTATTTTACCGGGAAATACAGGTGAAATACAGGTGAAATACGATACTAACCGAGTGGGACCTATCCGAAAGGCTATTACCGTTACCTCAAATGCAGAGACTCCTACCAAAGTCCTTAAAATAAAAGGAACGGTACTGTCGGAAGATTCAAAGTAGCAAAAATAAAATTTTTATAGCGGAAAGCCCTGAAGTAAACTTCAGGGTTTTTTTGTTTCAAACAGATCTTTCAAGACGAAGGAAAAGAGCAAATCCCTATCATAACGCTCTATTAACACCCGTACTCGCTTCCCTTCACGTTCATTGAGCATCTGCAGGATTTCCTGGAGCTTATAATTGTGGATCCTTTTTCCGTTTACAGCCAATATTACGTCCCCTTCCTTAAGCCCTGCATTGGCAGCCGGACTTCCCGCACGAATACCAGACACCACTATCTCAGGTACTAAACTCAACCTTGTAGTATTTTCCAATAGTATTTGCACATTGCCAAAAGATTCTTTTTCCGATTTTTTAACCACACCCCTTGAATCCGTAATCTTTTCAGCGATATAGCGTAGTCCATTATGCTGGAGATCCAAGCCGGCAAGATTATATTGAAAAGGTGTACCAAAATTGCCATTCTTAGCTAGAGTTATTTTATTGTGGGTGTAGTCAAATATGATATTAAAGCGTTTTAGCACTTCTCCACCCACGCTGCCATTTCTATTCCCTAAATCCTTTATTGCACTAAAGGACTCCGCATAGGGGAAAGCCACCTTAGCTTCATCAAAATGGAAACTCCCAATTCGCATCCCCTTTAATTTGGTACGTTTGCCAAAAATATTCCCGCTTAATCCTTTCCCTAAAAAATCTTCATAATTCTGCTGGGGTATTTCCAGCCCTTTTTCGGGATTATGAAACAACCATAGGGCATCGCTACTTCCCGTATCTACTAACAGCTTAACCGGCACCTCTGTATTATCTTCCCTCGTTACGGCGGCATCTACATAAATTTTCTTGTTAATTATTGTCATTGGAATTGTCTCCGCCCTTTTCTTTAACTTATACTTGTAGTTTTCTGGAGGGTACAACTTCAGATTTTGCTTCATATAATTTGCCTCTACCACAAAATCCCGGAATACATCATAACCGATAATTCCATGAACAGGCATCCCCAGGGAGGTGGAGAAATTCAGGTCTTTGTCCAGTATCACATATAAGGATTGGTCAAAACAGGTGGCATTTCCAAGTTTAAATGTATTATTCACAGATTTTAGCGCCTGGATGGGCTCTCCTTCTCCAAGGCCACGTAGCGACATTTTTGAAACATTATTGATCTGAACGGAATCCTGGTTGGTAAGGTTGAATAGAATAGCGCTACTCACCCCGGTATCCAATATAAATTTAAGCTTGGCTCCATTCAATTCTACCGGGACCACCATCAGATTGTTAATTAGTTCAAAAGGTACTCTTTCAAACTTTTTTGTGTTGGGAATATGAAAATGCTGCGCAAAACCCATTGCACAGAAGGCTAGCAAAAAAAGGGTTACATAGATATTTCTCCGTTTCAACTGCATAAAAACCAGTATCTTATTTACTTAAATATAACAAATAATTCCTTTGGAAAACAGTAATTTAACATAGCATTGGTGAATGCTTTGCGCTCCTCAAGGTTGTTTTCTTCTCTAGGTTTCACCATTTTTGCCAAAAGTTTGAACGCATGCCAAAGATTTCGTCCAAGGGCAACAGAATGCCTCCTTCTCCTATCCGAAAGTTAGTTCCCTACGCTGAAGGAGCCAAAAAAAAGGGGATAAATGTGATCCATCTGAATATCGGACAACCGGATATTAAAACTCCCAAGCTAGCCCTGGATGCGGTTAGAAATGCCGAAATAGAGGTCCTTGCCTACAGCAGAACTGAAGGTTCTGAGACCTATCGGGATAAAATTTCACAGTATTATAGCAAACATGATATTTCAGTTTCCTCGGATGACATTGTAGTGTCTACAGGGGGTTCTGGGGCATTGTCTTTTGTTATGGGCACCTTGCTTGATCCCGGCGATGAAATTCTCA
>JANQHL010000252.1 GCA_028277085.1 Flavobacteriaceae bacterium
CTTCCATGGCCACCGTTTGTGCGGGAACTATGGCCCTTATGGACGCTGGGGTCCAATTTAAGAAACCCGTTTCAGGGATCGCAATGGGATTAATTACAGATCAGGAAACCGGCAAGTATGCTGTGCTTTCTGATATTTTGGGAGATGAGGACCATTTGGGGGACATGGACTTCAAAGTTACTGGAACGGCTGAAGGTATTACCGCTTGCCAGATGGACATTAAGGTAAAAGGACTTTCCTATGAAATTCTGGTAAAAGCCTTAATGCAGGCTAAAGATGGTAGGTTACACATCCTGGAAAAACTGGTGGATACTATTGCTGCACCGAGACCTGAAGTAAAATCTTACGCACCCAAAATTGTTACTAAGATCATTCCGGGAGAATATATTGGAGCAGTTATCGGATCCGGGGGCAAGGTCATCCAGGAATTACAAAAAGAGACCAATACTACAATTGTGATCAATGAGGACCCGGACACCGAGGAAGGTATTGTTGAAATTTTAGGTACTGATCAAGCGGGTATTGATGCTGTTATTGCCAAAATTGATGCTGTGATGTTTAAACCGGAAGTGGGTAGCGTCTATGAGGTAAAAGTTATCAAGCTGCTAGAATTTGGTGCTGTAGTAGAGTATGTTGAAGCTCCTGGTAATGAGGTATTACTTCATGTTTCCGAATTGGCCTGGGAACGTACCGACAAAGTGACCGATGTGGTAAACATGGGAGATGTCATTGATGTGAAGTACTTTGGCCTGGATCCAAGGACCAAAAAAGAGAAAGTTTCCAGGAAAGCCTTACTTCCCAAACCTGAAGGATACCGGGAAAGACCTCCTAGAAATGATAGAGGTGGGGACCGAAGAAACAACGATCGACGAGGTGGCAGCCGAGATAGAAAGCCACGGAGAGATTAAAATAGTGGTGTAGTAAAGAAAAGCCCCAGCCTAAGGACTGGGGCTTTTCTTTTATATGATGCGTTACGCAACCTTTTTTGTTTTAACAGACTTCGATACAAATAGAAAAGTCTCAATTTCATGAGTATCAAAAAAAATAGTTCAAAAAAATTTGTCTTAGTAATAAGTCTTAGCACAATTTTAATGCTATCCTGTTCTAAAAATGATTACAGCGGTGATTTACGAATTGCTGAAGAAACAGCACAACATGAAAAGAATCTTGCTTCAGTAACCATGGTTATTGATGATGGTAGAAGAATAAAACACTTTTTTAAAGATCTTCAACTCGAAAAAGTGGAATATTGGGATGGCACATATGACATAGCCACCTATGAAGACGGACTTCTTTCAAAAATGGAAGAATTTGATGCCCAGGGTAAACTTAGATGGACAAACACCTATCAATATGATGTTATGGGCAGAATCACCCAAAGAATGACAACACCGCATAACGCCTACACCCAATACGACATTAGAGAAAAAAAATTCGCATACCAGGAGAGTGTGGTGGATGTGACTCTAAACTTTTATGACGCCAATTTTGAACTAAATGCCTCCAATAAATTTCAACTTACTTTTGATGAAAATGGTCAAATCACAGAAGAACTATTTGAAGATATCGGAGAGAAAGAGGTAATAGAATATTTTGAAGGGAACCCCAAAGGATACAAACAATTTAAGAGAGATGGTACTTTGGCTGCTGATGCGGAATACAAGTATTTAGACCGACCAGTTTCCGAGGCGTATCAGTTCAGAAAATATATCTATGGAGAACAGTGGAAGAACAATTATATTTTAAACAATCAGTTCAATTTGGATTATTCCACCGTTCCTTTAATCAGTGATAATTTCTTAAGCAGTTATTCATACGTTTTCTATGCCACTGAAACAAGAGTTAGCTATCAATCAGAATACGAGTTCGATAGCGATGGCAGGTTGGCCAAACAAAAAGTGAAAGAAGAGTTCAACAATTCTAAATTCAACATAGAATACCTATATGAATACAGTCAATAATGATAATAGAAAGTTAGCTGATCAACACTCCAAAATCAAAAAAGAAAAAAGTATCGTGAAAAAAAATCAAGCTGTTCAATATGTCCTTCTACTGTTCTGTCTATTCTTTTTTGGATGTTCCCAAGAAGAAACAACAGCAGAAGAAACAATAGCACAAATAACGGAAGAATTATTATTGACAACCCTTAATGCTTCTGATTTGGAAATTTTAGAAAATTGTGGAACGTCATTAGGTAACAACCAAGGTGCAAATTGTTGTGTTGTTTTTCCGGATTCGGTGGTGGTCAATGGAACGTATTTCGGAGGAAGCAGATATATTATAAGCGAAGGTAATGGTTCAGTTTTTGAGCCCGAAGGCTTGACTTATGAATGGAAGTTTACTGGAAACGGAATAAAAATAAATGATGAAACTGAACAATTTGTTATAATGGAGTTCGATCAAAGCTTTGAAGGGGCATTACTGGAGGCCACTGTATTTGCATCTGATGGTACGCCACGGTGCATCGCTCTCGATTCAATTCATTTAAAACCATAAAACTCCGATATCCATAGGCTAAATGCTAAAAATCCCCAAAACCAATCTAAAACATGATGTCTTTTTAGGAAGACAATAAATAAGGTTACTTGGAATTAGACCAACTTATAAAAAGTTGTGCAAAAAGAAATCGAAGGGCACAAGAAGAGTTATATCTTTTGTATGAGAAAAAGCTTTTTCAGGTTTGCCTAAAATATTGTCGTTCCCGTGAAGAAGCCGAAGACCATCTTCACGATGTTTTTATAAACATATTCGAAAACATAAAAAACTATAAAGGAAAAGGTTCTTTTGAAGGATGGATGAAGCGGATTGCCATCAACAAGGCCATAGATAAATACAAGAAAAAAAGAACGTATGGCCTAAAGGAGGAAAAAATTCAAATGCTTTCTGAAGATGTGACTATAGCTGCCGATGAATTGCCTACATCAATCGAAGATATAATGGAGTTAATAAGGGAATTACCAGATCAATACAGGTTGGTTTTCAACCTGTATCAGTTGGATGGTTATAGTCATAAAGAGGTCGCTCGTATGTTGAATATATCTGAAGGAACATCCAAATCCAACTTACACCGGGCTAAAATAAAACTAAAAGAACAAGTTGTGGCACTGAAAGATATTGGTGCAGTAAAAAATGAAAAGTGAAAAAGACATAGGAAAGCTTATAGCTGAGCGATTATCCGATTCAGAGGTTGAACAACCCAACAACCTGATGTGGAAAACTATTGAGAAAACCTTAAGGCGTAGAAGATTTATACGAATAGGGCTTATTTCGGTTTCCACAATGCTGGTACTGGCGTCACTTTCTTACTTCTTAATTCTTCCTATTGTTCAAGAAAAAGGGGATAAAAAACAAACCGTACCACAGACGTCTGAAGTTACCAAAAACAGTAGTTCAGATAGCAATTCGGTAAAATCAGATGTCAAAACGGAAAGTGGAAATCAAACACAACTGAACTCCAGTCGTTTTAACGATTCGATTAACCATCAAAATTTGATCGAAGCAGATACCTCTTATCGCAAGCCTTTTTTCACTCAAACCAAGAATTCAGCGAAAAACCTAAAGACAAAAAATAACAAGGAAATTCTTCTTAATGAGAAATCCCAGGAAACTTTGGGGAATCCTGTCGGCCAATTAAATAATCGTGATAAACTTGACGGGTTTACATCAAAAAAAAATGAAGCAGTCAATGTAAATCAAAAACATTACACCCCAACTGGTATCGAAACAAAGAATCGAGACGTAAATGACAACTCAAACGAATCACAAAATACAGCTCAGAATGGCAATCCCGAAATAGCTGAAAAGTCCATGCGATTTAAAGATGAAACAGCTACAAAACAAGGTGTGGTTAAAAATGATAAACGTCCAAACCCCACGATTGCATCGGACAGCCTTATGTCCAAGCGCATCGATTCATTAACCGCCAAGAAATCAAACAAGATCTCTAAAACCGATAGGAAACTGAAAAAAAACGTCGTCGATTCTACCGATCACAAAAAGAAATTCAATTTCGAATCCTATTTTCTGCCCGTGGTAAATGCTTCTTTGTATGGTAGGTTGAAAAACAGATCCACAATTAGTGCCGGACTGGATGGAAATGAAAAAACCGCTAACCTAAGATTTGGCTTTGGCGGTTATGGTGTGGTTAGCGTTACTTCTAAGTTTGACATCCGGCTAGGCGTTCTCTATTCGAATTATTCCAAAAAAACCTTCGGTGTTAATGTAATCCCTAACGACATTAGTACAAACTACTACACAAATGTCAACTTCAGGAATGGATTAAACTATGAAAGTTTTTCGAATTCATTTTCACAACCCACGCAAATAACATTACAAGAAGAGTTGGCATACCTGGAGTTTCCCGTGGATTTCGGTTTTATCGTGTGGAAAAAAAGTAAATGGACAGTAGATGTAATTGCTGGTGCGAGTGCTGCCATTTTAATAGAAAATCGTTTAAATGCTTTGACGGAAAGTGATACTCTTATCTTTTTGGGAGAAAACACAAATTACACTGAAAATATATTAAGTATTCGTTTGGGTACAGGAATCTATTACAATTTCAGCGATGATTTAAAGCTTCGTCTGGAGATCGTATCAAAACCTACTTTCGGTGCTTTTCAAACATCGCAAGCTGATAATCCCATTTTGCTAAACGCTAATTTCGGAGTTGCAATACGCCTGTAAAATAACTATTGTAGAAGTTACTTATTTTAAATAAACTAAAACAAATTGTAACCTTTTCCCGTTTTTTACGTATAAATAAATGGGAAGTACTCCCAAATTTTAATTTGAAAGGGAAAATTAGATGAGACAGTTAAAGATTACAAAACAGGTCACCAACCGGGAAACCGCGTCTCTGGACAAGTATTTGCAGGAAATTGGAAAAGTAGATCTTATTACAGCGGACGAGGAAGTAGAATTGGCCCAGCGTATCAAAGCTGGTGACCAGACGGCTTTGGAAAAATTAACTAAGGCGAATCTGCGGTTTGTGGTATCTGTGGCTAAACAATATCAAAACCAGGGATTGACCCTTCCGGATCTTATCAATGAAGGAAATTTAGGGCTTATTAAGGCGGCACAGCGTTTTGATGAGACCAGGGGATTCAAATTCATCTCCTATGCGGTTTGGTGGATCCGCCAATCGATTCTTCAAGCACTGGCGGAACAATCCCGTATTGTCCGCTTGCCTCTGAATAAAATTGGTTCCATTAACAAAATCAATAAGACCTTCGCATTTCTTGAGCAGGCCCATGAGCGCGTGCCTTCCGCCGAAGAGATCGCCAAGGAATTGGATATGACGGTGGAAGATGTGAAGCAATCCTTAAAAAATTCAGGACGCCACGTTTCCATGGACGCTCCTTTAATTGACGGTGAAGATTCCAATCTTTATGATGTACTGAAAAGTGGGGAATCTCCAAATCCTGACAGGGAATTGCTGCATGAATCCTTACGTACGGAAATAGAACGGGCGTTGGAAACTTTAACACCAAGGGAAGCTGACGTGATTCGTCTGTATTTTGGCTTGGCCGGACAGCATTCCATGACCCTGGAAGAAATAGGAGAAACCTTCGATCTTACCCGTGAAAGAGTACGTCAAATCAAAGAGAAGGCAATTCGAAGACTCAAACATACTTCCAGAAGCAAGATTTTAAAGACATATCTTGGCTAAAAACACTTTCTGATCGTCGGTATCAGGACACACAAATTGCGGTTAAATTATCCTTAAATTGTTTTTTTGGCAAGAAAGTTGTAATTTGTAGCACTACAGCAGTTTATCATGACTGTTCGTTTTTTGATTGATGAATAAACTCCGGCTGATTACCGGAGTTTTTCATTTTAGATACAAAAAAGGGGCGTCAAACGCCCCCTCAAAAACACGATATACAAAAAATTAAGCTGCTTTTTTATATGCCTTTTTAGCGGCGGCAGCCTTTTTAGCTGCTTTTTTTACCGCAAGTTTTTTCACTTTTACTTCCTTAATCGCCTTTTTTAAGGTCTTCTTTTTAGCTTTTTGTTTTTTATACCCCTTAACAGCTGCCATAGCTTTTTTAACCGACTTTTTTTTAGCATTTAATTTCGCTTTCGCTCTTTTAAAGGACTTCTTCAATGCACTTTTCTTGGACATTTACATCATTTTTTAATGTTAATTCAAAGTTAATTAAATATTTAGTTAATGTTACATAATTGATGTTAAACCTATTTCCTTTACCCCTATTTTCTTTCCGTTCTAATGAATAACTCTGTAGCAAATCCCCACCGGAATGACAAAAAAAATAGCACCTTCCCTGTTGGCTGCGGATTTTGCCAATTTGCAACGCGAGGTAGAAATGGTGAACCAAAGTGAAGCGGGTTGGTTGCATTTGGATATTATGGACGGGGTTTTTGTCCCTAATATTTCCTTTGGAATGCCCGTAGTAAAGGCGATTGCCCGTCACGCTAAAAAAATATTAGATGTGCATTTGATGATCATAGATCCCGATCGTTATATCAAAACCTTTGCCGAGCTATGCGCTTCTTTCCTAACAGTGCACTATGAAGCTTGCCATCATTTGCACCGGACAATACAGGCAATCAAATCAGAGGGAATGCAGGCAGGAGTGGCACTTAATCCTCATACTCCTGTACAACTATTGGAAAATATTATAGAAGAAATCGATTTGGTTTGCGTAATGAGCGTTAATCCTGGCTTTGGCGGGCAGTCTTTTATTGAAAACACCTATCGCAAAGTGGCAGATCTCAGGGAACTAATCGAACAAAAGAATGCTAAAGCGCTGATCGAAATTGATGGAGGAGTATCTGCTACCAATGCCAAAAAATTAATTGATGCAGGAGCCAATGTTTTGGTTGCAGGAAGCTTTGTTTTTGGAAGTGACGATCCTAGTGCCACCATTCAGAATCTAAAAAAAGAAATTGCCTGATGCCGGAATTTGACGTTGTAATTATAGGAGGTGGACCAATTGGTATTGCTTGTGGATTAGAAGCCAAAAAAAAAGGACTTTCCTATTTGATCATTGAAAAAGGGCCCATTGTCAATTCCCTGTTCAACTACCCTATTAATATGCAGTTTTTTTCATCTTCCGAAAAGCTGGAAATCGATGGAATTCCTTTCATTAGCAAAGAAGCAAAACCCAAACGCAATGAAGCTTTAGAGTACTATCGAAGAATAGTGACTTCCAACAACTTAAACATCCATCTTTTTGAAGCTGTTGAGCGGGTATCCAAAACCAACGATAATTTTGAGGTGCAAACGGCCAAGGCCAACTACAGTGCTCAAAATATTATTGTAGCTACGGGCTTTTACGATATTCCAAACTTAATTCATGTCCCCGGGGAGGAGCTACCCAAAGTTTCCCACTACTACAAGGATCCACACTTTTATGCCAGCCAGAAACTTGCGGTGATCGGAGCGAGCAATTCTGCGGTGGATGCAGCATTGGAATGCTGGCGCAAAGGTTCTGAGGTAACCATGATCGTTCGTGAGCCGGAGATTGGGCAACGCGTAAAATATTGGGTACGACCCGATATCATTAATCGGATCAAAGAAGGTAGCATCGCTGCATATTTCAATGCCAATGTAACCGAGATCCGAGGAACGGAAATCGATATTGTCACTCCAGAGGGAAAAGTTACCATCCCCAACGATTTTGTATTAGCGCTAACGGGGTATATGCCCAATTTTGAGTTTCTGGAACATTTGGGTATCGCATTTTCCGAAGATGAAAAACGATTACCCCAATACGATCCTGAGACCATGGAAACCAATGTAGAAGGGCTGTACCTGGCCGGAGTAATCTGTGGTGGCATGGAAACCCACAAGTGGTTTATTGAAAACTCTAGGGTACACGCACCAACGATCATTGAGGCGATTACAAAAAAGTCTTCCGAAGGCGTAAAGCCGTAAGGTATTGTGCGACTTACTTAAGGCAATTGGCACTTTCCTAAAGTGCCTGATTTACCGATAAATAAACAAATCCTTATAGTTAAGTATGTCTTTGCTACGTAATTACTTCATCCCTTTTTTACTGCTCTGTTGTACCTGTTCTTACTCCTACGCTCAGGAAGGCTTTATGATTGGTGTGGGGCCAACCATAGTCATTAACAACTCCCTGACCGGAGGTAACGCTAGAATGTATTACGGGATTAATCCCAAATTCTGCTTTGGTCCGGAAATCTCAGTTTTTCCCTATCAGTCATCCGCAGATCAGTTTGAAGAACGTCTTTTTGAGGCTAATCTCAATGCCCATTATCTTTTTGAACTGGCGCATCGGTTGGAATGCTATCCCCTGACAGGCGTCAATTACACGATTGAAACCGAAAGATCCACGATAGATTTGGAAGAAGAAGAGCATACTGCCCCTGGGATCAATTACGGTTTAGGACTACACTATAGTTTTGGAAGGGTCCTTATTTTTAGCGAGTTTAAAAGCGTTATCGGGGAATTGAGCGATGAGTTCTTTACTTTAGGCACTGTTATTATGCTCAGTAAGCCCACTAATCGCTCAAATCACAACAACTAATCGGTATGTTAACACAAGTACATCTTGCCGCACAATATCTAGCCACTACGGCGAAGAGCTTTTTAGAACACAAAGCGGATGACAGCCATACCAATTTAGGGTATATAGCCGCTAAAAATCGCTTAGAAACCTGGGAGTTGGATAGTTCCGGAACAAAATTGGCCTTTAGTTTTACAGATTTTAGTTTGCAATGGCTAGGGAATACTATTACCACCTATCCCCTGGATGGGAGATCGCATACTCAAATAGTGGTCTGGCTATCCAAAATGGCAAAAGACTATAATTTTGAAAATAGCTATGAGTATCGTTTGCACTATGAGCTTCCCTATTCCGTCACTGGTAATTTTAAGTTCAAATACACAAATCCTAAATCGCTTGAGCGGTTGGGCAGACTTCGTGCACTTGCACAGGAAGTATTAGCAACTTTTTTAGAAAAGGAACATCCAGGTACTGGAATACGGATCTGGCCCCATCATTTGGATACCGGGGCATTTCTGAGGTTGGAAAATTCGGATAAAGCTATCGGGTT
>JANQHL010000302.1 GCA_028277085.1 Flavobacteriaceae bacterium
TGGACGACAACAGGACACCGATTTCCTTTGATCAATTACCCACACATCTGGTAGAAGCCCTAATATCTACTGAAGACGCCAGATATTTTGATCATGCCGGAATTGACGCCAGAGGTACGCTACGCGCCGTAATATTTTTAGGAAAACGGGGAGGGGCAAGCACTATTTCCCAGCAGCTTTCTAAGTTGTTGTTTACGAAAAAACCTTCTGGAGGTCTTGCCAGAATTATGCAAAAAGTAAAGGAATGGGTAATAGCAACACGCCTGGAGAAACAGTATACAAAAGAAGAAATTATTCAAATGTATTTGAATCAATACGATTTCTTATATAATGCAGATGGTATTCGTTCTGCCGCCAGAATTTATTTTGGAAAAGAACCCATTGATCTTCGCCCGGAAGAATCTGCTGTACTCGTCGGAATGCTGAAGAATTCATCCTTGTATAATCCTATTCGCAGAGAAGAACTTACCTTAAACAGGAGAAATACGGTATTAGGGCAAATGGCTAAATACGGGTACATTTCTGAAAAAGAAAAGGATTCTTTACAAAACCTTCCGATGAAGATAAATTTTAGTCCAGAATCTCATAGAGAAGGCCTCGCCACCTACTTCAGAATGTATATGCAAAAATGGTTGAGCGATTGGGTAGAGCAGAATAAAAAGCCTGATGGGACCGAATACAGTATCTACTTAGATGGGCTAAAGGTGTACACTACTATTGATTCCCGTATGCAGAAAAATGCCGAGGAGGCCGTTGAAACGCATATGAAGCGATTGCAAGCGGAATTTTTTGTGCAAAATACTGTGGAACGCAACCCCACCACCCCTTTTATTGGGCTGGAAGATTTTGAAATTGACGGGATAATGGAGCGGGCAATGAAAAATTCTGCCCGCTGGAGGGCTATGAAAAGACAAGGAGCTACAGAGAATCAGATTAGGGCTTCTTTTCGTGAAAAAGCAGAAATGACAGTGTTTGATTGGAATAGCGATTCCTACGAAAAAGACACCATACTGACCCCGCTGGATTCTATTCGGTACTACAAAACTTTTCTCCGAACCGCCATGATGTCCATGGAACCACAAACAGGGCATGTAAAAGCCTGGGTAGGTGGTATCGATTATAAGCATTTTCAATACGATAATGTAATTCAAGGCGCACGGCAGGCAGGCTCCACATTTAAGCCATTTGTTTATGCAGCGGCGATAGATCAATTACGCTACTCTCCTTGCGATTCTCTCCCGGATTCTCAATATTGTATAGAGCCCTTAAAACATGGTAATCCGGAAGCCTGGTGTCCAAAAAACTCAGATGGGAAGTATTCTGGCGAAATGAAAACGCTTAAAAATGCCCTGGCAAATTCCGTAAATACCATAACTGCCCAACTGATCGATAAGGTGGGACCTGGTTCCGTAGCAGAAATTGCCAAGAATATGGGATTAACGCGAGAGATCCCCGAAGTGCCATCTATTGCTTTGGGGACACCTGATTTTAACGTCTACGAGATGGTAGGGGCTTATGGCACATTTGCCAATCAGGGGGTGTATGTAAAACCTGTTATGATCACCAGGATAGAGGATAAGAACGGTACAGTACTTTACGAATACGTGCCAGAGACCAAAGATGTGCTAAGCAAAGATGTTGCTTATGCCATGGTTAATTTGATGGAAGGGGTTACCGAATATGGTTCGGGGGCCAGGTTACGACACACCTTTAACACAAATAATACCGTATATAAAGAGGTGGTTACTGGATACCCTTATGAATTAAACAATCCTATTGCAGGAAAAACCGGAACTACACAAAATCAAAGTGACGGATGGTTTATGGGGATGGTTCCGAATCTGGTTACAGGAGTATGGGTTGGAGGAGAAGAGCGATCCACACATTTTAAAAATTTACTCTACGGACAAGGGGCCTCAATGGCCTTACCTATCTGGGCAATTTATATGAAGGCCAATTACGCCAATGAAGATTTGGGGATATCCCTGGAGGCCTTCCCTGAACCAGAAGATTTATCCATCAATGTGGATTGCACCAAAATCTTAGAGGAAATTAAGGAAGAAACGGATACCGAAGATGACCTGGATGATTTGGATTTTTAAAGCGGAGTACTATGATCAATAAGAAAGTTGACAGTGTGCAAAATGCCCTTCAAGGGGTAAGGGATGGGATGACCTTTATGTTGGGGGGCTTTGGCTTATGTGGTATTCCGGAAAATGCTATTGGGGAATTGGTGCGTTTAGGAATTAAGGATATCACCTGTATTTCCAACAATGCTGGAGTGGATGATTTTGGATTAGGGTTATTGCTTCAAAAGCGGCAAATTAAAAAAATGATTTCGTCCTACGTAGGGGAAAATGATGAATTTGAGCGTCAAATGTTAAGCGGTGAACTTGAAGTGGAGCTTACTCCGCAAGGCACCCTGGCAGAGAAGTGTAAGGCCGCTCAAGCCGGATTTCCAGCCTTCTATACCCCAGCAGGTTATGGCACAGAAGTGGCTGAAGGAAAAGAAACCCGTGAGTTTAACGGCAAGATGTACGTATTGGAAGAGGCCTATAAGGCCGATTTTGCCTTTGTCAAAGCCTGGAAGGGAGACGAAGCGGGGAACTTGATTTTTAAAGGAACAGCAAGAAATTTTAACCCCTGTATGTGTGGAGCGGCAAAAATTACCGTCGTAGAAGTAGAAGAATTGCTTCCTCCCGGAAGCCTGGATCCCAACGCGATACATATTCCTGGAATTTTTGTGCAACGAATTTTCCAGGGGGAGCGATTTGAAAAAAGAATAGAACAGCGAACAGTTCGTTCTCGGAATTGATTTGAAAATGCCATAATTGGAAGATTTGAAAATTGAAACGCGAACACATGAGAAATGATAAAGACAATCTAATTGTCAAAAAGACCTTTGATTTTGCACTAGGAATTATTGATTATTCTGAGGAATTAAGGACGAGAAATAAGTTTGAAATGTGCACTCAACTTTTTAAAAGTGGCACTTCGATTGGGGCGAATACTTGGGAGGCCCAGAATGCAGAGAGCAAAGCTGACTTTATTCACAAATTTAAGATTGCAGCAAAAGAAGGAGATGAGACTTCATATTGGCTTCAACTTTGTAAAGCTTCAAAACATTATCCAAATCCACCAGAACTGCTTATGAACGAGTTGAAAACGATCGGATTGATAATCTCCAAAATAATTGGAACAAGTAAACGCAAGCGATTTTCAAATTAACTAATTTTCAAATTGTCAAATATTGTTAGATAAAAACGGCATAGCGCAACGTATTGCGAAAGAAGTTAAGGACGGATTTTATGTTAACCTCGGCATCGGAATACCAACTTTGGTAGCGAATTTTGTCCGGGAAGATATCAGTGTAGAATTTCAAAGTGAAAACGGGGTATTGGGCATGGGACCTTTTCCCTATGAGGGAGAGGAAGATCCTGATGTGATCAATGCTGGCAAGCAGACAATAACTACACTGCCCGGAGCTTCTTTTTTTGATTCTGCGACGAGTTTTGCGATGATTCGGGGGCAACATGTACACTTAACCATTTTGGGAGCAATGGAAGTTGCAGAAAACGGTGACATTGCCAATTGGAAGATCCCTGGTAAAATGGTTAAGGGAATGGGAGGTGCTATGGACCTGGTAGCATCGGCAGAAAACATCATTGTGGCGATGATGCATACCAACAAAGCGGGGAAGTCCAAACTCTTAAAACGATGCACACTTCCACTAACAGGGGTGGGCTGCGTAAAAAAAGTGGTAACTAACTTAGCGGTGATGGAGATAAAGGGAGATGGCTTTCATCTTCTTGAACGGGCACCAGGGGTCACTGTTGAGGAAATTAAGAAGGCCACAGAAGGTAATCTGATCGTACCCGAAGAGGTGCCCGAAATGGTACTCTAGCTAAAAGGGACTCACTATATTTCGGGTTGGCTAAGGTTGGCAACAGCAGAAGAACACTTCACAACAAAAATTTTAACTACTAAGGATAGTTGCTTAGTTTTGAAATGTTGAAAAAAATTCCCAAATTAACCCCGATAAAACAAAGACCCCATGATTGCTGAATTTAACCCGGAGCCTGTGGCCGTAGAAAAGGAAATACAGGTATACCACAATGATTTTTACAGTGGTATTTTACGATTGGTTAGAAAACTATTTATGCTGTAGAAAACCCAATCATCAAAACAAAACCCAAAGAGCCGATTTTTGATCGGCTCTTTTTATTTTTGGGGTTATGCAACTTAATTTTAGAGCGTGTGATGTAACCGATGTAGACCAACTCGTGCATCTTTCCAAAAGCACCTTTATTGAGGCGTTTGAGCAATACAATAATCCTGAGGATTTCCTGGCGTATCTTGAAACAGCATTTTCCAAGGAAAAAATAGAGGAAGAGCTTTTGGAAAAAGATGCTGTCTTTTATTTTGTGGAAAACGGTGTGAACACGGTGGGATACTTCAAACTCAACGAGAACGAAGCTCAAAATGAATTTCACGAAGCGGGAGGGATGGAATTGGAACGGATCTATGTGGTTGCCAACGCTCAGGGGAAAGGAATTGGAGCTCAGATTTTGAAGTTCATAATTGCACTGGCCGAAGAAAGGGAAAAGGAGTATCTATGGCTTGGGGTTTGGGAACATAATCCTAACGCGTTAAGATTTTATCAGCGTTACGGATTTGAGAAATTTGGCACACATCCCTACTACATTGGCAATGACAAACAGACGGATTGGTTATTAAAAAAACAACTATATGAGAACTAAGGTATTCCTTCTATTTCTGCCCATATTTTGGATATCCAATATGGTAGGCCAACAAAGCTATTTTCCGGAAAGAAATGGAAAATGGGAACAGATAGCGGTAACTACGGCAGGATTTACTGAGGAAGGATTAGAACAAGCGGTACAGTTCGCTCTGGAAAATGAGTATTCCGGCTCCAGGGATCTTAGACGCGCAATTTTAAAGGGCTTTGAACGGGAACCTTACCACGAGATCTTGGGGCCTACTAAAAAACGGGGAGGACCCGCGGGAATGATTCTTAAGAAGGGCTATTTGGTCACTCACTGGGGAGATGTCGGACGTGTAGATATGACCTTTAGTGTTACAAAAAGCTTTTTATCTACCGTAGCCGGACTGGCAGTTGATAAAGGCCTGATAGCAGATGTAAACGATAAGGTTGCCGATTATGTATGGGATGGCACTTTTGAAGGGGAACACAATTCAAAAATAAACTGGGAACATCTACTACAGCAAAATTCAGATTGGTCAGGGGAACTTTGGGGTATTAAAGACTGGGCGGATCGACCTCCAAGTGATGGAGGGATAGACGATTGGAAATATCGCAAGCTGAATACCCCGGGAACGGTGATGGAGTACAATGATGTTCGTGTAAATGTTCTTGCCTATTCCCTGACCCAGGTTTGGCGCCAGCCTTTACCTATGGTATTGAAGGAAGGGCTTATGGATAAGATAGAGGCCTCCACTACCTGGCGGTGGTATGGTTATGACCATGCCTGGACCACAATTGACGGGATGCAAATGAAATCGGTTACCGGGGGAGGGCATTCCGGGGGAGGAATTTTTATTGCTACCGAAGATCTTGCCCGGTTCGGATTACTGTTTTTGAATAAGGGGAATTGGAATGGCAAAAACCTGGTAAGCGAAGCGTGGATAAAAGGGGCTACTACACCCTCTGAACCGAATGGTAATTATGGCTATATGTGGTGGTTGAACCAGAAAGGAGAAAGGCATTGGGAAGGACTGCCGGAAAGTCTTTTCTATGCTGCTGGATTTGGAGGTAACTTCGTTGTAGTGGATCAGGAAAAGGAGTTGGTAATCGTAACACGTTGGCTCGAACCCAATAAAGTGGATGACTTTCTGAGAATGGTTTATAGTGCATTGCGTTAAAGGCGTAACATTTTATCCAAATGAATGATATCTCCTTCGGCCTGGAGTTTTGTAGCGATGGCATTTTCAAAGGCAACGTGAACCAAAAGCGCTATTGCTTTTGCGTTTGATTTGGTGAGGCTGTTAGTTCGATATACTACGTCTCGAATGGTCGAAAAGCTAACATTACTTCTCAGTGCAATGTTGGCAAGGTCATCTTTGGAGGTTGTCCTTCTAAGAACAGTAGATAAGCCTTTGCTAATGGGTTTGCCGTAGTCTTCTTTACTGAACATAGCATCACTTCGAATAGTTAGGAAGTACTTTTTTGTTGGAAGCATTTTAATTGCATCAAGATTTATTTATAAAACTTTTTCTGCACATGTTCTATATTTGTTTGTAATTGAATTACAGACAAACGTCTTTTTTTTGCATACTACTATAAATATATGCAAAATAATTACATAAATATATTCATTTGCAGATCATAAAGCGTTTAAGGCGAAAAAAAAGAATACGGCAACAGGATTTGGCGATGGCCATAGGGGTAAGCTTGCGAACGATACAGTTGTACGAGAAGAAAGATGCAAATATCCCCATAAAAAATCTTACCAAGATTGCGGACTATTTCGGTACAAGTATAGCAGAGTTGTATATAGAAGAAGTAAATGAGGCACGAGAACCGTATTTAACAGGTGATGTTTTCTCTGCAAAAGGAACATTTCTAAAATTTTTGCCAGGCGGTAAAGCTGTGGTTAGAGCACCTTTGGTGCTCATCGAAAAACAAAAAGCCTTCCTGGAAAAATTTGATCTTAACAGTGCATTAGATGAACTTCCAAAAATAGAATTTCTATTGAATACTGCTGTCAGATCCCACTATATGGCATTTGAAATAAGTGGAAATTCAATGGATGATGGAACTATTCAGTCTATTCCTGCTGGTGCTTTGGTGCTGACCCGGGAAGTGGAAAGGACTGAAATGGAAACCGTTCCTAAAAAATTCCTAAGCCAACCCTTTGTTTTGATCGGAAAGGAACGGATTTTTTGTAAATCAGTTACAGCAATTTCTAAGGATACGGCGACTATTTTATGCCATAACCTAAATCCATCTCCCGAATATCATGACTTTGAAATCCCAATTTCCGAGATACGGGGCTTTTACCAAGTGGTGAAAAAACAGATTTGAAAGAAGACACTTGCCTAAGGGCAACCTAAAGCCTATTCATAATTTCCGAGGCTTTATCCAAGGTATCATTGGTTTTGGCAAAACAAAACCGAAGCTGTTTATTGTCTTCATTATTGAGATTAAAAACCGAAAGCGGTATACTGGCAATTTTATATTGTTTGATAAGTCGTTTGGCAAAAGCCACATCATTTTCGTCGGTAATGTTGTCATATCCCAAAACTTGAAAATAGGTGCCCAACGATGGTTTGAAAGTAAATCTTGAAGTCCCAATCCCATTTAGAAAATAATCACGCTTTTCTTCATAAAATTTTCCGAGGTTCCGATAGCTAGTTTCATCCTCTAAATATTTGCAAATAGCCACCTGTATGGGATGGTTGACACTAAATACGTTGTATTGGTGAACTTTTTGAAATTCGGCCATAAGCACCTTAGGGCCAACAACATATCCCAATTTCCAACCAGTAACGTGGAAGGTCTTTCCAAAGGAAGCACAGATTAAACTTCGTGAAGCCAAATCTGGATATTTTGCTACACTTTCGTGTGATGCACCATTAAAAACAATATGTTCATAGACTTCATCACTCAACAAAATGATATTGGTGCCTTGCAAAACCGTTTGCAATTGAAGCATATCTTGTTGCGTTAAGAGGGTCCCACTTGGATTATGTGGCGTGTTAATGATGATCATTTTGGTGGTAGCATTAATTTTGCTTCGGACCACTTCCCAATCTATTTTAAAGGTTTCCTTACCTAGTTGTATGGGCACGACCGTGCCTCCATAAAGCTCAATGGCAGGTTCGTAGCAATCATAGGCGGGTTTAAAAACAATTACTTCATCCTTTGGTCGAACAAACGCTGAAATTGCGGTAAATATGGCTTGGGTGGCCCCGGCAGTAATGGTTATCTCACTTTCAGGATGATAGGCTTTGTTATAAAGCGATTCAATTTTGCCCGTAATTTTTTCTCTTAAGGAATAAATGCCCTGCATAGGAGCATATTGATTATGCCCCTTATTTAATGCGCTATTGACAAGCTCCAACAGTTTTGGATCAGCGCCAAAATTGGGAAACCCCTGGGAAAGGTTAACCGCTTCATGTTGGGCCGCCAGTTGACCCATGATAGCGAAAATGGTTGTGCCCACGTTTGGCAATTTTGAGGTGTGATCAATCATAACTTTGTAAATGGTCTAATACTTTGTTCAAACAGGTTTCAAGATCTTTGTCCGCCTCTTTTCGCCAGAATCGAAAAACAGTATAACCTGGTCATTTAAGTTCTTCATTCACTTCGGCATCCCGTTGGATATTTCGTTCGATTTTGGGAATCCAGAATTCACGATTGCTCTTGATTTTTCCCCTACGTTCCTCCCAATTGTAACCATGCCAAAACTCCCCGTTACTAAAAATGGCAGTTTTATACTTGTTCAAAACAATTTGTATTTCACTATAAGAAACAGAAGTAAAAATCCCAAACTCATTAGAATTTGGGATTTGATATTTGAGTTATTTGAAAGCTAACCTTTAACAGTGGCCGAAAGAAACTCCCTGTTCATACGGGCAATATTTTCCAGCGATATCCCTTTGGGACATTCCACTTCACACGCTCCTGTGTTCGTGCAGTTTCCAAAACCTTCCAAATCCATCTGATGGACCATGTTTTGAACCCGATCGGCCGCTTCTACCTGGCCTTGCGGCAACAGCGCAAACTGCGAAACCTTGGCAGCAGTAAATAGCATAGCACTGGCATTTTTACATGCGGCAACACAAGCTCCACAACCAATACAGGTAGCTGCTGCAAACGAATTATCTGCCATTTCTTTTTCAATGGGAATCGCATTGGCATCCACAGGTCGCCCTGAAGTGTTTACGGAGATATAGCCTCCCGCTTGCTGTATACGATCGAATGCCGTTCGATCTACAATTAGATCTTTGATCACCGGAAACGCTTTTGCCCTCCAGGGCTCTATAACAATCGTATCGCCGTCATTAAAACTACGCATATGGAGCTGGCATACTGTGATCCTTGATTCTGGGCCATGTGGCCTGCCGTTGATCATCAGCGAGCAGGTCCCACAGATTCCTTCACGGCAATCGTGGTCAAATTCAACGGGTTCCTCGCCTTTGGAGATCAGCTCCTCATTGAGGACATCCAACATTTCTAAAAAGGACATATCCTCTTCTACACCTTCCAGGGTATAATCTACCATGTTTCCCTTGGAATTGGCATTCTTTTGTCTCCAAATCTTAAGATATATTTTCATAGCAATCTTACTTGTAAGAACGTGTTTTCAATTCAATATTCTCATATACCAAATCCTCCTTGTGTAATTCGGATTTACTAGGATCTCCCCTATATTCCCAGGCAGCCGCATACTTAAAGTGTTCGTCATCCCTCAGGGCCTCACCTTCTTCGGTTTGATATTCTTCTCTAAAGTGTCCGCCACAAGACTCATTTCTGTGCAAAGCGTCCATGGCAAAAAGTTCGCCCAGCTCCAGGAAATCAGCAACACGACCTGCCTTTTCCAATTCCTGGTTTTTGGCATCAGCACTTCCGGGAACTTTTACATTCTCCCAGAAGTCTTTCCGCAATTCGGCAATCTCGCCGATGGCTTCTTTAAGGTCTTTAGCGTTACGAGCCATTCCACATTTATTCCACATGATCTTACCTAGACGTTTGTGGTAGTGGTCCACAGAGTGGATTCCGTTTGCAGACATCAGTTTTTGAATGCGATCGGTGACATTTCGCTCGGCCTCATCAAACTCAGGACTATCTGTGGTAATGGGTCCGGTACGGATATCATCACTAAGATAGTCTCCGATGGTATAGGGCAATACGAAATATCCGTCCGCCAAACCTTGCATTAAGGCGGAAGCTCCTAAACGATTCGCCCCGTGGTCACTAAAGTTAGCTTCTCCTGCTGCATAACAACCCGGAATGGTGGTCATTAAATTGTAATCAACCCATAACCCTCCCATGGTGTAGTGCACTGCAGGATAGATCATCATAGGAGTTTTGTAAGGGTTCTGGTCTACGATCTTTTCATACATCTGGAAAAGATTACCATACTTGGCTTCTACGATTTCTTCCCCTAGTTTTCGCACCGTAGCATCATCAGGATTTTTCATTCCCGAAGTCAATGCCTTTTCCCGGCCATACCGCATAATAGCTGCAGAAAAGTCCAGATAAACTGCTTCACCGGTTTTATTAACGCCGTAGCCTGCATCACAACGCTCCTTAGCCGCTCTTGAAGCTACATCTCTGGGCACAAGGTTCCCGAAAGCAGGATAACGTCTTTCCAAATAATAATCCCGGTCTTCTTCCGCAAGTTCTGTAGGTTTTAGCCTACCCTCACGAATAGCCTGGGCATCTTCTAATTTCTTGGGCACCCAAATACGACCGTCGTTTCGTAGCGATTCGGACATCAGGGTGAGTTTGGATTGATGATCGCCTGAAACCGGAATACAGGTAGGATGTATTTGAGTAAAGCAGGGGTTGGCAAAAAAGGCTCCTTTTTTGTGAGCTTTCCAGGCCGCCATCACATTGGCGCCCATGCAATAGGTAGAGAGGAAAAACAAGTTGCCGTACCCCCCCGTAGCCAAAACTACCGCATGCGCCCCATGTCGTTCAATTTCCCCGGTCACCAAATTCCGCGCAATAATCCCTCTCGCTTTTCCATCCACCAATACCAAGTCCAGCATTTCGTGTCGGGTGTAGGACTTGATCTTGCCTCGCTGTATTTGTCGATTCATAGCCGCGTAAGCACCTAACAACAACTGTTGCCCGGTTTGTCCTTTAGCATAAAAGGTCCGGGACACCAGTACCCCACCAAAAGAGCGATTATCTAAAAGCCCTCCATATTCACGCGCAAAAGGCACACCTTGAGCTACGCATTGGTCAATAATATTGGTTGACACTTCTGCCAACCGATAGACGTTGCCTTCTCTCGACCGATAATCTCCTCCTTTTATAGTATCGTAAAACAGGCGATATACACTATCACCATCTCCCTGATAATTCTTGGCGGCGTTCACCCCTCCTTGAGCAGCAATAGAATGTGCCCTTCTGGGAGAATCCTGATAGCAGAAGGTTTTTACGTTATATCCTAATTCTGCCAAAGTCGCCGCTGCAGAACCGCCCGCAAGACCAGTTCCAACTACGATAATGTCAATATTACGCTTATTGGCGGGGTTAACCAGGTCGATTTCATTTTTGTGCTTGGTCCATTTATCTGCCAAAGGGCCGGATGGAACCTTAGAATCCAATACTGCCATAATTAATGTGTTATTGGGTTAAGATGGTGGTATAGCGCAATAAATGCGAAGGCCAGAGGCACCACCACAGCAAAAGCTTTTGCAAATTTTTTAATACCGGGTGTGTACTTATTGTTCACACCCATAGATTGGAAGGAGGAAGCAAAACCGTGCCATAAGTGCAAACTCAACAATACAAAAGAAATGACGTAAAGTATTGTTCTCCAGAATGGTGCAAATTTTTCTACGGTTTCCGCATAATAGCGGGTAGGGTCTTGGTCATTAAACTCAACGTACTTGTAGGTCATCTCGTGGATCCAAAAATCATAAAAGTGCAATCCAAGAAATGCCAGTACTACAAGGCCGCTGTAAATCATGTTTCTGGAGACCCAGGAAGCATTTGCACTGCCCTTATAACTAGTATAACCTACACTCCCTCTGGCTTTCTTATTCTGTGTTTCCAAAACAAATCCCATCACAAAATGGACAATCACTCCAGCAATTAATACAGGTTGCATAATAAATTGTACTAAGGGATTGTATCCCATAAAATGGGAAGCTTCATTAAAGAAATCCGGGCTAATAACGGAAGCAAGGTTAATGGTTACATGAAGTACTAAAAAAATGACCAAAAAAAGACCCGAAAGGGCCATGACGTATTTTCGGGCTAGCGAAGATTTTATGAGTCCGCTCATTCGTTTGCGATTTCTACAAATTTAAGGCACGATCGAGTTTTTAACAAGTTTTTAACCGGCGTCAAAACCTTATTTAGAAGCGTTATAAGAAAGTGCTAAGATTTGTTTGAAGCTCTTGCCATTGTGGCCGGGAATATTCTCAAAAAACCTAAACAGAACTTAAAAACAGTCTGGTAAAATTTTTTATTGCAAACTGCGATATTCAAATGAGCAAGTTTTGAATGAGTATTGCCAATTTAAATAGCCAAATGAAAGGTATTACTCAGAACAATTCAAAAAATTCATTTGAAAAGCGTAAACCGAATTGCCCTATTACCGTTTCTACATAATCCGGGTTAAAATCAACTCTGTACCATTCCCCGCTAATCGATGCACCCTCATCACCATTGTTGCTTATAGTTCCCAGGTAGTAGCTATGTTCGTCAATTTCGGGAACGAGAAATGGATCTGGTAAGGGACAACTGATACTAAAACGAAGCTCGATTACATTTTCATTGCTTGACCAGACTCCAACACCTATGGGATCTTCCAGGCTGTTAGCTTGTACTGTTATGCTACCATCTTGTTTGAATGCAAACTGTCTATCAAAAGTAACAAGCATTGGGGGATCTTCACTGATGCCAATATTATCCCAACCTATCCAAAACGTTCCTTCTAAAGTACTTTTAATGTTCAATGCAACTTCTGTGCTGGTAGCTGAATTCTGGGCCACTACTACAATGGAATTTTCCCCCAGAGCCAGTGCTTTTTCCCAGGTTATAACACCCGAATTAGGGTCTACGGAAACACCATCTACAAGGTTCTTTAGTGAGAATGTGCCTATCTCACCATTCCATACCACTACCGGGGCCGTACTTTCGCCAACAGATTGAAAACGCACTTCTAAGGCTTCAAAACCATAAGAAAGCTCAATTCTAGACTCCTCATCCTTACTGCAAGCCATAAGCATTAGAAATACCAATACAAAGCTTGTTTTCATAATTAAATTTTTGATATTCATAGTTTCCAACTTTTTTGTTCAATTTCAAAGGAGATAGGGTAACTCAGCAGTTTACTTTTTAAGTAGATTTTTTGCAGACTCTCGGCTTAGTGTTGGGGTTACATCAACATCAGCGGCATTATCAAGAACTTCCAATTAAGTTGAAACTCAAGGGTGTTTCGTTCCGTGATGCTGTTTCTGGTAAAGAAGAATCATCGTCTTTGTTGCAGGCGCAGAAAATGCTCACTACAAAAAGACCCAAAGGGAATACATAGCATTTTATCGGCTTAAAAATTTTGTAATACCCTGAAATTAAAGCTATTCCAAAATTTATGGCCGATGGAACCGCTTCGCTTTCGCATAAACTTGCTTTAATCATGTTCGGTAGGGTATGCTTAAAAAAGTTTATGCTCATTTCATGACAGTTTTTTGAATAGTAAGAGGGGAACTTTTATGTATTGATCATTAGACGTGTTATTCGGGAATATCAAAATGTTCCAAGATTTCCTCGTATGTCATTTTGGTATAATCCAAAGTTTCCCTCTTGGTGGTAACATCTCCTGGAGTACTATCATCGGCAGGTTGCCCACCGGGGATCAGCACATAACGAAAGACTTCAAAGAAGGGATTGCCCACCGGTTCGCCTTCCTCGTTTGCAACTACTACGATATCCAACTGACCTGTGGTCTCTGCTCTATAGTAGTAACTCTGCTGTCTCGCAGCGCCGAAAACAACGGGCAGGGCGTAGACATCCGTATCGTTAGTAACAGGTGCTGGAAAAGAACGGCCATACACTAAAATCACACCTTCATCGATTATGTCTTCAGTCATTAGAGGTGCATCAATTGAGAAAGATGCTGAAGTCGTGAAAATGTCATCATCAAATTCAGAATCTATCCAATCAGAATAAATCACATTGGCTGTACCAGGTTCTCCTTGCTCCCCCTGTTCGCCTTGCGCCCCTTCGGCTCCATCTTGACCTGGCTCACCTTGTGGTCCTTGCGGGCCCTGTTCGCCTTGTGGCCCCTGTGGCCCGATGGCACCATCTTCTCCATCTTCGGGAGAGCATGCCACAATTGTAAGCGAAGCAATTACCAAATAAAACAATACTTTAAAGAAATGTGTCTTTCTCATGATTACAATGATTAAAATTTCAAGTGAATCTATTGAGGTCGCACAAAATTTGACCCATTTCACCTGACGGTCTGCAGCAACGGTTTTATTAAAGACAGCTATAAGGGGATAATTCGTATAAATGTTAACTTTAAGAAGATTTGGGCACTTCATCAATTTGAGATGCAATCGGTACATCTGTTTGTACCGTTGATAATAAAACCCAACTTTTTTGGGTGTTACCATAGTAATTTGACAGAAAACCAACGAATATGATGCGTGCAATTGTCGTAGATGATGAAATGGCGGCAATAAAAAGTCTGACCTGGGAGCTTCAAAAATTTCCTGAAACCATTTCAATCATAGAAACGTTCACCTCGGCCAAAGAAGCCTTATCAGGAATCAACTACCTAAAACCTGATTGTGTTTTTTTGGATATTGAAATGCCAGAGATGAATGGATTTACACTTTTGAAAAAATTGGATTACCGCAATTTTGCCGTAGTGATCACTACAGCATATAATCAATATGCCATTCAAGCCATTAAAGAAAGTGCCGTAGATTATCTTTTGAAACCTATTGATGGTGACGAGATAAGAACCGTGATGGAAAAATTAAAAAAGATAAAAGACGCACAGAGTTTTCAGAACCATTTTAAAGATACGATCAATGCACTTTCACGTGCCAGTGCACATCAGACGTTACAGATACCTGTTAGTGGAAAAATATTGTTCGTTCGCCCTGATGAGATTATGTATTGTGAATCTGATGGCAACTACTCAAAAATATTCCTGGAATCCCCGAAGCAACTTCATGTATCGAAGAAACTGAAAGAACTTGAAGAAATGCTCCCTGAAAATGTTTTTTACAGAGTGCACAACTCGTTTATCATCCACATGCTAAAAGTGTCTGAATATTTGAGAACCGATGGATACGTGGTGCTTACCAATGGAAAGAGGATTCCTGTTTCGCGCAACAAGAAGGATGACTTTCTAAGAAAAATGGCGCATTAAGACCAGATGATGCTCTTAGGGATATTAGAATTTTTTAAAAACAGTAATCACAACGGATTTGGATTTCTGACCGTTGTGGTATTGTTCTATCTCTTCATTTTCTTTCTTATCCAGTTCTTTCAGCACCGAAAGCGCTTCTACCTGTTGTACAGTCTCTATGCCTTAGTCAACGGAACAAATTTGTTAAAATACATTGAGGGTGTTTTCTTTTCAGGATTTTTCGAAACCACGGCTGGATTTAACTTTATGAAGTGGAGCCACTACCCGGCACAACTTTTCGGGTCTTTGTTGTTCACCTACTTCGTTATTGAGATCATGAGGCTTCGAAAGACGTATCCCAGGTCGATTCGTGCCGTGGACTATTATTATAGCTTTGTTTCACCCATTTATCTGGTTTTGTGGGGCATTTATGTTGCCAATCCCCAATCCTATCTTATCGATTATTTTCATACATTTTTTCTAATTCCTGCAGGATATATTGTCTTTTTCTGGATTCTGTATATGGTATATCACCAAAAAATGGCCATCAAATGGTACATTCTTTCTGGTATGGTGGTTTTGGCCATCAGTTACTTGATCATTTCCATTTTCTCTTTCAAGGATTTGGCGGCGAATGAGCAGACGCTATACATTTTTTACATCGGTATCCTGATTGAGAGTCTGCTTTTTGCACTGGCGATAGGCCTCGAACAAAAAATGGTCTATAAAGAAAAAGCCGCGGTACAAAAAAAATATATTCAACAATTGGAAGAAAACCAGTCCATTAAGGAAAGCATAAACCGAACCCTGTCAGAAGAATTATTGCAAACACGTGCAGAGATTGAAGATATAACAGCAGAAGCGCAACGTGAACGAACTGAAAAACTCACGGTAAAATTCGAGAACAGGTTTGCGCAATTGCGGTTGGATGCTTTGAGAAGCCAAATGAATCCGCATTTCATCTTCAATGCGCTCAATTCAATTAAATCCTACTTTATCGAAAACAACCAGGAAAAGGCCATTTTTTACCTCACCAAGTTTTCAAAATTGATACGCAATATTCTTGAAAGTTCGCAAAAGGACCAGATTTCATTGGATGAAGAGCTGGAAACCCTGAAAATGTACGTGGCCATAGAAAGTGATCGCTTCAAAAACAATATAGAGTTTGTCGTTGATGTCGACCCAAGCATTGCTATCGATAAGGTCATGGTGCCCGCACTTTTCTTACAGCCGTTTGTAGAAAATGCAATCTGGCATGGCCTGTCGACAAAAAAGGGGAAGAAACGGCTGTACTTACAGGTGAATCAGCTTCTGGAAGGCGAGGTGATTTCGTTTACCATTGAAGACAATGGGGTAGGGCGTAAAGAAACAGAGCGGAGAAAACTAGATAATCCATTTAAAAAACAGTCGCTTGGACTTACACTAACCGGTGATAGGCTGGATTTGTTTTCGAAGAAAATGGGCAGGCCCTATCAGTACACCATTACCGATTTAGTAGATAAAAGCACCCAAAGACCCTTGGGGACCAAGGTTGTGATTAAAATTCCCAAAATTGAGGTGTAGCATGCCCATGCAAAATAGAGGCACATGCTATCAAATCTTTTATCAGGGTTTGGGGGCGGATGATTTTTATCCGATATTGAAGCTCAAAATTGCACGTTGACGACCATGAACATCGCCATCCTATCCGTAAGCCTTAACGTGCATTCCACCAGGCGAATTGCACAGGAGGCGCAAAACCTAGGACATTATGTAGAACTGATAGACCATACCAAATGTTCTGTTAAGTTAGGAGAAGGCAAACCCAAAATTTTTATTGGAGCGGAAGATATTACAGAAGAGTTTGATGCTATAATTCCTAGAATTGGAACGAAAGTAACCCGGCACGGATCTGCCATTGTCAAACAGTTCGAAATGAACGGGGTATTCAGTACAGCACGTTCTTTGGGCATAACACGAGCAAGAAACAAAGTAAGAACACTGCAAATAATGGCGCGAAAGGGCATTCCTATTCCAGACACCCTATTTTCGATCAATCCTGACAACATTGAAGACCAGATACGACTTTTGGGGGGTCCTCCGGTGATTATTAAACTACAGGAGGGGACTCATGGTCTTGGTGTGATTCTGGCTGAAAGCAAAAAGTCAGCGAAATCGATAATTGATACCTTTTATAAAATGGATACCAGTATTTTACTACAACGGTATGTAGAAGAGGCCAAAGGGGAAGACCTTCGTTTGATCGTTGCGGGAAACAAGGTGGTGGCAGGGATGAAACGAAAAAGTGACCTGGACGAGTTCCGATCCAATGTGCATAGAGGGGGCGAAACGGAAGGGGTTACTCCTACACAAAAAGAGATATTTATTGCGCTCAGTGCATCACGTTATTTGGGTTTGGGGGTGGCCGGGGTAGATCTAATACGTTCTAACAAAGGGCCGTTACTCCTTGAGGTAAATGCTTCTCCAGGTTTGAAAGGAATTGAAGCGGCTTCCGGAGTCAATGTGGCTAAGCATATCATAGAATTTGTTGAGAAAAATGCCTTTAGAAGAAGAAAATAGAACCATTACAATTAATGGAAATACCGTACCTCCCGGTAAGAATAGGTTACTTCGAATTGAGATTGCCCGATTACCAACAGGGACGCTCATTGATATTCCTGTTCATGTATTTAATGCAAAAAGAGCAGGGCCTACCCTGCTAGTTCAAGCCGGTCTTCATGGGGATGAAATCAATGGCGTAGAAACCTTACGTCGAATGTTGGAGAATAAGGATTTTAATATTATAAAGGGGACTGTAATTGTCGTACCCATACTCAATATTTTCGGGTTCATCCACTTTTCCAGGGATGTTCCCGATGGCAAAGACGTTAACCGAAGTTTCCCGGGTCGTAAAACAGGGTCCCTAGCCAGCAGAATTGCGTATCACTATACCCAGCAAATTTTGCCACAAATTGATTTTGGCATTGATCTGCATACCGGAGGATCGCAGCGCCATAATTTTCCACAGGTCCGTTTTACCGAAGACGATACCCAAAGCAAAAAACTGGCAGAACTGTTCAATGCTCCGTTTTCGTTTGCCGCTAGTTTGATCAAAGGATCTTTTCGCAAAGCAGCAAACAAAATGGGTAAATCCATCCTTGTTTATGAAGCAGGGGAAAGTATGCGCTTTGATGAAACTGCGATCCAATTGGGGATTGAGGGTGTCAAGAAGGTCCTAATTGGCTTGCAAATGCAAGAGGGAACACTACCAAAACCCTCAAAGGTGATTTATCTTAGTACCAGAAAATGGATACGTGCCCCAAGAGCAGGAATGTTCGTCCCAGAAGTCAGCAATGGGAGTGCCATTTCCAAAGGTCAACAATTGGGAACCATAGCGGACACTTATGCCAGGAAAAACAAAAGGATCAAGGCTCCTTTTGATGGCTATGTCTTCTGTGTAAACCATCAAGCAGTAGTGAATCAAGGCGATGCCTTATTCCATGTTGGTAGATAATTCTGCCGAGATTTTGGACCTTCCCTTTTTCGATGCTATTCTATTCAAACTCCAGGTAATGGCCTTTTGGAGATCAGAAAATTGCTTGATAGAATTTTTAAAGAACATACGCTCCATTACCAAACTGGCAAAACTGCCTTTGGTGTTTCCCACCACACAATAAAAATCCAGCTGATGTCGATGCTTGTAGAATTTAGCCCAATCGGTAGGGACAACATAATAGTTATTTATTCGATTGGAAATGTAAGCTATAGGCATATCATCACCGAAAACCTCTTTTGCCGCATCTATAACGCGTTTTCCCATTTCCCAGCCAAAAGTCACACCTTCATTAAGCTCACCAATTACCAAGTTCTCAAAAAAGTAAAACTTGCCAAATTGATATTCCCGTATCTCTTTGATATTCTTATAAAAGGGAAGTTCTTTTACCCTTTTCATGTTCAAATGTATTAGTTGAGTTGGAATTTTAAAGGTATTAAACTTTTGGCAGAAAATGTTAAAGAAATCGTTTCGTTTCAACGATGAAAAATCTCACGTGAGGTACGGGTTAAAGTTTATGATCTAGTCCATTTTTGAAGCTAGGCAGCAATGGCGGGTTTTTACTCGGAAAGCAGTATTTAGTTTTCCATATTCTTTAATTGAATCCCCAAAGCTTTGGTGGACAACTGTACCTCAATTAAGGAAAGTATAAGGGAAACCATCAAAAAAATCAAACTAATTCCAAAGATGATGTTGGCCATGATGTTTTCCTCTACATAAATTAAAAACATGGTAATGGCAGCGAGCAAAAAACTGAGTATGGCTGTGGCCTGCATGTTTTTTATAATATTTAGCCGCTTTCCCAGCGATTCAATTTGTCGCTTTAAAGGGGCGTCTTGTGTTTTAATAAATTGGGCATGCAACTGCCGAATTAAACCGGCTATGGCCAGGTAGCGGGCATTATAGGCCAGCATCGTTAAGGAAATAGCAGGGAACAAGAGGGCTGGGATACTTAAGGTGAGCTGCATTATTCTATTTCAAATTCAATTTGTTCGGAGTTTCCATTTCCGGAAAGCCTTATCTGGTAGTTTCCTTTGGGCAAATAGGTTTTTCCGTTGTTGGCTGTTTTCAACTCCATTTTATTTTTTCTTAAAAAATTCTTCTTCCCGTCTTTTGTAAAAGCCAGATTATACGACAAAACATTTAGTCCTTTATCGGCTTCTAACTGCACGGTACTTACTTCAATACCGTCTAAAGTTTGTACGCTTGCGTCAAAAGCACTGGCTGTGGTGGTATAAAAATGAAGATCCAATCCTGGGGTATCCGGCTGGGCCCAAGAACTCCAGTTGTTGCCCCATCTTGTGGAATGTTTTATGTTTTCAACTGGAAAAAGGGTTAAGGGCCGCTCTAAAACGTCTAAAGTCATTTTTTGAAGGGAGGCAATATCGACCTTGTAAATACTCCTTCCATGTGTGCCCACTAAAAGATGCTTTGCCTCAGGTTGAATTACCAGGTCGTGCACTGCAACATTGGGCATCCCGTTTTGAAGGAGCTCCCAGGAATCCCCACGGTTAAAAGAAACATAAAGACCGTTGTCCGTGCCAACAAAGAGAAGATTCTCATTTTCAGGATCTTCTACCAGCGCATTTACCGGGGAAGTTGGGATATTGTTCGCAATGTATTTCCAGGTTTTTCCATAGTCCTCACTGCTATAAACATGAGGGGTAAAATCATCCCAGCGGTATCCGTTTAAGGTGGCATAAACCCTTTCTTTTTTGTGACCGGAGGCAGCGACCTCGCTTACCCAAAGGTCTTGGGGAAATGAGGAAGAAATAGTGTCCCAACTTCCCCCACCATTTTTGGAGACATGAAGCAATCCATCATCGGTTCCAACATAGAGAAGGCCAAATTTTAATGGCGATTCCGAAAGAGCCGTAATGGTGCCATAGGCCACATTCCCCGGTTTTCCACCCTTTGTTAAATCTTCAGAAATGGCTTCCCAACGATCTCCCTGATCAAGGGAGCGGTGCAGTTTGTTACCCCCCAGATACAAGATATCTTGATTATGGATACTTAACAAAATGGGTGTTTGCCAATTAAAACGATAGGGCGCCTCCCCAAGCTCATGTTTGGGTTGAATACGTTTCCGTGCTCCTGTTTCCAAATCTAGCCTGAAGTAATTACCAAATTGGAAACCGGTATACACTATATTACTGTTTCTGTTGTCGATTTGAACCTGCATGCCATCCCCACCCATAATGGATTGCCAGGGATTTTTTCCGGAGGAATACCAGCGATTGTCCTGTTCGTTGTTATGTGCCCCCTTCCATACGCCATTGTCCTGCAAACCACCGTACACATTGTAGGGTGTTTCATGGTCTATAGTAATCGCATAGAACTGTCCTACCGATGGCGCGTTGTTCTTTACCCAGACATTCCCATCATTATAGGTGATGTTTACGCCTCCGTCATTTCCATTGATCAGATGCCCCGGTTTATTTGGATTTATCCATAAGGCGTGGTGGTCCGCATGCACATTTTCCTTGTCTATGGAAGTAAAGGTTTTCCCGCCGTCATCGGATCGCAGTAAAGGAACTCCAGCGATATAGATTTTGTTTTCATTCCCTGGATCTACGCGGATTTGGGCAAAATAATACCCATAGCTATAATACACGTCTTCGATATAATCCTGATTCATTTTTGTCCAGTTGGTACCGGCATCATCGCTTCGATATACCTCCGCACTGATAACAGGGGTGTCAAAAAGCAAGGTGTTGGCGTTCTCTAAATATTTTGCCAGATCAATGGGCTGTACCATTCCGTCACGGACCATATTTTTTACATTTTCTGCGCGGTACTTCTCTTGAAAATTGTTTGTTTTTAGAAAATCGTTCAGTTTGGTATTATCAAGGGCCAGGAAAGTGGCGGTATCCATGGTTTTAAAATCGTCTTTTTGAAGCCGTGTTCCCTTTTTATCTTCGGGAGTTGCTTTCGCTCTTCGGTATTGGTTGTCCAAAACAGCGTAGACCGTGTTTTCATCATAAACGGCCAAACCAATACGCCCAACACCATCCCCCGTTGGAAATCCGCTACCGGCACTTGAGATCAACGTCCAACTGCTACCACCATCTGTACTCTTGTAAATCCCTGATCCCGGACCGTTGCCTTCAAAATTCCAGGCTTTGCGATCTTTTTGCCAGGCTGCCGCATATTGAATCGAAAAATTGTTTGGGACATACGCCACATCTATGATTCCGGTAACGTCATCAATAAAAAGGGTCTTTTTCCAGGTTGTTCCACCGTCTTCCGTTTTGTAAACCCCTCGTTCCGCATTTGTAGAATACAAATGTCCGGTTACCCCAACCACTATTTCATCAGGGTTACTGGGATTGATGATGATCCTACCAATATGATGGGAATCTTCTAGACCCCTATTCTCCCATGTTTTTCCATTATCAGTGGATTTTAGC
Source organism: Flavobacteriaceae bacterium (assembly GCA_028277085.1). Classification (GTDB taxonomy): domain Bacteria; phylum Bacteroidota; class Bacteroidia; order Flavobacteriales; family Flavobacteriaceae; genus Croceivirga. The sequence continues at coordinate 22,035 of JANQHL010000302.1, forward strand.
ATTCCGATCCCAGCATAGGAGGAACGTGAAGCATTGTTTTCGCCGGTGCCCACCCAAAGCGTTGTATTCTTCCAGTCTACCGCGATATCTCCGATATTTTGCGTTGGGGAACTATCTAAAATTGGCGTAAACGAAATTCCGTTATCGGTGGTATGCCATAGTCCTCCTGACGCATAGGCCACATAGAATTCGGTAGGATCATCTGGATTCACCTCAAGGTCTACTACTCTTCCACTCATAACAGACGGGCCGATATTTTGTAACGGAAGGTTTTTAACCAAAGAAGTTTTGGCCATTGCCGCCTTTTTTTCCAGGGCGTTTATCACTTGTTCCTTTGAAGAAGCAGTTTGCTGCGCGGAACTCCAGAAAAAGAAAAGGAAGACTAAAAATCGAACGAATATTCTCATGTGTTGATGGCCATTTTATTGTTGCCGTTGAAGATATGAATTTGTGACGGGTATTTGCCTACATTTGAGGAAACCGAATAATCCGATGCGCTATAATTCTATTCCCAACACCCTTTTTAAAAAGAACCGTCAAAAATTTATGGTTCAGATGCAGCCAAAAAGCCTTGCTGTATTTAACTCCAACGATATTTACCCTGTAAGTGCAGACAGCACGATGCCGTTTCAACAGCATCGTGATATTTTTTACTTAAGTGGCGCGGATCAGGAGGAGACTATATTGCTCCTGTTTCCGGATGCTTTGAATGAAAAACATCGCGAGGTATTGTTCGTGCGGGAAACCAATGACCATATCGCTGTTTGGGAGGGCGCTAAATTGACGAAGGAGCAGGCTACTGAAGTTTCCGGAATAACGACAATTTATTGGTTATCCGATTTTAACAAGGTGTTTTTCGACCTGATGACGGAAGCCAATGTCATTTACTTTAATACCAATGAACACTATCGCCAGGCAGTAGAAACCCAAACCCGGGAAGATCGCTTTATTGAAAAATGTAAAAAAGACTTCCCGGCACATCAATGGGCAAAGAGTAATCCCATTTTGCAGCAGATCCGTGGGATAAAAGAATCCGAAGAGCTCAACCTAATGCAACAGGCTTGTGATATTACGGAAAAGGGATTTCGAAGGGTGTTGAGCTTCTTACAACCCGGGGTATGGGAATATGAGGTGGAGGCAGAGTACTTGCATGAGTTTATCCGCAACCGCTCAAATGGATTTGCATATACCCCTATTATCGCCTCCGGCAACAATGCCAATGTGCTACATTACATTGAAAACAACCAGCAATGCCGGGATGGTGATTTGGTATTAATGGATGTGGGGGCGGAATACGCTAATTATTCCAGTGATATGACCCGAACTATCCCCGTAAGCGGCAGGTTTTCTCAACGGCAAAGGGCGGTTTACGATGCGGTACTTCGGGTGAAAAATGAAGCCACGCAACTATTGGTTCCGGGCACGCTTTGGGCGGAATATCATAAGGAGG
>JANQHL010000063.1 GCA_028277085.1 Flavobacteriaceae bacterium
CCACCATAAGCCACTTTGGCGCCATTTCGTTCTAGGACCTGATCAATATACCCCTTGCAGGTATCCGGATCGGCAATAGCGATATTTTCAAGCTCGGGATTATCGTAGGAGAGATTTAAGGGGCAGTATTGAGCAATCGGAATAGCAGGATCCAAAATGGGTAGGGGTTGCCGCTGTTGTGTCCATATAAACAAATCTTTCATGGTTTTTAAATCTCTGCCAAGAATAGCAGGAAAGGTAGGGAATCGCTGTGGAATTTTGTAATTTAATGGTACGATAATCAAATCCTACATAACATGAAAATTACCTATCTCGGACATGCTGCGCTTCAACTGGAAATAGCAGGAAAATATATTGTAGTGGACCCTTTTATCAGTGGTAATCCGCTGGCCTCGGGTATCGATATAGCTACACTAAAAGCAGACTACATCTTACTAACCCATGGTCACCAGGATCACATATTAGATGTTGAACAAATCGCCAAAACCAATCCAAATACGCTAGTGGTATCCAACTACGAGATTGTTAGCTGGTTGGGGGAAAAGGGGCTAAACGGACATCCGCTGAACCACGGAGGTAAAAAGGTATTTGATTTCGGGACGGTAAAATATGTGACAGCCATCCATTCTAGTGTTCTCCCTGACGGAACTTATGGAGGAAATCCCGGTGGATTTGTCATTTGGAATGCGGACAAATGCATCTATATTGCAGGGGATACCGCGCTTACCTTGGACATGAAGCTAATCCCCGACACCTGCCCTGCGCTAGACTTGGCGGTATTACCCATAGGAGATAACTTCACCATGGGCTATGAAGATGCCGTCATAGCTGCGGATTTTGTACAATGTGAGAAAGTACTGGGATGTCATTATGATACTTTTCCCCCCATTGTTTTAGATAAATCGGCCGCCAGACAACACTTTGAAGCCAAAGGAAAGGAGCTCCTTTTACTGGAAATTGGAGAAAGCATTTCGCTCTAAACCTTAACACTTTTTAACCTCACATACCGTAATTAACAGTAAATTGCCGCTACTAAAACGGAAAAAAAGGATTATGACGAAAGTTTCAGTAGTGGCAACGCTCTTTTTTATTTTTGCGAGTTGTCAAACATTCCAAAAAGAGACGCAGCCCGCCTTGGCGCAAAACCTGGTATCAGAAAAAGAAGTATTCACCCCGGAACAATTACAGCAATATGAAACTGCCTATTTTGCCAGCGGTTGTTTTTGGTGTGTTGAAGCCATTTTTGAAAGCGTAAAAGGAGTAAAAGAAGTGGTCTCAGGGTATTCCGGCGGATCAGAGGAAAATCCCACCTATGAGCAAGTCGCTTACGGTCGTACCCGACATGCAGAAGCTGTAGAAGTATACTACAATCCCCAGGAAATATCTTTTTTAGCTCTGGTACAGGTCTTTTTTGGATCGCATGATCCTACCACTTTAAATCGCCAGGGACCTGATCGAGGTGCACAATATCGTTCCATCGCCTTTTATAAGAATGCTATGGAAAAACAAATGATCGAGGATTACATTAAACTCCTGGAATCTGAAAATGTATACGATGCCCCAATTGTTACACAAGTAGCTCCTTTTGAAAAATTCTGGAAAGCTGAAGGATACCATCAGGATTTTGAACGGAAAAACCCCAATAATTCCTATATCCGGGCAGTTTCCATTCCCCGGCTAAACCGATTTAAAGAAAATTTCAAGGAATATCTGAAAGAGGAAGAGGTCCATTAGGAAAGTTAGAAGGGAGCTTGAGATATCATAAGCAGCATAGGTAATTCGATTTGGGCGTTTTACGGATCGGCTAGCTATTCCTTCAACACCACCTGACTGTACTTGGAGTTAATGGTTATTGCTTTTCCCGAGTTGTCTTTCACTTTAAATCCTTTGAGGATCACATTATCCAAGTCCTTTAACCTGTTCATTTGAACATCGGCGGGATAATCTATTGTAGATTTTGTGCCATTTAAATAGAAAGAAACCGGGGTATTGGGCACAGTACATATCACTTCTCCATTTTGAACGGAAACTTCCACATCGGAAAAACCGGGGTTGATGGAATTGATTAACAGTTTCCCAAGGTTGCTGGTAACAATGGCTTTCGTATTCAGTTTATCGATGATAACATTGGAAGAAACGGCATTCAACCAAAGTTTTCCTACCTGTTTGAGGTTCACCCGCTCGGAATAGTCGGTTTTTAACTGCCCATAATTCCACTTGTTTACAACAACCGGAGAGTAGGAGGCAGAAATGCGCGTATTATTGCCTTCGATGGTGGACGCCAGCAAGCTTGCATATCGCAAGCTTGCATTGATATCCCGGGTAGTAGCCGCCAGCTTTACCTCACCGTGTTTCACATTCATCTTTAGCCGAACGGACTTTGGCATCTTGATCTTTATCGATTTCTTTACTTTATACCTTTTGTTTTCCCCATCGGAAGAGAGGTAAAAGATGTTGGGGTCGTCATCATCTTTTGAGATGATAAAACTCCGCTCCTTACGAATACGATGGCGTAATTCTTCTTTTACTTCTCGTTCTGCTTCCCGTCTTTCCTCCAATGCTTCCCGACGTTCTTCCATAGCTTTGGCTCGTTCCTCCATGGCTTTTGCGCGCTCTTCGATACGTTTTTCACGCTCTTCCAACCGTTGGGCATTTCTTTCCTCCCAGGCCTTGGCGCGCTCTTCCATACGTTTTCCCCATTCCTCCATGCGTTCCTTATACTCTTCATCAAAGCCTTTTTCAAACTCTTCTTTCCATTCTTTCAAATAGGCATCCCCTTCTTCTTTATAACGTCCATAGTCAAATCCCGAGTGTGGAATAGGAGGCATAGGAGGTAAAACTGGCATTTCAGGGATCACCATCAATTCCGGTAAATCCGGAATCTCCAAATCCAAAAACAAGGGTTCTACATCAAAATTGAAATCAAAATCCATATCCCCTACTACAAAATTCCATGAGTTACGGCCGGATGTAGCGACCTCAATCGCTGAACTGTTCCCTACAATTTTAAATGGATTAGATTCAAAATAGGCCTCGGCTTCTTCATCACTTGCCCCTTCGAGGGTTACCGTGGCTACAATCTCAACCTGGTTCTTATCCCAGGTCTCAAATTCAATATCGGCATGGCTGGTATTCAACTCCAGTACGGCATCTTCTCCCACGTTAAAAACCTCTTTGTAGGTTTCGGTCTTTTTTTGAGAAAAGCCCGAACTGAGCGTCAATAGCGCCAGTCCTATGCTAAATAATAGTGGTTTCCTGTTCATTTTCTGATGATTTTAATTGATTTAATTTTTGTTTCAACTTTTGCAACAATTGCAACCGTAATTGCAAATTCTGGATCAAGGCAGAAATGGTTTCGTCATTGGGCCCAATAGTGTTGAGTTCTTCGTTCAGCGCCTCATATTCGCTATTGAGTACATCCAGTTGTTCCAGATACCCATCCACCAGCCCTTTATTATCTTCTGATATCTGTAAGCGCGAAATCTCATAATTGATATTAGCTACGTAATAGTTCTCCACTTTTTTTAAGTCAGGAGATAAATCTCCTAAAGTGATGTTCATTTTTTGGGGAGAAACATCGTCCTTATCTACTATTGTAGTGGGAGTCGTTGTATCTGAAGCAGATGGGTTCAAAAAGAGTAATGTGCCAATTCCTACTAAGACCACTACGGAAGCCGCAATTCCTAACCACCAGTAGGTAACCCGCTTTTTGCGAGTTTCAGGCAGTTCCGTAGCTAAACGCTCCAGAAAACGGGACTCATGTCCGGATTTCATCACAAATTGCTGCTTTTTTCGCTCTTCCTCAAACAATTTTCTAAGATCCTGTCCCATAACTTTTGCTATTCAATCGTTCTTTTAATTGTCCTTTTCCCCGTAGTAGTCGCGTCCGGGATGCCGTTTCAGAAATCCCGAGGATTTCCGAAATTTCACTGTGATCATATCCTTCCACCAAATACAACTGTACTACAAACCGGTATTTTTCCGGGAGACGTTCAATCGCTTCTTTCACTTCTTCCAGGCGAATATCTTCCTCCACTTCCCAGTCATCCTCCGCAACACCTATATAATGCTCCTCCAAAGGCAAGGTGTAATGTTGTTTTGATTTTAGAAAATCAATACTTCCATTGATCACAATTCTTTTGAGCCACGCCCCGAAGGTCACCTCGCCCTTAAACTGATGGATGCGCTGAAAGGCCTTGATAAACGATTCCTGAAGGACATCTTCAGCATCGTCGGAATTCTTTAGAAATCGCATGGCAACACAGAACATTCCCTCGGCGTACTTTTTGTACAACGCCATTTGGGCACTGCGATCGTTGGCCTTACATTGTTCTACCAGTTCTATGATCAAAATGGTCAGTTTGTTGTTACTTTAAGGACTGCATTGAAAACCGAGTGTGGCAAAAAACAGCCCCTTTAACGAAAATTAACAAAAAATCCCACCTTCTGCAGGTGGGATCTTTAAATGTTGGTATTTCGAAAATTAGGCTTCGTCTTCCAGCAAATTCAGATGGACGGTGATATTGTCCCGGGTAGCTTTGCTATAAGGACAAATTTCATGTGCCGAATTGATCAATTGCTCGGCTACCTCGCGAGACAAGGTGGGGAGGTAAGTATCCAGAACAGCCTCTAAAAAAAAGCCCTCCTCGTCCTGGTTAAATGAAATGGTTGCGGTTACCTGAAAATCGCCAAGAGCATTAACCCTCTGTTCTTTCGCCACATGTTGTATAGCACCGGCAAAACAGGTAGAATATGCTGCTGCAAAAAGCTGCTCCGGGTTTGTAGTCCCGGGGGCTTGATCACCATGGGAATTTGGCATACGAATATCAAAATCGATCACTCCATTATCTGATTGTACATGCCCGGCCCTTCCTCCGGTATTCGTAGCACTGGTCTCAAAAATAGTTTTCATCGTTTCAAAAAGGTTTAAGCGATCAAGTTATCATATGACCGCGGTTCCCCAAAGCGGCGTACCATTAAATTTTTGTGAAATATAGCAAACGGCCCTTGATCCTATCCTACCTAAGAATACTCCCCTAAAACTTCCTATTTTAGCATAAAGAATAGCATTGGATTTGTCTGAAAGCAAGAATAGTATTTCAAATAAGTTGGAGCGGATAAAAGCCCGAAGAATGGAAATAGCTTCTCCAGAGGAGCTTTTTCAAGGTATTCGGGAAGGAAACAAGTCGGCTTTAGCTCGAGGGATCACTTTGGTTGAGAGTACCAACCCTAATCATTTTGCTGCTGCTGAAGGCTTGGTAGCCCGCTGCCTTTCCGTACCCACTTCGAGCATACGTATTGGTATTACTGGCGTTCCGGGAGTGGGAAAAAGTACATTTATCGAAGCATTTGGTGCACATTTGGTGGCCCGGGGAAAAAAAGTTGCCGTACTTGCTGTGGATCCTTCCAGTTCGCTTACCAAGGGGAGTATCCTGGGAGATAAAACACGAATGGAAAATCTGGCGCGTCATGATAGCGCCTTCATCCGTCCTTCCCCGGCCAGCGATGCTTTGGGTGGAGTGGCGAGAAAAACACGGGAAACCATTATCCTATGCGAAGCCGCCGGTTTTGATGCTATATTGGTGGAAACCGTAGGCGTAGGACAAAGTGAAATTGCCGTTCACAGCATGGTCGATTTTTTCCTGTTACTGAAACTGGCCGGAGCTGGGGATGAACTGCAAGGCATAAAACGCGGTATTATGGAAATGGCCGATGCCGTGGTCATCAACAAAGCGGACGGGAATAATATGGAACGGGTGCAACTGGCGATAACAGAATTTCAACAGGCACTGCATCTCTACCCTAAAAAAGAAAGTGGTTGGACTCCAGTAGTAACTAGTTGTTCTGCCCTTGAGAATAGGGGAATTAAGGAGATCTGGGAGATGATCAAAGAATTCCTGGCCACCACCAAAGCAAGCAACTATTTTGAAAACAACAGAACGCAACAAAATAAGAACTGGTTTTTTCAAACGGTAGCAGCTTTGCTCAATCAGGAATTTTATAAAAAAGAAGTGGTCCAAAAGACCTCCGAAGCACTGTTGCAGAAAATTGAAAATAAAGCGATTTCACCCTATGCAGCCGCCCAACAATTGATTCGGGCGAAAGATTCCTAAACCATCAAAAAAAACTAAATTTGCGCCGACCTAAACATCCAGGATGTCTCCCGTAACCAATGCCCTTCTTTCCATAGTAGTGCCGCTCTACAACGAGCAGGATAATGTGGTGCTACTTACGCAAAAAATTCACGAGAGTCTTAAAGGCTACGCCTATCAAATCGTTTACGTGGATGATTTTTCCACAGACAACACTAAACCCGTGGTTAAAGAGATGAAGGATGACAAAGTTATCCTGATTGAGCTTAAAAAGAACTACGGCCAAAGCCTGGCTTTAGCTGCTGGAATCGATTACGCGGAAGGGGAGTATATCATCACTATGGACGGAGACCTGCAAAATGATCCTGCGGATATCCCGAAAATGTTGGAATATGCCGTAAGTGGCGAGTATGACCTGGTAACCGGCATCCGACAAAAAAGAAAAGACTCCCTGGTTAAAAAAATACCCTCTAAAATTGCGAATTTTTTGGTCCGAAGGGTTACCAAACTGAATATCAAGGACAATGGTTGTGCCCTAAAAGTATTTACTAAGGAAATTGCCAAAGGCCTGAACCTGTACGGTGAGATGCACCGGTTTATCACGTTGCTGGCGCATTTGGAAGGCGCACAGATACAGCAGGTACCGGTACAGCATCATGCCCGCCATGCCGGCAAATCAAAATACGGATTGGAACGGGTATTTAAAGTGGTGGCCGACATGATGCTGTTACTGTTTATTCGAAAATATTTTCAGCGTCCGATTCACTTATTTGGCATTTTGGGCGTAATGCTGATTATCCTGGGGATATTTATGGAGCTTTACTTGCTAATTGTAAAGTTTGGGTTTGGAGAAGACATTGGGAACCGCCCTCTATTGATTTTTGGGATGATGTTTATTTTGGGAGGCATTCAGTTGTTTACCATTGGTATTGTAATGGAACTATTGATCCGTACGTACTACGAATCCCAGTCCAAAAGGCCGTATCGTATTAAGAAAATTACTATCGGTGACGGGCAAACGGCGTAAACTTCTTACTACCACGCTCAAATTCCTGGTTAGCGGCCTGCTGCTCTATTTTATTTTTACCAAAATTGCCTTGGCCGACGTGGTACAGGTGTTGACCACGGCCAAACCCTTATG
>JANQHL010000092.1 GCA_028277085.1 Flavobacteriaceae bacterium
GGTGTGAACAAGTTGCGCGGCAATGACAATGCTATCGTGGTCATAACCCACTATCAGCGCTTATTGGAATATATTGTTCCGGATTATGTTCATGTATTATTTGACGGTAAAATCGTGAAATCCGGAGGCAAAGAATTAGCCCTTGAATTGGAAGAAAAAGGGTACGATTGGATCAAACAAGAAGAAGTAGTCTAAAAACTGCCGGATATGGATTTAAGCGATAAACTAATTTCTTCCTTTCTGGCCTTTGAGAGCAATGTGGATGTAAATGCTCCGGTTCACGAGATCCGTTCAGAGGCGATACGCAATTTTGAACAGAAAGGTTTTCCGAACAAGAGACAAGAAGCCTGGAAATACACCTCCCTTAACAGTTTGCAGAAGACAGATTTCAGCATTTTCCCTAAAGGAGAACAGACACTGGAATACAAGGATGTCAAACGGTACTTTTTACACGAAATTGACACCTACAAAATAGTCTTTATCGATGGGGTTTACAGTAGCTACCTCTCGGAGACGACACACGATGGGGTAGACGTTTGTTTGATGAGTTCTGCCTTGACCAAGCCTATGTACAAGCAGGTTATTGAGCTCTATTTTAACAAAGTGGCTTCCAGGGAAGAGTCCCTTACAAGCTTAAATACAGCTTTTAGCAAGGAGGGTGCGTATATCTACATACCAAAAAACAAAGCCCCTAGAAAACCCGTTCAAATCCTTCATTTTGCTACAGGGAATGAAGCAGCTTTGATGCTTCAGCCTCGAAACCTGATCATAGCTGAGGAAAATGCAGAAGTTCAGATCATTGAACGGCACCAAAGCCTAACAACTAATGAGGTGTTTACCAATGCGGTTACCGAAATTTTTGCCGCCAAGGATGCGCGGGTAGATTATTACAAAGTGCAAAATGATAACCCATCGGGTACCTTAATTGATAATACTTACATTGATCAGAAAGGGAATAGTAATGTGAGCGTGCATACCTTTTCCTTTGGTGGAAAGCTAACACGAAACAATCTCAATTTTTACCAGAAAGGAGAACATATCGAATCTACCTTAAAAGGGGTTACCATTTTAGGTGAAAAACAGCATGTAGATCATCACACCCTGGTACATCATGCCGAACCTAATTGTGAAAGCCACCAGGATTACAAAGGTATTTTTGGAGAAAAATCTACCGGGGTTTTCAACGGAAAAATTATCGTAGATCAGATTGCTCAGAAAACGAATGCATTTCAACAAAACAACAATGTGTTAATAAGTGATCAGGCTACTGTGAATACAAAACCACAATTGGAAATCTTTGCAGATGATGTAAAATGTTCCCACGGTTGCACCATAGGGCAGTTAGATGAGGAGGCAATGTTCTATTTACAAACACGGGGAATTCCGAGAAAAGAAGCATCTGCTTTGCTGATGTACGCTTTTGCCAATAATGTGTTGGAAAGCGTTCGTATTCCCGAATTGAAAACCCGAATCAATAAATTGATTGCACATAAATTGGGTGTTCGGGTTGGGTTTGAACTTTAAAAAACAAAAGTCTCTAGCCCTTTTTTCTTAGCGAAGTCTAAGGAGTTGATGGTGGTTTCACTTTAGGCGAAAAGATAAAAGGCTTTGACTGGGTAATTGAATAAAATAGTTTTTCAGCAAAAATAATCTCAGTTTTTCCTTAAATACTAGATCTTTATCCAAAATCTTAAACGTGCTAAAAAACATTTCAATAGTAATTCTGGTATTTGCATCAATTCATTTTTCCAGTGCACAGGACAAAAAGTTTGGAATTATTGGAGGTGCCAATTACAGTACATTGTTTGGTGATATTAGAGATAACCCTAATTTTGAAATAGACAGAAGACTGTCATTTCATGCAGGTTTTTTTGCTGACTTTCAGTTATCAGACAAGTTCTCTTTTTCACCAAGAATTCTTTATTCCTCACAAGGATATAAAAGCTCTGGAGACCTTTCTGATTTTGGTGTAGAACCAATACCAAGCCCAAGCGAATTTGAAAACTTCATTCAATATAACTACCTAAATCTACCAATGGTTTTTTCTTTTACCCTCGCAAACGAAATACATTTGAATTTTGGCCCTCAAGCTGGATTTCTTTTGAATACTGTTTCCAAATTTGAAGGTGATGGTGAAGAAGAAAGGTCATCTGCAAATGGCGATTTTAAATTGGACTATGGCGGACTGTTGGGTGTTTCCTATAATTTTTCAGATGAATTTTTTATTGAGTTAAATTATTATCAAGGAATTTCGAATATTTCCAGAAATCCTGATTTTCGATTTGAAAGCACGAACAATAATTCTGTTTTTCAACTGTCGTTAGGCTATTTATTGTTTTAGTATATGATTGATTCAAAAATAGACATCTTAAAAATCCGAAAAGACTTCCCTATCCTCAATCGCGAAGTCAATGGAAAACCTTTGGTCTATTTTGACAATGCGGCCACTTCACAGACCCCGCAACAGGTTATTGATGTTATTGTAGACTACTATGAAAACTACAATGCCAATATTCATAGAGGGGTGCATTCACTTTCTCAAGAAGCTACGGATGCCTATGAAAATGCCAGGGAGAAGATCCGCAACCACTTTAATATAGCGCACGCCCACGAAGTTATTTTTACCTCAGGCACTACGCACGGGATAAATTTAGTTGCCAATGGTTTTACAGGTCTTCTAAAAAAAGGAGACGAAATTTTGGTTTCTGCCATGGAGCACCACTCCAATATTGTTCCCTGGCAAATGTTATGTGAGCGTACTGGAGCCGTTTTACGGATAATACCAATGAACAGGGAAGGGGAATTGATCATGGAGGTATTCCATGACATGCTTTCCGAAAAAGTAAAATTGGTGTTCTGCAACCATATTTCGAACGCTTTAGGTACCATTAATCCAATCAAAGAAATTATCGATGCAGCACATAAAGTTGGGGCCGCGGTATTGGTAGATGGAGCTCAAGCCGCACCACATATTAAAGCAGATCTCCAAGACTTAGATGTGGATTTCTACACGGTTTCTGCTCATAAGATGTGTGGTCCTACTGGAATTGGGATGCTGTATGGCAAATCAGAATGGCTCAAAACGTTACCACCTTATCAGGGAGGAGGGGAAATGATCGCAGAGGTTACCTTTGAAAAGACCACATATGCAGATTTACCTCATAAATTTGAGGCAGGTACTCCCAATGTATGCGGCGGGATTGCCTTTGGTGCTGCTTTGGATTATATGAATGCGATCGGTTTTGAACAGATTGCCGCCTATGAAAATGAATTACTGCAATATGCCACTTCGGAGTTGATGAAAATAGAAGGGCTGGTAATTTACGGTACTGCAAAGGAAAAAACTTCGGTGATCTCCTTTAATATCAAGGGGATTCATCCCTATGATATTGGAACAATTTTAGATAAATTAGGGATCGCGGTTAGAACAGGGCATCATTGCGCCCAGCCCATAATGGATTTTTACCAGATACCAGGGACGGTTAGGGCAAGCTTGAGTTTTTATAATACTCATGAAGAGATTGACAAATTGGTTGCAGCGGTTGAAAAAGCAAGAAATATGTTGCTTTAGGCCGTAGTTGTATGGCACTAAAGTATATTTGAACAAGGGATATGCGATGAACATAGCAGAAATTCAAGAGGAAATAGTAGACGAATTTTCCATGTTTGACGATTGGATGCAGCGGTATGAGTACATGATAGAATTGGGAAAATCGTTACCACTCATTCAGGAGCAGTACAAAACGGAAAATAATATTATTAAGGGCTGCCAAAGTAAAGTCTGGGTCCATGCGGAACTCGAGGATGATAAGCTTGTTTTTACCGCCGATAGCGATGCAATTATTACCAAAGGGATTATTGCCATTTTGATCCGAGCCTTTAGCCATCAAAGACCTCAGGACATTATTGATGCGGACACCGAATTTATTGACGAAATCGGGCTAAAAGAACATTTGTCCCCTACAAGAGCTAATGGTTTGGTGAGTATGATAAAGCAACTGAAGTTGTACGCCATAGCCTACCAAACACAACTGAATTAGAAATGAGTGAAACTACAACAATAGATACGGCAGAATTGGGGGAAAAGATCGTTAAGGTCTTAAAGACGATTTATGATCCGGAAATACCTGTGGATATTTATGAATTAGGCCTGATTTATGACGTCTTGGTGAATGAAGAGCATGAGGTAAAGATTTTAATGACCCTTACTTCCCCGAATTGCCCCGTGGCAGAGACACTTCCGGTAGAAGTTGAGGAAAAGGTTAAGTCTTTGGATGCTATACGTGATGCAGCGGTAGAAATCACTTTTGACCCCCCATGGACACAGGACTTAATGAGCGAGGAAGCCAAACTGGAACTCGGACTTCTTTAAGAACACCACTGGTCGAAAGACCGATAAAGCAAAGCAAATGCCAGAGGAAATCATCAATAGAGTAGCGCAAAGTGCTTTGATCACCTTTGATCTGGAAGAATTATATCCTGAAGGGAAAAGAGCTAGCATCGATATTAAAGACTGGCTCTACGAAGGCTTGATCCTTCGGGAGAAAGAATTCAGGAAAAGCGTGACCGACTACGATTGGGCACAGTACGATAATGCCTTCGTTGCGCTTAATTGCTCTACAGATGCTATTGTTCCGGGGTGGGCCTATATGCTGATCGCCTCAAAAGTGGCACCACATGCAAAAAGGGTGATTCATGGCAGCTTGGAAACCTTGGAAACCCTCGTCTATCAGGAGGTCCTGAATACTTTTGACTTTTCTATCTTCGAAGGAAAACCTGTCATTATCAAGGGCTGCTCCAACAAACCGGTACCGCAAAATGCCTACCTTCTTGCTACGGCTAAGATCCAAGGAGTAGCTAAAAGCGTCATGTATGGGGAGGCGTGTTCCGCTGTTCCCATCTACAAGAGGAGATAAAATATTTTCCGTCCTAGGTGACTCTTCTTACATTTACGGTTCTAAATCTATTAAACACTGAACATTATGAAAAAAGCAGTTTTTGCTATGGTGGCGTTTTGTGCCATAAGCATAGGGACGGCACAAACGGAAGAGGAGTTAAAGACCCAATTGGCGGGTAAAAAGGATTCTATCGCGGCTATCCAGGGAAGAGCAGATGCCATTCAGGCACAGATAGATGCGCTACCCGGATGGAAGCTGGGGGCTTTTGGGACTATAGGAGGCTCTCTTTCTGAATTCAACAACTGGTTTGCCCAGGGTACCCCTAATAACAGTGCAGGAAACATTGGGATTACGGGTAATGCATTTGCCAATCTGCAACAGGAAAAGTTTTTTTGGAGAAATGCGCTAACAATGAATTTGACCTGGGTGAAAATTGACGATAAAGATGACCCAACCGATGATGATAGTTTTCAACCCACAACAGATGTTTTTAACCTTTCTTCCCTATATGGTAGAAAACTAAGCGAAAAATTCGCGATATCCGGATTAATGGAGTATCGCACCACCTTACTTAACAACTTCAATGATCCTGGCTATCTCGATCTTGGGGTAGGGGTTACCTGGACCCCAATAGCCAATTTGGTGGTTGTGGTGCATCCGTTGAACTACAATTTTGTTTTTGCCGATGACGATACCATTTTTGATTCCAGTGCGGGGGCGAAAATAGTGGCAGATTATACGCGGCAAATTGGTAAGGTGAGCTTTAAAAGTAACCTTTCCGCATTTGCGAGCTATGAAAATGAGGATTTAAGTAACTGGACATGGACCAATGGCTTTGCCTATACTTTATGGAAAGCGATCGGTGTGGGGTTTGATTTCGGCCTTCGAAGTAACAAACAGGAAGCATTAAACTACCAGATCAATACGCTTGGCAATACGGATGCCACCTTTGATTCAATTGATAACGAATTACAAACCTACTGGACACTTGGCATTAGCTATGCCTTCTAATGGATTCCAGAAAGCAAGTCAAAAAAGCCTTTGAATTTTCAAGGGCTTTTTTGATTGTAGCTTTAATTATAGAGTTACGATGAAATTCCAGTTTTTCGGTCAGAAAATTAAAGTGCAACTACCCCTTATTCGTATAAAATGAAACCAGAGTGTTTGTGATTAAAAGAGGACTCTCCTATTTTACCAATAATAATCCATACCTTTTAAAGTATTGTTATTTAGGTAAATGCGAAAAGTCACCTTCATACTACTCTTCACTTCATTTTTTGCTGTTTCCCAAAACAAGACCGATAGTATTTTAAAACAATTGCCTTTGATGGCCGAAGATAGTCTTAAGGTAAAGGCCTATTTTGACCTGTTTTGGGATAATTATCGAAATGATCATAAGGCTACCCTAAAATATGCTACGGAAGCTGAAAAGCTTTCCAGAAAGCTTGGACTCACCTTTCAATTGGCTGATGCTCACAGAGTAAAGAGCTTTGCGCTGTCACATCTTGGGGAACCGGATTCCGCGCAAAAAGAGTTGGAAAGCTCATTAGCGCTTTTTACCAGCTTAAATGACAAAAAAATGATGGCCAGTGTACTAACCGAATTCGGATGGTTGAGCAAAGCCCAGTTCGATTATGAAAAGGCGCTTTCCTTTTTTTTAGAAGCACTAAAGATCTCCAGGGAAGTGGAAGATAAGGATAACACTGCCAGAACCCTGAATTACATTGGGGGTATTTACAATGAACAAAAACAATATGAAAAGGCCATAGAACATTATAAAGAAGCATTGGCTTTAGTAGAGCAATTGGGGATTCAAAGGGGAATATCTGCCTGTCTGACGAACCTGGCCAGTGTATATACTAAAACAAAACAATTCAAAGAAGCCCTTGATCTGCACAAAAAGGCGTTGCAACTAAAAAGGGAAATGGGCGATAAATTGGGCGAGGCCAGGGTATTGAGCAATATGGGTACTTTGAATAATGAACTGGACGAATTCTCACTGGCAGAAGTATACTTCATGGAGGCGAAGCATATTGCCGAGAAGATTGGGGATAAAGAACAGGATGGTATCATTACCTATGGACTAGCGGCTTCGGCCTTAGGAAAGAAAGAGTATGAAAAAGCCATTTTATTGGCTGATGCACTTTTGAAAAACCCGGATTTGGACCTGGAACTTCGGGTGAAATTGCAGCAACTGCTTTTTCAAGCCTATGGGAAAAACCAAAATTTCGAAAAGGCGTACCAAATGTCTTTCCAGTGGCAATTACTTTCCGATAGCCTGTACAATAAAAACATGTTGACTGTGACCAATGATTTGGAAGCGAGATATCAAAACGAACAAAAAACGAAAGAGATTGCGCTATTGGCTTCGGAAAAAGAAATACAGCAACTGCAATTGAACAAAAGGGAAAATGAACGGAATGTCATCATCGCCTTTGCAGTTCTAGTACTTCTTTTAGCCGGGTTGCTCTATAATCAATATCGTATTAAACAGAAATCAAACAAAGAACTTCAAGCCCTGAATGAGGTCAAGTCCAATTTCTTTGCCAATATCTCACATGAGTTCAGAACGCCATTAACGCTTATTAAAGGGCCAATAGAACACTTGGAACAAAACCCCGACGAGCGCCTGAACCCTGAAGACGTTACGATGATACGTCGCAATGCCAACAAAGTACTTGGACTTGTTAACCAATTATTGGATCTGTCACGAATCGACCAGGGGAAACTACAATTAAAACCTACGGAAGGGGATATCTACAAATGCCTTAGGGCAGCAACAACGTCCTTCAATTCGCACGCTGCTCAACGAAACATGGATTATTTGGTGGAAATTCCGAATGGAACATTTTGGGCGGCATTTGATCGTAACAAGCTTGAAAAAATAGTGTATAACCTATTAAGTAATGCCTTTAAATTCACGGAAAATGGTGAAAAGGTAGCCTTTGAAGCCAAGTATATTGATGAGAAACTGGAAATGCAAGTTTCTGATTCCGGCAAAGGGATTTCTGAAGCGAAACTTCCCTTTATTTTTGACCGTTTTTATCAGATCGATGGGGCGTACACCAAGGAAAGGGAAGGTTCAGGAATTGGATTATCCCTTACCAAAGAATTGGTAGAACTCATGGATGGAACCATCACCGTTTCCAGTGAGGAAGGCAAGGGAACCTTCTTTACGGTCCAAATTCCGTTGGAAAAAATAAAGACCCTGGAAAAATCTACTTCCGAGGAAGAATGGAAATATGAAAAGCAAAGAACTACGCCCACTACCTTTGAGTTGCAAAAATCAGATGTTCGTAAAATCCCTAAAATATTGCTGGTAGAAGACAATGAAGATATGAGGCATTTCATTACATCACAATTGGTAACAGAGTATCGGGTAATAGTGGCCAATAATGGCGAAGAGGGATTAAAAAGAGCCTTGGCAGATGCTCCCGATTTAATACTATCCGATTTGATGATGCCTAAAATGGACGGTATTGAGCTTTGTAAAGAACTAAAGACCAATTTAGAGACCAGTCATATTCCTGTAATCCTGCTTACCGCTCGTGCAGGTGAAGCGAATAAGATAGAAGGTCTGGAAATCGGGGCCGATGATTACCTAACCAAACCGTTTGACGCCAAAGAACTATTTGTAAGGGTTAAGAATCTTATTCAACGACAACGACGTCTTAAAGAATATATTCGTAAGCATCAACTCATGTTTGATCCGTCAAAGATAGAGGCCACATCCCTGGACAGACGATTCTTGGAGCAGCTTCTTGATTTGTTGGAAAAAGAACATTCCAATGCGGGTTTTGGAGTTCCGCAAATGCAGGATGTTATGGCCCTTAGTAAGGCACAGCTACACAGAAAGGTAAAGGCACTTACCAATGAATCCCCGGGAGAGCTACTTCGAAATTTTCGTTTGAAACGAGCTGCTCACTTATTATCCAAAAAGGCGGATTCTGTTACCCAAATTGCATATCAAGTTGGATTTAACAATCTTTCCTATTTCGCCAAATGCTTTAAAGAGCTGTATGGCGTACCTCCTTCTTCGTACTGATTTTTACAGCATTTGAGACTCTGATGGTATAATCTGAAACTATCCTATCAGTATGGGGTGCCCCAGACCTGTAGTTTTGGAATGATCTCAAAGTTTCCCCTTGTGTATAATCTAAAACTATAATGATGAAAAAATTAGTACTATTTACAATGATGTTCACCTTTTCCTGTTTTATGGCTCAAGGGCAGGATATTCAATTTGGTGCAAAAGCGGGATTAAACTTGGCGACAATCGGACCGGATCTAGACGATGCCGCTTCGAGAACCACATTTCACCTTGGGGGAGTAGCCGAAATTTCAATTTTGGAGAATTTTTCCATTCAACCGGAATTGCTCTATTCAGCCCAAGGAGCCACTGATGAATCCGATGATGATGAGGTCGTTAAACTGGATTATATCACCCTTCCCATTTTGGCAAAATACTATTTGGTAGATAATCTAAGCCTGGAAGCAGGTCCGCAACTGGGGTTCTTGCTGAATGCAGAAGTTGAGGATGATGGGGACACGATTGATTTAAAGGATAATACAAAATCTACGGATATTGGTTTTGCCCTGGGCTTGGGTTATAAATTGGAGAGCGGGCTCAATTTTGGACTACGGTATTATTTAGGTTCCGATGTTAATGATATTGATGAAGATTCCGATAAGATTAGCAATAGGGTATTTCAACTTTCGATAGGGTACTTCTTTTAGTTGCATATAATACCTCATAGTTAAGCAAAGAAAAGCCGCTGATAATTCAGAGGCTTTTTATTTGTCTTACTTTGTTGGGTAAAATTTACTTTAATGGATCTTATCAAGTCGATTCCTGCTTCCCTATTTAAGCTTGTTGGTGTAGTAGCAGGTTTAGCCGGATGTATGACCGTGTTAATTCAACTGATTAAAGAATATGAATCCAGTGTTCCCAGTAGCTTGTCCACTTTTTTCTTAATCGGATGGCTATTTATTTATGCCTTTTGGGGACTATACGGTGTTCGGTTTGAGACTATTGCATTATGGTTCACAAATGCAATCGCCTTTGTTTTACAAATTTTGCTTTGTGCCGTGGTCTTTAAAAAAAATAGAACCATTCGATAATAGTTGCTTTTTTCAAAATCGAGTACCATACAACCAACTTTTTATGGAAATAACGGAGAAATCGGAAAGGTGTTCCTACTAATTTTACATTAAGCGTATTCGTCCAGGTTTTCTGGGTAGAGAAAGTTGTTATAGGGAAAGCGGGTCACATGAATATCACGTACTTCTTGATAGACCCGTTTTCGAAAATCTTCCAGGTTTTCCTTATTCAGTGCCGAAATGAATAGAGCGTTATCACCAATTTTGGCAAGCCATGTTTTTTTCCATTCGTCCAACGTAAAATGCAATTTCGTCCGTTCCGTTTCCAGATCATCCTCGTCAAGAACTTCCGGACGATACTGGTCTATTTTATTGAAAACCATTATAGTAGGCTTGTTGGCGCTATCAATCTCATCAAGAATCTGGTTTACCGAAGCAATATGTTCCTCAAAGTTGGGATGCGAGATGTCGACAACATGCAGCAAGAGATCTGCTTCCCGAACTTCATCCAACGTGCTTTTAAAACTTTCGACCAATTGCGTGGGGAGTTTTCGAATAAACCCTACGGTATCGCTTAACAGAAAAGGCAGATTTCCTACAACCACTTTGCGTACAGTGGTATCCAGGGTGGCAAAGAGCTTATTTTCCGCAAACACTTCACTTTTGCTGATAACGTTCATCAAGGTAGATTTGCCTACATTGGTATAGCCCACTAGAGCAACACGTACGAGAGCCCCCCGGTTCCCGCGTTGCGTCTCCATTTGGCGATCAATCTTTTCTAACTTCTTTTTTAGCAAGGCAATCCTATCTCGTACGATCCGTCGGTCAGTTTCAATTTCTGTTTCTCCGGGACCTCGCATCCCAATACCCCCTCTTTGTCGCTCTAGGTGGGTCCATAAACCCGTAAGGCGGGGAAGAAGGTATTCGTATTGGGCTAACTCCACCTGGGTTCTTGCGTAGCTGGTTTGGGCGCGTTGGGCAAAAATGTCAAGGATGAGGCTGGTTCGATCCAATATCTTACAGCGTAACAGCTTTTCGATGTTATTTTGTTGGGCAGGAGAAAGCTCCTCATCAAAAATGACTGAGCCGATGTCGTTTGCCTTGACATATCCCTGTAGCTCCTCCATCTTTCCACTACCGATCATGGTTTTAGGATTGGGGGTTTCTACGCGCTGTACAAATCGCTTTGTAACCTCACCTCCTGCAGTAAATGTTAGGAATTCCAACTCGTCCAGATATTCGGTCACCTTCTCAAGGCCTTGATTCTTGTTGATCACGCCAACAAGTACGGCCTTTTCATGTTCCATTGTTTTCTTCTCCAGCATAGGCCAAAGATAAGGTACAAAGTCATGTATTTGGACAATGATCAGGTTCTTTATAGGAACGATAATTTACGATTGAATGTAAGACAGGCAGCTACTTTTTGAATCGTCTTCCGTACAAAAACCATCGTTTATGGCATGGCCTTGTATAGCCAACAGTTGAATGAGGATTAAAAAACTAAAATACTGCCTACTCAATAGAAGTGTTCAAGTTGCCATTTTTTAGAATGGAAGTACGATGGTGAACTGATTCAATGGAATGCGTCCACTTTTTTATAGGCTTCAATGACCGCCAATTCACCTTCCTTACCATTGATGCTGTTGCCATGTTCCATCCCCAAAACACCCGTATATCCCTTGGAATGAATATGTTTAAATACATTTTTATAGTTGATCTCCCCTGTGGTAGGTTCATTTCTACCAGGATTATCCCCTATTTGAAAATAACCGATCTCATCCCAGCAATTATCAATATTGGGTATGAGGTTGCCTTCCTGTATTTGTTGGTGATAAATATCAAAAAGGATTTTGCAGGATGGACTATCTACCGCCTTGCAAATTTCATAGGCTTGCGGACTTTCTTGGAGAAACAGGCCTGGATGATCCCTAAAATTTAGCGGTTCCAGGACCATTACGAGTCCGTGCGGCTCCAAAACGTCACAGGCTCTTTTTAGGGTCTCAATAACATTAGCGGTTTGGTATGCCCTATTCAATCTAAGGTCTGAGTGCCCAGGCACTACAGTCATCCATTTGGCATTGACCCGTTTGGCAACTTCAATCGATGCTAGGATTTCCTCTAAAAATTTTTCCCGCAACGCTTCATTGCCACTAGCTAAATTCGGTTCCTTCCAGTAAATCTCATGTGCAACAAAAACCCCCATTTGCATATTTCTATCGGCCATGGTTTTGGCCATCTGTTCTTGAAGTGCAACATCACGCATTCGCATTCCATTGTCTTCAAAAGCCGTAAAGCCCTGGTCTGCCATAAAGTTGATTTCGTCTATCGGATCTACGCCGGCCAAATTTTTGAACATCCCCAGATGTGGGGCATAGTTGAGGTTGAATTCATAAAGTGGGGAAACAGGGACACCTTTACCGTAGGCTATTGGGCCGGTAAAGGAAAGGGCACTCATACCCAATGCTGTTTTTTGAACAA
This sequence comes from Flavobacteriaceae bacterium, assembly GCA_028277085.1. Taxonomy (GTDB): domain Bacteria; phylum Bacteroidota; class Bacteroidia; order Flavobacteriales; family Flavobacteriaceae; genus Croceivirga. The sequence continues at coordinate 12,477 of JANQHL010000092.1, forward strand.
AACGTCTTCTTTTCATAGTGCTTTAGGATCTCAGATATCGATGGGTTTTATGAATGGTTCTGACTGACCTCAATGATTCCGAAAAAAAAGCCAGCGTCAATAGAAACTCCCAAGTGAGGGTAGCAATCATTTGGTCTTTTTAGTTGGAAAAAACTAGATCAAACTTCACGGTAACCTCATCCCCCACTACGATTTGTCCAAACATAGCGGAAGGAGGTGCTATGTCCCAATCTTGTAGTGTAATGGGGTATTGCCCAGAAATTTTTATAGTTGTTCCAGTGTCGATGATCTTGGTAGCTACTTCAATGGTCTTTGTTTTCCCAGCCATACGTAAAACACCATTCATGACAGCAGCTTCATTTACTTTTTCCATACTAAAGGTTATTGTTGGGTTGGTGTCTATTTTTAGGGCATTATGTGTCTTTTTATCCATTACCGCACCACGTGTACTCTTTATGTCCGCAACTTCTACTTCTAAATTGACAGCCGTTGGACGGCCATCATTAGTTTCTAAGGAGCCTTCCAGGGTATGAGCCACAACAGTCCAATCATTTATGGTTGAGGTCCCCTCAATCTCCAAGGTGCTCTCCCCGGATAGGGAATATTCTTTTTGGGATAGCCCCGTTAAGTAGCTGAAAAGCAGTAGTAAAATGATGTAATGTTTCATAGTAGTGTTATTTACCAATGAAAGGTTTAAACGTAATACAGAATAGATATCAATTTTATTTTGAACCCATTATCCCTCATCCAAAACCATTTGCCAAAATTTCTCCTGTTCTTCTTCGGAAGGTTGATTTTTAGGGCTCACCAACCTGAAACCGATAAAATCATTATCAGAGAACCACCAAAAACTTTTTGGAATTTGGGGATCCCGTCGCTGTAGGTTCATGCTTGATTCACCTCGTGCTGCTGACCTTAACTTGCTAGCATCATCACTCCAGGAACCCCCTCGGAATACACGGGGGTGGATAACCTTTGGAATTACCCATGGATTCCTTTCCGTATGGTTGGCATAAGCATCCGATTGGTATTGGTCCATGGTCCATTCGGCCACATTACCGTGCATATCGAATAATCCCCATGGATTGGGAAGTTTTGAGCCCACCTTGGCATATGCATTGTCAGAATAGACAGCGTACTTGTCAAGATCGCTTTCCGAATCGCCAAAAGAATATACACTCTGAGATCCGGCACGTGCTGCATATTCCCATTCTGCCTCTGTGGGTAGCCGGTAAAATCTTCCTGTTAGCGTACTGAGCCATTTACAGAAAACCAGAGCTGAATACGTAGACATACTTACAGCGGGATATCCATCCTTTCCCATGCCATAACTGGGGTCTTCGTAAGGAGGGCTGGGGCCTGAAATGGCATCTACCTTAACAAGCGTTTCATCATCAAGTTTAACAAATAGTTCTTGATTTTTCTTATAAAAAAGTTCAAAAAGCTCCCAGGTCACCTCGTACTTGCCCATGTAATAGGCATCCAAGGCCACCCTATGCTGTGGGCCTTCGTTATCAGCCCTGCTTATCTCGTTTTCGGGACTTCCCATCATAAATGAACCCGATGGGATCTCCGCCATAGCAAAGGTGATTGCTGTCATAGGGATCTTTTCGGTATACCCCTTCAAAGTATCGGGTGCTGTCCCGGTTTCCGTTGAACTGATTGTTGTTGTTCCAATTGCTACGGATTGCTTTGATTTGCATTTTATCAATAGGGCTCCTAAAAGAAAAATACCGAGTAATACCCCCCATTTACTGTTTCGCTTCATCTTTACGTTCAATGGTTTTGACTACAGTACGCTTGCTTTTCCAGGCATAGGGATATTGTAGGTTCCGTCAGCATTGGGCTGGACCGGAGCTGGGGAATCCCAACTCAAATTTTTGGGAACCAATTCCAGGTTGGAGGCCATGGCCTGGTCCCATTCGATGATTTTTCCTGAATACGTTGCCATTCTACCCATAATGGCGGTCATGGTACTTTTTGCCCCATGCTCCCCATCCGCAATCACCGAACCGTTTCGAATAGCTTCAAACAATTTCACATGCTCTTCTTCATAGGGGTTGGGATCATTCCTGGCCCCATTTTGGAAAACGGTATTCCCTTTCCAATCCTTGATTTCGGTGGTATTCCCTTCGGTGGAAATGGTTCCCTTGGTTCCCTGGAAGAACTCGGAAACCCTGGACATGGTGTCCAGCTGGTGTCTGCATTGGCTGGCTACTACCGCTCCGCCAGGATACGTGAATTCAACAAAATGATGGTCGTAAATTTCCCCATATTCCTTACCGGTGCGAACTTGTCTACCGCCCATGCCCTGGGCGGAAACGGGGTACTCCCCAATAAACCAATTGGCTATATCAATATTATGTATGTGCTGTTCCAGAATATGATCCCCACAAAGCCAGTTAAAATAGTACCAATTCCGCATCTGATATTCCAATTCCGTCTGTCCGGGTTGTCTTTCTTTGACCCAAACCCCACCGCTGTTCCAATATACTTGACCGGACACGATCTTTCCAACGGCTCCATTTTTTAGCTGGTTAATCGCCGCCAGGTAATTGCTTTGATATCTCCTTTGCAGACCAACAACGACATTCAACTTGTTTTCCTTAGCTTTCTTAGCGGCCGCTAAAACCTTTCTTACCCCAGGAACATCTGTGGCAACGGGTTTTTCCATAAACACGTGTTTTCCGTTATTGATGGCGTATTCAAAATGCTCAGGTCTAAATCCAGGGGGCGTGGCCAGGATGACCACATCTGCCATATCCATGGCCTTTTTTGCTGCCTCAAAACCTGAAAAAAGGTGCTCCTCTTTCACCTTTATTTTTTCGGTTGTCCCCATGGCTCCCTTAATATTGGCAAGGGATTCCCTGGTTCTATCTTCAAAAGCATCTGCCAACGCGACCAACTCAATGTTCTCATCGGCATTCAGTGCCTGGACGGCAGCTCCTGTACCGCGACCCCCGCACCCTATTAAGGCTAGTTTTAATTTTTTCTCATTAAAAACGTTCACCATGCTATTCATTTGCAAACTGGGTAATAAAACAGTTCCCCCGGTAAATAATGTGGTGTTCTTTACAAAAGACCTACGGGTACTTTTGTTGTTTTTTGTTGCTTTTGGTGTGGAAGTTTTCATGGTTTACTTATTGTTTTTTTGTGCTTAATTATTGTTTGTCCTATACGGCGCTATAGATTACGTTGCAGCAATCGTTCTATAACCCTAAAACAAGATCATTTTTATCATTTTAGATTTTTTGAGTGAATTAATTCCAAAAGCAATACGCGTTATTCACCAACCTCAACCTGGTTGCAGTTGTTTCGACAAAAACCCTTTTTGCAGTGTATAGCGCATCACTTCACTTCACCATGTAATCATTTGTTTTGAATGGGATTTGTTACTTCTAGTGGTTTTCAGCCTTATGTACTTAAAAATAACAATTCAACCTGTTATAGTCAACTCGGAGCAGCAAGTCTTAAAACTTAAATTAAAACCCTCTTTACAAAAGCGTTTCAACCCACATGGCATTGTAATTTTTGCAGTTTTAGATTACCTGGAGCTTTGGATTTTGTTTTGTGAATGATGAGTATTAGCGCAAATGAACTTGTATATAGTGTCGATGTTGATCTTTAGGGGGCTATGGGGCCACAAAACCGGGTAATTAAGACTTCAATTTTTGTATTTTGTCCTTGAGTATGAAATCAACGGAACCTAAAGCAGATACTGTCAGAAAGAGATGCTCAATTGCTTTCTATAATCTGGAAAACCTTTTTGATACCCGAAACAATCCCCATACTTTGGATGACGATTTTACCCCTTCGGGCTTTAAAAGATGGAAGGAACGAAGATTAAGGTCTAAAATCAAGAAGCTGGGAAAGGCCATTTCCAGGATTGGAGAGGATGAAGCACTTAACCCTCCTGTGTTACTGGGTGTCGCTGAAGTGGAGAACAGTAGGGTTGTAGAACTGTTGTTGCATTCCAAACATTTGCGGGATGTCCCTTACGACTATGTTCATTTTGATTCTCCCGATGAAAGAGGTATCGATACCAGCCTCATTTACAACAGGGAACATTTTAAAGTCATTCATGCCGAACCTTTGCCATTACTCTTGGAAGATGGCACGGGAGATCGGGATTGGACCCGAGATATTCTTTATGTTGAAGGCCTGCTAAACGGGGAACACATCCATTTGTTTGTGAATCACTGGCCCTCCCGAAGGGAAGGTTTGGAAGAAACCCGACCAAATCGAATAAAAGCAGCGAATACGCTGTTAAAGAAATTAAATACCATAACGCAAACCAGTGCGAGTGAAGTACATGCTATAGTGATGGGCGACTTCAATGATGATCCAAAATCGGAGAGTATTCAACAGCTAATGCATTCCGGTCTGTTCTTTAATCCGATGGAAAAGCTGTTGTCGCCCTACTCCGGTAGTGCTAACTACAAGGGAAAATGGAACCTTTTTGATCAAATCATATTGTCCCATACCTTCCTAAATTATGAATCGGAAACCCATACGTTTCATAAAGCCGCCATTTTTGCGCCAAAGTTTCTTAAGGAATGGAAAGGAAGGTATAAAGGCAAT
>JANQHL010000077.1 GCA_028277085.1 Flavobacteriaceae bacterium
AACATCAAATAGATCCCTGATCGCATTCTATAAAAGTAACGAAGCTATTTCGTTCCATGACGATACACGTTCAAATTTATTGGTTTGGGTATTATGCGGAGAGGTGAACAAAAGTTTCTGCCCCTCGAATCTTTCCAGGTTATAACTCCGGTCGTCAATAAGCAGATCTCCTTTTAAAACGTGTTTATGTCCGCATAAGATCCGGTGTTGCCAGGGAATAAATGGGAAAAAATCATCCAGCCAATCCGACTTCTCTTTTAGGGAATACGGAAACTGCATCGCCGCGCTGGCAATATAGACCTGGTACTTATCAGCAAGTGCCCGCAAGACTTCCTGGCTATCTGAAATGACTTTTAGCTCCTTAAAGAAACCTATTCTATCCGCATGGCCTTTCACGCTTTCCTGATGCGCTTTGGGAACACATTGCCAAAATTCTTTTCCTTCGCATTGGGCTTTTGTGAACCCTTTCCCGTATTCCTTTTCATAAATATCTATATGAGCCTGGTAGGCATCGGCGATCACCTCATCCATATCCACAAAAATGGTCATTCCGTACGTTTTTTATCCAAGTTGCAAAACTACTAAACCCGGGTTGTTGACTATGAAGTTACCAGGAATATAAACTTTATTTAACAACAGGGGAACGCGTTGTCTTATGTCACTATAGGGTTTTGATTTGTATTTGTATACCCTTTTCCCAGGTGATCACGCCCTTCCACTTCCCTACACTTTCTTTTCCTTTATGAAGTCATAAACTCCCTTGGTTAGGTCGGGAAGATGATCTATAATAAAACGGTCATCCAACAAATTGCAATTATGAACTGAGGACCGGGTTACCATATTAGTTACCGCAAAAACCGGCATTCCGGCATGTTGACCTGCCTTTATCCCGTTAACTGAGTCTTCAATGATAAGGCATTCTTCGGCCCTTAGACCCAATTTAGTCCTCGCTTTGGTATAGATTTCAGGATCGGGCTTTCCTTCCATCACATCCTCACGAGTAAGAAAAAGATCAAAGCTTTCGTAGATGCCCATTATAGTGGTGATCCTTTTCGCTTCAGGAAGATGAGACATCGTTGCCAGTACCGTTGTAAAACCGTCACTTTGTAGGTTGTGGAGCAACCCCATGGTGAAGGGGCAAAAATGTTGTGACAAAAGATGAGCGTCCTCGATGATCTCGCGATATATTTTCAATCTTTTCTCAATAAGGATTTCCTGAATGATCGAAAAATCTCGTTCTTTTACGTGCTTCTGCAAAGCCATTTCGAAATGACCGGACAAGCCCTGAACTACTTCGGCCCTGGAAAGCCCTACAAATCTCCCGAAAACTTCCAATACCTCTGTTTCCTTAATTTCTTGGTGCGTCAGCACCTCTATCGCCCGGGCATAGGAAGTTGCTTTTAACACCTCTGTTTGAATGAGGGTCCCATCCAGATCGAATAGTACAGCTTTAATCATAGTTCCGGCAAAAACACTAAAGGTAAATGAATTCGCGATGGAAATTAGTGCTTTAAAAAGCAAACGCGGTTTCATAACAAAAAAATAATTCCGGACTATAGGAATTGGATATCTTTAGGGCAAACAACATCAAAAATGGCCTCCATTCATTCGGATAACGAAAAAAAACTGGCTGCCCTGGAAGCCCTCAAGTATGTTACCAATGGAATGATCCTTGGGCTAGGCTCCGGTTCCACAGCTGAGCATATGATCCACGGGTTGGGCGTAAAGGTATCCGAAGGGCTTCAGGTAAAAGGTGTACCCTCATCCGAACGATCCGCCGAATTAGCCAGGGAACTGGATATCCCTTTAACTACTCTGGAGGATTGTGGGAAGTTGGATCTTACTATTGATGGAGCGGATGAATTTGATCCGGAGCTGCGTTTAATAAAAGGTGGTGGTGGCGCACTGTTGCGGGAAAAAATCCTGGCGCACAATTCCAAAATGAACATCATCATTACAGATTCCAGTAAGGCCGTTGAGCGATTGGGAGCTTTTAAATTACCTGTTGAGATAATCCCCCTGGCAGTATGGCCGATACTAGAGGAGTTGAATGCTATGGAATTACAACCTGTTTTGCGAAAAACGGGTCAAACCAATTATCGAACCGATGAGAACAACTTCATTTTGGATCTGAATATTTTAAAACAAGACGATCTTACCGCTTTAAATGATACCCTCCTTTCCATCCCCGGGGTGGTTGAAACCGGCTTATTTCTTGACACCACCAATATATTGATCATGGGAAAAAGGGAAGGGACTACTACCATCAGAAGAGCTTAGTTATTCTGTTCCTGCTTAAAATATTCTTAAAAAAGCTATCAACTGATCCAGATCATTGCGTGAACAGGCTGTACAAAAGAAATTCCAGGCAAAGAGCGAATTTCAGCAGTCATGCAACCCAAAAAATATCCGAAGGCGAATTTAGATCGTTTAAGCAGGCTTTTCTTCTTAACGGGCTTGGCTATTGCTTTGTTTTTCACATGGAGGGCCCTTGAATACAAGCGGTATGACCGGGAAACGGATTTTAAGATCACCCATGAGATGGTATCCGACTTACGGGAAGAAGTACCGATAACGGAAGTCGTTAGAACCGAACCCCCTCCTCCACCCCCGGCAGCCCCAAGTGTAATAGAGGTGATTGAAGATGAGCAAGAAATTGAAGAAACCATTATAAAAAGTACTGAAATCTCTCAGGAAACTGTTGTAGATGAACCAGTACTAGCAGTAGAAGACGTGGAGGTGGAAGAGGAAGAAGAAGACATTGTGGTGCCCTTTGCTATTATTGAAGATGTCCCCGTCTTTCCGGGTTGTGAAAAGCGTTCTGATCAGGAAAAACGCGCTTGTTTTCAGCATAAAATGCAACAACATATTAAGGAGCATTTCAGGTATCCTGAGACCGCCCTTGAAATGGGTATCAAGGGAAAAGTATTCGTTCAGTTTGTCATTGACCATAACGGGAATGTTACCCAAATACGAACCCGGGGGCCCGACAGACTGCTGGAAAAGGAAGCGCAACGTATCATCTCGTTGTTACCGCAGATGACCCCTGGAAAACAACGCGGAAGGTCGGTAAAAGTCCCTTACAGTATCCCTATCAATTTTAAGTTGCTTTGAAAAAGCGAAATGCCTGATTTTCAATCTTGTTTATATTTTGAAATGAGTTCCGTATACTTCCCAAACTCATCTTTCACCTTTGGAAATAGAATAAACAGTCCGATCATATTGGGAAATACCAAAGCCAAGATCATGGCATCTGAAAACTTTATCACCGCATCTAAGGTAATGGCAGCACCAAGGACGGTAAATAGAAGAAATACGATTTTGTAGGTCAAATCAATCCACTTTCCGCGGCCAAAGAGGTACTTCCACGCCTGCAACCCATAATAGGACCAGGACAAGATCGTGGAGAATGCAAACAAGCATACCGCAACCATCAGTACGTAAGAAGAGCCCCTGATAGCATTTTCGAAAGCAAGTGACGTAATGTTCACCCCACCCAGGCGACTTCCATCATTCATTATCGCTTGACCGTCCAGCACATTTCCATACACAAACACCCCATCCATATTAAAAAGAATGATCACAGTGGCGGTCATGGTACAAATCAATACGGTATCGATAAAGGGTTCTAGTAAGCCCACCAGTCCTTCAGATGCAGGAAATGTCGTATTTACAGCAGAATGTGCTATGGCCGCCGAACCTGCACCTGCTTCGTTTGAGAAAGCCGCCCTTCTAAAACCCTGGATGATCACCCCAACGAACCCTCCGGCAATAGTGGCCTTTGGAGTAAAGGCCTCAGTAATAATAAGACGGAATACGTCATCCAACAGCGTAATTTTGGAGAAAATGATGAACAGGGCTGCCCCTACATATACTATGGCCATCAATGGGACCACTTTTTCGGTAACTTTAGCGATCCTCTTAATACCCCCAATGATAACGATTCCCGCTAGTGTAGCGAAAACCAGACCAATCATGCTACCCGAAGCTTCACCTGTAAGCCCAAAACGTTCAATGATCTGTGCCGCCGCTTGATTACTCTGAAATGCGTTCCCCCCTCCAAAAGAAGCCCCTACACAAAGCATGGCAAAAAGAGCCGCCAAAAACTTCCCCAGTCGTACCAATCCCTTTTCCTTCAATCCTCTGGACAAATAATACATCGGACCGCCAAAGACTTTCCCATCCTTATCAATATCCCGGTATTTTACTCCCAATGTACATTCAACAAATTTTGACGACATTCCGAGTAGGCCGGCCAAAATCATCCAAAAGGTGGCACCAGGACCACCAATGGAGATGGCAACGGCAACCATAGCGATATTACCCAGACCGACTGTACCTGATACTGCAGTCGCCAGGGCTTGGAAGTGGTTTACCTCTCCCAGGTGAGTTTCGTCCTTTGTGGTGTCCACGACATCCCCTTCAATCACATCTACCTGCGGCTTTAGCGGAGAATTGGCGATTTCCAGTTCATCATACTTTCCCCGTACCACTTGTATGGCAGTCGGAAAATGGCGGATATTCACAAAGCCAAAGTATAGGGTAAAAAATAGGGCACCTGATATCAATATAAGGAGCACCAAAGGGATTCCATGGCTAAAAATGGGAATTTCCACAAGAATTAAGTTTTCCCACCAAACAGCAAAGGGCATAAAGGCTTCGTTAATTTTTTCGTCCAGTCCGTTTTGTGGTGGTGATGCGAAAATTGGTGTGCAGAAAAAAGATAAGACCCTGGATGACAGCAATCTGTACATAATCGATTTTTTGTCGAATTTCGGGGACGGGATGGCGTTAGAAGGGCGATTGTCGGAAAGAATCTGAAAATGTCAGTAACCCAAATACCGACAATCACAGACCATATCAGTTATTTTCTATGATAATGTTCTCTTTTGGAATAAGCAATCTAATTCTCCTTTCCCTAAGCTCAGACATTTCGAATAGGGTGGTTTTTAAAGGAATAAAATGCTTCTCTTTTGTCCAACCCTGTTTACCAAAAAGTCCATCCAACAAAGCGGCTAATAGCCGCTTTATTTCATTGTGGTCATTGATATCATAGGTCTTGGAGTCATCAAAATTCTTAGGCTTAATTTCAAGCCATCCTTCCGTTTTTGTAATTCTTTGCTTGGCAAAACTTTTAAACAACCTGTAAAGTGCTGGTGAGAGTTGAACAATTCTGTCCTCACTTCCGGGAAACCCTCCTAAAGCTACCTGGAAGTTGTTCTTACCAATTGGCACTTTGTTTTTTAAAAACCTGAGCCTTAATTGATGTGGCTGGGGAATAACGGTTTCAATAAGTTCTTTTACCCAACTTAAAGCAAGTGCAAAAAATAGCATGATCAGGGAAGTCTTAAATATAGCTGAAAGCAATAACAGGTTTATAGTATCATCCAGGAGCTTATAGATTTGAGCCAATAGCGTTATCAAAACGGTAAATAGGGATAGCCAAGCTAGCAAAGGCAACCGCCTTTTAACAAAGGAATCCCATAGTACACCGCCCAAGAAGAATAATGTCAACAAGGCATAATACACATCCAGTTCACTGATAATAGCAGCTGTTCGAGCAAGAAACATTTTATGAAGCGTGGGCAAAAGGGCAAATACAAACGGAATACCAATAATAAATGGCCAAAAGTTAGACTTTATCAAAGCGGCAAGGGGTTTGGGCAAGTACCTAAACCAGGGTAAGGAGCGCAGTATAAAAAGGCTGTTTAACAAAGAAAAGATACTAGTGAGACCTTCCTTAAAATGAGGTTCTAAGCCCAAATCTTTATGAAATAAGATGTCTACAAGACCTGAAAGCGACCAACAAAGTATAGAAAGGGCTAACCATACCTGGCCAAAATCATCTTGTTTTTTACCGATATGATACCAGATGGCCATCAAAGCCAGGAAGGCAAATAAACATACGGAGAACTGCCACCAACCGTAGAATATAGGCACCTGAGTCGAAGTAACAATGTCCACGTTTTGATGTATTAATTTTGAATCAAACAAATTTGCTTGATTTTCTGGGAGTAAAGCAATTTATTGAAAATAGTAAAAGTTCAAATAAAAGACGCTTGTTTTCATAGGCTTTGAGCCCATTTCACGAGTATCATAGGTGTAAAATACATGCGCATAACTACGTTTGTACGCTTAAAATGAAAAATTGAATCAAACTAAAAGACTGATTTACGCAGCTAACATTTGGTTTTTCGAACACACTTCACCATTTATTTATGGTATTGCTTTAAACCTCTAACCAAGTGGTGAACAACAAAAAAATGCTGAAATTAGAGGTTATGAAAAGGTAAAGCCGCAGCAGTACATCAAATGAGTAGCTATTTTCAAAGGATTTTAGTTTTTTGTACAAGCATTATCACCTATTGTACTTTTTCCCAGTTTGACAATCAATTTATTAATGGCATTTTACTAGATACGGATACGGGCGAACCCGTCGTATTTGCAACTATACGACTAAAAGGAAAAGCACTTGGGGTAATCTCAAATAATGATGGTGGGTTTAAGATTCCCCTGAATTTTCAATCAAAAGGTGAGGAGTTGATCATCTCGAGTATGGGGTATGAAACTAAAAACGTTGTTTTCTCTGAATTGAATAGAGATACCATTAATCTGATCTTTCTTAACTCTGCCCCATTCGAGTTGGCCGAAGCTATAGTTACCGGAAAGAGGAGAAGAAAGCCTAACGCCAAACAGATTATACAATACGCTTTTGATAGGATTCCTGATAATAACTCCAACGATGCATTTGAACTTGCTGGATATTACCGTGATTACCAATTGAGGGAAGGGGAATATACCAATCTTAATGAAGCGCTGATCCATGTTTTTGACAAGGGTTTCGAAATTGACGATTATACCTCCACACGGTTTGGCTTGTATGATTATGTTAAGAACACCGGATTTGTAAGAGACTCTTTTGCTGCCAAACGCTACGACTACAGCAATTGGGATAAGTACATTCCGGATGCGAGGCTATACGGTAACTATTCGGGTAATGAATTGGTGCTACTGTTTATTCATGACGCCATCAGAAATCACAACGTTCCCGCTTATTCTTTCGTAAATACCTTAGTCGAAGATTTTATAAAGGAGCATAGCTTTTTAGATGTAAAGCATACGACCTATGACGATCAGGCGGTATATCAAATAGAATTCAAAAAAAACAGTATCCCTTTCCAGGTTAGAGGAACGATTTACATTGACAAAGACGACTACGCAATTCGGAAACTTGACTATGCGGTCTATAAACAAAAAGAATTGGATACTACTACTTCTCGTTTTAAATACAGCACCGTTAATATGGATTTGATCTACGAGATCTTGGTAGAATACCGGGATTTTAAAGATAGGATGTATCTAAACTATATTTCATTTCACAACCAATTTAAACTGATACGGCCCCCTAAGTTTTTTATAGCATATGCATCACTGAATTTAGGGCATGGGGAAAAGCAAAAGATTGTAACAGGATCTGGGACTGATTTAACCCTGAAATTGGACCTGAAACTAAACAAACCCGCGGCGAACTGGCAGGATTTGAAGCCAAAGGATTTTGGTGTTTTCTTCAAGGGGAAAAAATTGACATCGACAGTATATCTAAGACAAATAGTTCCACTTATGTTTTACAATTTTCACAAAAAAATAAAGCGCAACAAAAAGCGCTATCGGAACTTCTTTTGAAATCCGATGACGACGCGAAAGACCATTTGATAATAGCTGTGAAGAAAATGGTAGATGCTGAAGGGAATGTTTTAGGACATCGGGAATCTGAGCTTTTGGATCAGTTTAGGGAGTTCTTTACCCAAAAGGTGATTACTACTAAAGCGGTCCGAACAAAAAGTAAGGCTTTGTTTCTCAATAAAACCCAATCGTTAGGGGAACCATCACAGCCTAAAATGTACCTGGAGCTTAAACAAGAATTTTGGATGAATAGCCCTCTTAAGAACTTAAACTAATAGATACTCTGGCGTCCGTTTTTCCTCAGAATGCTTCCGCAAACAATTCCTGTAAACTGGCCCAGGACTTTTCGTCTGCCTCAGCATCATACGCTAAAGGCAACCCAAATTTTTCCCCATTGGCATCCGCTTCTTTACTCGTAAAACTGTGTTTTACCCCTGGATAAGCCACATAGTTATAGTCAGCCCCAATGGAGTCCATAGCAGCTTTAAATGCTGCAATAGATTCGGAACTTATAAAAGGATCCTCCGCCCCATTACATACTAAAACCTTGGCTTTAAGTTTATCGTTGGGCATTACCGGTAGCTGCACTCCACTATGAAAAGCTGCTACAGCATCCAGATCCGCCCCGGAATTGGCCATTGTTAATACCACACTACCCCCAAAACAGTAGCCTATAGCCGCAATCTTTTCCCCGTCTACAGAAGCGTGCGATTTTAGTAGCTCCATAGCCGCATCAAAACGTGCGGTAGCTTCCGGCAGATTGGTCATCACACTCATCGCAAACTTTCCCGCATCATCAGGATGATCTGCTAGTTTTCCATCACCGTACATATCCACTGCTAATGCAGTGTATCCAAGCTCAGCCAGCATATCCGCCCGTTGGCGTACATAATCATTATGACCCCACCATTCATGGACAATCAAAACACCAGGTTTTTTTTCTTTGGCATTTGTATCATAAGCGATATATCCCTTGAGATTGGTAGAATCAGTGGCATAAGCCACCTGCTGTCCTTTTACATTTACCGGAACTGCTTCAACTGTTTCCTCAGTAGCTGCATTTTCTGAAGTTTTAGGTTTGCAGGATGCGAAGCCTACTAAACTTGCGATCAGTAATAGGGTGATAAATCTTTTCATTTTGGTTACATTTAGGTACGCCTAAAGATAATCAATCCTGTACTGACATTAATCAATTAGAAGCCCGGGTATATTTAAGGTATAAGAAAAATGTATAGCGAAGTCCATATGGATCACTGTTTCAATAGTCTTAATTATAACTTCAGCGGATAGTGTGGAAATTACATGAAGATTTGAACAAAGGATTGTTGTAGCCCATAACTATGCGAATACTGTAAAATCAGGTATACTTAATTACTGATGAAATCCATACTATCTGTCTTAGCAATTGTTTTGACATTGCCAATAGTCATAGGTCAGGATCGTATCGACCTATTTACACTTTCAGGGAGTTATGGGTTTCCATCTGCCTATGATTCTATCTATACGGGAAAAGGTACCGAGAAAGGTATCGCAGCATCTTTTGTAGCCCCGGTGGAGCTATCTCAAAAAAGTATTTGGTATTCCGGTATCAATTACTTTTTTTGGGGAGTAGACACCGATGAAGTCCTGCCGGAAGCGGTGATGAATCCCATTCGCGTTCATGGCTTTGTCCTACGCACCGGCCTTATTCAGCAATTAAAGAATGGGAACTCCCTCCAGTTGCTGTTCGCACCACGTTTTATGACCGATTTTGTGAATATTAATTCAACCCACTGGCAACTCGGAGGTATTGCTGTGTATGACAAGAAGTACAACGACCATTTTAAATTGGGTTTTGGTGCCTTATTTAATCAGGAATTCTTTGGACCCAATTTGGTTCCTCTGGTGAATCTGGATTGGAGATTGCATGAAAAGTGGAGTGTCAACGGACTGTTTCCAATATACGGCAAGCTAAGTTATCAAATTAATAAGCGATTGGACATTGGCTGGAGTCATTTTGGCCTCGTAACTACCTACCGACTGGGGGACCCTGCCTACCGGGGAGACTATATCGATAGGCGTAGTATCGATGAGACGCTTTATGCCCGCTATCAGCTTTTTGGTGACTTTTTCCTGGAAGGCCGATTCGGATACTCCTTCGGCAGAAGCTATCATCAATACGAGGCTGACCAAAAAGTCGATTTTACACTGCCGCTTATCAGCATTGGTGACAACCGTCAAGCCAAAACGGCTTCTATTCAAAGTGGAATTATTGCAAGCTTGAGAATTGTTTATAGCATTGCTTTGACGAAGTAATCGCAATAGGATTTCAGTTGGTTAAACATTCAAATAATCAGTGCTAAAGCTTTCAGAGAAAAAATCCAGATAAACATTAGTTCAAAAAAAGATATTAGTAACCTATTAATCTAGCTATGTAATGAAATTGAAAATAAATAGCATCTTATTGCTTTATGTCGCGATAACTCTTTTTGCATTTGGATGTAGATCCGGATCGAAAATCGAGAGCAATTCTAATATAAAATTTGCTGCTATTAGTGCACATAGGGGAGGCCCATTAGTTGGGCTCCCTGAAAATGCCCTTGAAACTCTAAAAAATACTTCGAAAACAGTTGCCGGTATAATGATTGAGATTGACGTATTACCAACTCTTGATAGCGTTCTGGTATTGATGCATGATAAAAAGTTGGATAGGACGACCTCGTTAACAGGTTATCTTCAGGACTATACGCTGGAAGAGGTTAAAAAAGGGGTTTTAATGGACTCTCAGAATACACCTACAAGTTTTAAGGTGCCCACCTTAAAAGAGGTCTTCGCCTGGGTTAAGGACGAAAATACTTTCCTGAGCATAGACGTAAAGGATAAAACCACCTTTCGTCAAGTGGTAGACCTAATAAGGGAATATAAAATTGTGGACAAAGCAGAAATTATCACCTACTCCCTCCGAGATGCAGAATTGGTGCATGATTATGATTCCGAGATAAATATTTCCGTTTCCATAGGCAGTTTGACGGTTTTGGAAAAACTATTCGATTCCGAGGTAAATATCTCCAAGGTTGCCGCTTTCACTGGTTTAACGATCAAGGATACCCTGTTTTATCAAAAATTACGGGAGCAAGGCATTGTGGTCACTCTGGGAACTATGGGGAATCTTGATAACAGGGCCAGGGTTAGAGGATTTGAACTGTTTCATGATTGGTCCAAACTGGGTATTGATAGGTTTGCAACGGATAACTATATAGAAGTGTACCAAGCGCTTTCCAAAAAATAGCGAGAAGATTTTTTTTGGTCAAACGACACTTCAAATCAAGTTTTCATCCAGGGAATCAAAATATTGAATACAAAACATCCGGTTATAAGTAGCGTATATTTGTAATAAGTGCGATTTGAAATAATTAGGTTGGCAACGTTTACAAAACAGCTGTTTTCCCTCTTTCTGATCTTTGGTTTGGCAACCGGAGAATACGGTATACACACTCAATCAAATTCCCTTGCCTATTGTGAAATCTCGACAGGTGCGCACCAAACTAAGTCAAAATTAGGGCGTATTTGTCATTACCGATACGGTCTGACATTAGCTTATACTAGCACCGTATTAATCATTATTGTCACCTATAAAAAACTTAAAGATACCTGTTCTACTTCCATAAAAGTGGCTTTGAAAATACGAAAGTCTATTTCTAACGAAATTGATTCTTTTGCCACTCGATATCTCCGCGCAAGACTTTCAAACCCCTCCAAAAGTCCTTACCCAGGTTTATACACAGCATAAGAGGTTCAAAGGTCCATACTTATGAAATCTCCATTGCGAGAGCGTATTGATCAAATGTCTAATCATTTGCTATCCTAACAATGTATAAACCAAAAAGCAACGATCGGCCCAGGTTGAGAATGCAGCAACATCCTTTTCAATGGATAAAAAGAAAAATTGCCCTGGTAATAGCGGCTTTTATGATCGGAATGTCCAATGCTATTTTCGAGGAAGATAAAACCATACATGGAAATCAAGATAGTATTGAACTGCAGGAGGACAACGACTGATATGATCTATCTTTGAGCAAATTGTTGAAAAAACGATTTTTTGATGCTCAAATACCACTCTTCATCAAGATTTTACATTACTGATGCTGTGATAACAATTGTAATGGTAATTGGTTTTGGTTTTATTGGGGTGAATGCGACTGAAAATATAGCTGCCCAAATAAGTGTCATGATGGTAACTACTTTCATTTCCCTTTGGTTTGTTCTTCGCACCAGGAACAGTGTAGTCGATGTTGGATTCAATGAGCAATTCATGGTTGTCAATTACATCTTTAAAAACAATAAGGCAAGGATTCAATACGAGAATATTGTGGCATTAGAATACATAGCGGTTCGTAGAGGCCCTACACTAAATAAAATCAAATTCCACTTCAAGGGAAAAACTGAATTGATACGATTCAGGACAGTAGCCCACGGAGCCGATTTCATTGATTTCGTGAAATGGCTTAAATCTAAAAATGATACGTTAGTGATATCGGTTTATCCTCCAGATGATTACATGAATCATAGGCTTCAAGAGGAATACGGATTTAACTATAGAAAGGTTCCCAAAATAGATTGATAAAAGCACAAGGATAGCAACTTAAAAAGCTCAAAAAAACAATTAGATGAACAACAAAAAGAAAAAAAACTGGACAGCCTTTGCGATAGGAATAATGGTTGGAGTTATTTTATACTTATTGATATTCAATGTGATTATTCCGAATCTATCTTAAAATTAATAGTTCACAAGCATGAAGGCTGCAATAATTTCTGATATTCACGATAACATCTGGAACCTGCAAATAGCTTTGGCCAAGCCAGAACTACAAGCTACAGAAGCCATGCTCTGTTGTGGTGACCTTTGTTCGCCTTTTATCATCCATTTATTGGGTAAGGCGTATCCCAAACCAATTCATATTGTTTTGGGCAATAACGATGGGGATGTTGCAGCAATCATTGGAAATTCAAGGAACTATTCGAATGTTCATATCCATGGAGAATATTTTAGAAGTACCTTAGGTGAGCGCACCATAGCCATGAACCACTACCCGGACAAGGCCAGGGCAATCGCGCTTAATGGAGGGTTCGACATCGTGTGTTATGGGCATAACCATGCCTTGGTAAGCGATGAAATGGTGGGTAACACCCTGTTAATCAATCCCGGGGCTATCATGGGGTATCACGGAGGGGATCTAAAAGACATCCCTGCGACCTGGTTGGTATTGGACACTGTACAACTAAAAACAGAAGTGCATCGAATTTGAGGGAATACTAAATTGTTCCAGCGGCAACTAAAAGTTAATCAAAATACCAGAGATGCCATATCACATTTATGTTGTTGAATTATCCAAAAGGGTATTTACAGAAAACGCTAAGTTCCGGAACGCAAATCCTCAGTTCAACGGAGTACTACAATGTCTGTATGTTGGTATGACAGGTAAGACACCCATAGAACGCTTCAAACAACACAAGTCCGGTTACCGAAATAAAAGAGGCCATAAACTTTCATCAAGTATTGTTGAAAAGTACGGTATGTATTTAAGGCCAAGTCTTTACAATCATATCCCTCCTTTGCCAACACCGTTGGAAGCCCTTAAAATGGAAGAAAAACTGGCTTTAGAATTAAGGAGACAACGCTATGCCGTATGGTTCAATTAACTCAAAACGAGTAGCACATTTGTCTTGAACGATCATGAATAAAACGGAGGGCTTTCGCAACCCCTGCTGCAGCCGCTTTACTCGTCCCAGAGATTTTGTACCGTGTACCCCTTATCTTCCGCCACAAAGAAACTTCCATCAATGATGCGTTCATGCTGATCCAGCTTGGCTATGGTACCCATCTCATCATCACTTAGCGCTATCCCATTCGCTTCAAAATTTTCCTGAAGCCGTTTCGGATTGGTAGATTTTGGTATTACAGAAATTTTGCGATGTAAAGGCCATGCCAGTAATACCTGTGCGGGTGAAATGCTCTTAGCCGTTGCTATTGCTTTGATGGTTTCATTTTCCAGGGGAATCGGTTCTCCTTCTTTTTTGAAGACTTCCGGGCGATCCATAGAGCCAAGTGGCGAATACGCAGTAACATGGATGTCATTTTGATGACAAAAATCTATCAGCGCCTGTTGCTGTAAATAGGGATGCAATTCCACCTGATTCATTTCTGGCTTTTGCCCCCCGAATGCGATAAGCTGTTCTAGTTTGTGTATACTGAAATTAGAGGTGCCGATATGCTTTGCCAGTCCCTGCTTTTGCAACTCCTGCATGGCCTGCCATGTTTCCGCCAACGGTGCTTCTTTCAAGGAGAGATACCCTTCACTATTTTCTGGAAAGCTAAGGCCGTTTTTAAAAGCAACGGGCCAATGCATCAAATACAAATCCAAATAATCCAGCCGAAGATCGGCCAGGGTCTTTTCCAGGGCCGGCTGTACATCCTCCCGCTTGTGCGCATCATTCCAAAGTTTGGAGGTTATCCATAAGTCCTCCCGTTTTACCATTCCATTTTTGATACATTCTTGCAGGGCTTCTCCAATTTCATTTTCATTGCCATAAATAGCTGCACAGTCTATATGCCGATACCCAATTGCTATGGCCTCAATAATGGCTTTCTTTACTACTCCCGGATCGGATTTCCAGGTACCCAGGCCTAAGGCCGGCATTTGGTCATTATTGGAATACGTAAGCATTTTCATGATAGTATATTTTGATTTAAACGTAGTGTGATAGTTCTAAACATAAAGTTCATCAAATATTTCTTACTATCTCGAAGAAATGCAGCTTTATCACCTCATATTTTTGATTTGTGCTTCGGTTAAGAAAGAAAAACTGCTATTCTGAATGGTTGTGAAGTAGTTTAGGGGAGTCCGGTTGATATTTAGTATTTTCATTGGGCTTCTTCCAGCAAAATGGTCAAATCAAACCTTAAAAGGGAGAACGTCCTAATAATTTTTGCGATGTTATTATTCAGAATTTCATTTTAGTCGTTTAAAAAACAATAGTATGAGACACGTTTTTAGCTTAGTTGTGTTCGCCACTTTATTTTCCTGTAATCATTCCGAAAAACTGCCAACCAACGAATTGATGGCGGAAGGACTTAAAGTGCCTGTCGAGGTGGTTAGGGACAAATGGGGAATAAACCATATTTATGCTAAAAACCAACACGACCTATTCTTTGCACAAGGGTATATGGCAGCAGCAGATCGACTCTTTCAGTTTGAGGTTTGGCGAAGACAGGCTACAGGCACTGTAGCTGAAATTCTGGGAGAACAAGAGCTAAAACGAGATATCGGTACGCGTTTGTTTAAATTTAGAGGCGATATTGTTACTGAAATGAATCATTACCACGATGATGGTGTTGAAATCATTACAGCCTATACCAACGGCGTAAATGCGTATATCGAAGCTATTTTAAAGACTCCCGAAAAGTTGCCTATCGAGTTTAAACTTTTGAATATCGAACCGCAAAAATGGACGCCAGAGGTAGTTATTTCAAGACACCAGGGTTTATTGGGAAATATCGGCCAGGAATTGCAAATTGGACGTGCAGTTGCAAAGCTAGGTCCTGAAACCGTTAAAGATTTGTATTGGTTTCATCCTAAGGAACCTAAGGTAGCCATTGACCCAAGCATAAATACAGCCTTACTATCGGAGGATATTTTAGCATTGTACAATGCCTATCGCAAACCAGTGGCATTCAAGAAAGCACATATTGTTCCTACCTATCGCAATACCAAAGCAGAGGAAACCATATTATCCACTTACGAAGATAAAAATGATGTTTATGGCATTGGCAGTAATAATTGGGTAATTAACGGTAGTCGTATGGTGGATGGCAACAGCTATATGGCCAATGATCCACATAGGACCATCGCCGTACCATCTTTGCGATACATGACCCATTTGGTGGCACCCGGATGGAATGTAATTGGTGGCGGTGAACCAGAAATACCCGGTATTTCCATTGGTCATAATGAATACGGCGCCTGGGGACTTACCGTTTTTAGAACTGACGGCGAAGATCTATATGTTTATGAATTACATCCTAACAACCCCAATCAGTACAAGTATAAAGGGGAATGGGTCACTATGACACAGCTAACGGAAACGATAAAGGTTAAAGGTCAAGAAGACCATACCGTGCAATTAAATTATACTGTACATGGACCCGTTACCTATATTGACTCCGAGAATAATGTGGCCTATGCCGTACGATGCGCCTGGTTGGAACCAGGGGGTTCTCCCTATTTGGCTTCCCTGCGGATGGATCAGGCAACAACCTGGGAAGAATTTCGGGAAGCTTGTAACTACAGTCATATCCCGGGAGAAAATATGATATGGGCGGACAAAAATGGAAATATCGGCTGGCAGGCTGTAGGCATTGCCCCTATTCGCAACAATTTTAGTGGTCTTGTTCCTGTGCTTGGTGACGGGCGTTACGAATGGGACGGGTATTTACCCATCATAGAAAAACCGAACGATCATAACCCCGATAGTGGTTTTCTCGCTACGGCAAACCAAAACGTAACCCCGGAGGAGTATGATCATTGGGATGCTATTGGTTACTCATGGTCAGACCCCTACCGAGGTGACCGTGTGAACGAAGTGCTTAGCTCAGATAAAGAATTGACTATGGAGGATATGAGGGCCCTACAAACCGACTATCTTTCCATTCCTGCAAGGATTTTAGTTCCCATGCTGGCCCCCGTAGATTTTAACGGATTGGCTGCAAAGGCTAAAGAAAGATTGGGGAATTGGGATTATAAACTCGAAGCCAATTCCATACCTGCAGCTATTTATGTAGCCTGGGAAAATCAAATTAAAAGATTGGCAAATGAAAAGTTCATTCCAGAGGAAGGAAAAGGCATAGTCCCGGGAATTCAGCTAGCAAAAATTATAACATGGCTTAAGGCGCCCGATACCAGGTTTGGGAAAAACCCACTCTTAGGACGGAATGCGTTTTTGAGCAACGCTTTTAATAGCGCCGTGGAAGATTTGGAAAAAAGGTTGGGGCCGCATATTGACCTATGGCACTATGGACAAGAAAAGAACAAGCATACCTATTTGCAACATGCCCTAAGTGAAGCAGTAAATGATTCCATACGGGCTAAAATAGACCTTGGCCCCTTACCTAGGGGAGGTAACGGCTATACCCCTGGTTCAACAGGTAGTAGTTTAAGGCAAAGCAGTGGTGCTTCTTTTCGAATTATTGTGAATACCGGGGATTGGGATGCCGCCTTGGGCTCCAATGGCCCCGGACAATCTGGTAATCCCGATAGCCCATTTTATGACAACCTGTTTGAACCCTGGGCCAAAGACGAATATTTCCCGGTGTATTATTCCCGTAGCAAAATTGATTCCGTGGCGATGCGCCTGACAAAATTGATGCCTTTGGATTAACCAGAAATTAAGGTTTATCTGCGGCTATACTAACCATCATATTACTATCTTTAACAGGATAAGCATCTCAATATAACTATCATGCAAAAACACTATCTGCTTGGCCTAATTTCACTTTGCCTGCTGCATTTTAATTGTTCGGAAAAAGGCACCCCAGAAACCTCACTTATTTGGGATTCCTGGGGGGTACCTCATATCACCGCGGATACCACAGAGGAACTATTCTTTGCTCAGGGATGGGCACAGATGCACAGCCATGCGAATTTGATTTTATCGCTTTACGGCACCTCACGTGGGAAAGGTGCAGAATATTGGGGCAAGGACAAATTACAAGATGATATGTTAGTGCATACCCTGGGCTTCTCGGAATTGGCGGATGAATGGGAAACACAACAAGACCCGGAAGTAAAAACCATGGCCACCGCTTTCGTAAATGGAATGAATGCCTATGCTGAAGCGCATCCCGAAACTATCGAGGATCAAAACAAAATGGTCTTACCACTAACCGCCAAAGATGTCAATATGCATGCCATGTATGTGGTCTTTACACGATTCATTGGCGGCAATGACCTGGGGCGAGTACAACAATGGCCGGATATAGGTTCGAATGCCTATGCGATTGGCCCGCAACGTTCGGCATCAGGCAATGCCATGCTGGTGCAGAATCCGCACTTACCCTGGTGGGGAGAATTCACTTTTTGGGAATCCCATCTTAACCTCAATGGCAAAAATATGTATGGCGCTACCTTGGTCGGACTACCTGGGATTGCCATTGGTTTTAATGAGCACCTCGGGTGGAGTCATACAAATAATACTATTGACAATGCGGATACTTACGAATTAGAGCTAAAAGATGGTGGCTATCTTTTGGACGGAGAACGCAAAGAATTTGAAGCCGATTCCAAAACAATTAAGATCAAAGAGTCGGATAGTACCTGGGTAGAACATACCTTTCCCGTAATGAAAACCATACATGGCCCAGTAGTAAAACAAACGGATGATAAGGTTTTGGCCTTACGAATGGTGGGGCTTGATCGACCTAACATAAACTTACAGTGGTGGCGGATGATTAACAGCACCAGTTTTGAGGAATTCGAGTCTGCCCTGAAAATGGCACAGATACCTTTTTGGAATGTAATGTATGCCGACAGGGAGGGAAATATTTTCTATCTGTTTAATGGTTTAGTACCGCAACGCGGTGAAGATGCATGGGAATACTGGGACCGTGTTATTCCAGGAGGAAGATCAGTAGACGTTTGGACCGAGATGCACGACTATGCCGATTTACCCAAAGTGAAAAACCCCGCCAACGGTTGGTTACAAAATGCCAATGACCCCCCTTGGACAAGTACTATTCCAATGGCCTTAAATCCGGATGATTATCCAGGGTATATGGCCCCTCGGAGTATGTTCTTCAGACCACAACGTTCTGCACGCATGCTCATTGAGGACGAATCGATAAGCTTTGAGGAATTGGTGGAGTACAAGCACTCTACTCGACTTGAATTTGCCGACCGTATTCTGGATGATCTTTTTGCTGCCGTGGATGCTTCGAATAACGCAAAGGCAAAAGAAGCTAAGGTCGTTTTGGAAGCATGGGACCGCGAATCCGATGCAGACAGCAAAGGCATGTTGTTGTTCTTTAACTGGGCGAGAAAATTCAGGGTTTGGAATCCCGCCAACTATGCAACACCCTGGAGTATGGAAGCTCCTAATACTACACCAGATGGGCTGGCCGATCCAGAATCAGCGGTGAAACTATTGGAACAGGCAGCTTTGGAAATTGAAGGGAAATTTGGGGATTTGGCCACCCCCTGGGGTGACTATTATCGCATCAATTATAATGGCAAGGATCTACCAGCCAATGGCGCAAATGGTAGTATGGGAGTCTTTAGAGTGGCGTGGCCGGGTAACACCGATGAGGATCATATTTATGTTGGAGGTGGAGATTCCTGGGTTGGGGTCATCGAATTTGGTGAAGATGTAAAGGCCAATGTCTTATTGAGCTATGGGAATGCTACCCAAAAAGATTCCCCCCACAATGGGGATCAACTGGAGCTGTTTTCAAAGAAAGGGTTGAGAACCGCCTGGTTGACCAAAGAACAGATCGAAGCGAATACAAGAACCAAAATGGTGCTACAAGACGGTGTTTTTGTGACCATTGAATAAGGTTTCATTATAGAATCGTTCTCACTAGGATTAAAAAATGTTTACAGCCAATGATTTTATTCCAATTCTGATTGCATGCCCCCAATTAGTTTAAAAGTATCTTCATCTTTGTGCCATATATGAATCATTCTGTTCGTACTATTAACTTTTGAGTTATCAATCAGAATGCCGACTATTTTGCAGTGAAAATATACTATCACCTCTTCGGAATTGATTACTTGAGTGAGTTTATGATTTAGCACAAAATCAACTTCGGCAAAATTATTGAGCGTATTTGAAGCAAAAGTTACCATTGAATCAAGATTATCAATGGGTTCCTTTGTTGAGGAGGGCCAATCCGTAAAATGTCTGTGCAAGTTACTCTTGTATTTGCTGAAATCTCTACTTTTTAGACTTCCCCAATATACTTGTTCCCTTTTCCATATTTCATCTTCAATGTTCTTCTTGTTGAGGGCCAGGTTACTATTTGGTTCTAAATCCATTGTACCTTCCTTTTTATGAATGCAGGAATAACTGAGAAGCATTGAGCACATAAAAACTGCTATTATCGCCTTCATAAATTCAATTTGACGATTTAAGTACTGTGTAGGATGTCTTATTTACTATAAGCCATTTATCCTTTATTTTTAGAATATTCAAGTAGTCTATAAATGCAAAAGGAGGATAATCGGATCTTGTCTTGGCAATTGCCGTATTACCTGTGATATCAATAGATAGAATTAGATTTCTACGCTTGAATTTTTTGTAGTTATCTCGTACTGCTTTATGAAATGCGCTTTGATCTAAAAATGTCAAATCTCCTTTATCTGTAACCGAGTAAATTTTACAATCCTTGTGAAATGCTTTTTTCAAAGCCTCAATATTCCCATTAGTAGTACCGTCAAAATAGTATCCCAGAATATTTTGAATCTCAATTATATCTTCTTCTTGCCATTTCATAGTTTGAGCGTTACCGGTGATAATGAAACATAAAACCATTAGTAGTGGACAACATGCAATTTTATAATTGTAACACATTATTTTTTGGTTAAAGGAATTGATTTAAGTTGTGGTGCCCTAATGAAAGTATACTTTCACAATTCTAATTTTATCTTTTACCCATTTGGTCGATGACTAAGCAAATTTTTGGGCCTTTCTTTAATATCAAAGTCAAAATTTCTAAACCTAACCATCAATACTAAAAGTAACATACAGCAAATGGGAAAGCTTTTATTTGATGGAGAATTTGCTCAATACGACCAACTAATCAATTAAAACAAGCCAAGAATACAATAGTCATCATTCATTGCATAAATGACATTATTCTGGCAGAAGACATTTTTTGAATTGGGCAAGATTTTGATAAATGTGGAATTGGTTATACCGGATGATGTACGTTACCCATTTATTGAAATAAACGGTTTTAATGAATCATTATCATTCTTTTTAACACAGAACTAACCTATGATTCAGCATCTCTGTATTGAGATGGTGTCATACCCGTGTTTTTCTTGAAAGATGCATTGAAGGAGGAGATGCTTGAAAATCCACTTTCATAGGCTATATGGGAAATTTTGAAAATCTTTTCCCCCGATTTCAATAAACGTTTGGATTCTTTGACCCGAAAAGAATTAATGAAGTTTGTGAACTTTTGGCCATATTCTTCATTAATGAACTGTGATAAATTATTAGCGGGAACCCCTAATAAAACTGACATTTTTGTTAGTGTAATATCGTAATCCCGATAAATTTTGTCTTCATGAATGGACCTATTAATTTTTTCCATAAGGACCAATCTATCGGATTCTTTCAATGTTGAATATCTATATTTCCTCTCAAAAGTCACACTCCTTTTTAAAACCAAATAAGTCAATGAATATATTAGAAAAGAATATAAAATTGAACCTATTAGGTAGGTAATAGATTTAGAAGGTTCAAGGTACAGTCCATTGATGAAATACGCCGCCCAAACAAAAAACACCCCTATGATAAAAACATTAAACCATACTCTTTCCTTAGGAGCAAACCTTGTTTTATCTTTTGAATGCTTTTTATAGACATAAAATGTGTAAGTCAAATAAACAAAGCACTGAATAAGAATTATAAAATATAAAATTCTCCACCAAGTTGCATCTATCTTATGCGGAATTAACCATGAAAACAGGATAAGTATGATGGCAGGTAAGTAGTGGAGCAGTACTTTGGATTGGTCCAATTTCTTTGAGAACAATGACGACCGAATATAAAGATAAAAGGAGGGGCCAATTGCAAAGAAACCTGCCAAGCCAACATTAATGAAAATAGAATTAGGAATGTACCCATAGTTTATCAACAAGGATTTACCTATTCTTAAGGAAATGGCTATAATTAAAAGACTCAAAAATATACTGGAATCTGATTTAGAACTTTTGAGAAATAGAAGGTATGTGCAAAAAATAATTCCCTGCACTAATCCCAATGTGGCTATGAAAATTAATATACTTTCAGCTTCCACTTTCAATAATTAGAAGATTAAAATAAAAATAAATCAACAAGTGGTCAAGGCATGCAATCGCTTAGCATTGCATCCAAAAGGTAACACCTTATTTTACAAGTGATCGCGGAAGAATTTTCCAGGGTTCCTGGAACCTGCTTTACAGTAACGGTCTTTGGTGTGACTTGTTTTTCACGTCCCGCAAAAAGTCTGGTAACGTGCATCAAAACCTTCCGGTATTTGTTGAAATTGTAGTTCATCAGTATGAGTACCATAAGGTTTCGAAAGCATACCCATCAATTGGCTAAAGGGCGTCAGGTTGCCTTCAACTGCGGCTTCCAGAACATTTTCCACCCAATGGTTGCGAGGGATAACTTTGGGGTTTAGTGTATTCATTAGTGTTAGGCTTGGCGTTTTACGCTCGTCCCCTAGATGCGTATTTTTCCATTTTTCCACCCAAGCCCTAAATTCTTCTTGCCTAAAAAGGGGCCCATCTGGTTCTTTATCATGTTGTAAGGCCAAAAATACCTGCGTATAATCGGCCTTGTTGGTTTCCATTAACGATAGCAATCCATCTACCAGGTCTTTATCCTTGTCCTCAGGATGTAAAATACCAAGCTTACCAAACATCATGGCGTACCACTTTTCGGTAAATTTATGCGGAAATCCTTCTATAACTTCCCGGGCGAGATCAACGGCTTTTTGCTGATTTTTGGAAATCACGGGCAACAGGGCACCAGCAAAGATCGCTAAGTTCCATTGTGCAACATGGGATTGGTTACCAAAAGCATAACGGCCGTGGGTATCAATTGAGCTAAAAACGGTCTTGGGGTTGTATGAATTCATAAAAGCACATGGGCCATAGTCAATGGTCTCGCCCGCTATGCTCATGTTGTCGGTGTTCATGACCCCATGGATAAACCCTACCCGCATCCAATTAACTACCAGGTCTATCTGTTTATGCATAACAGCTTTTAATAGTTCAAGGGGGGCATTGTCAGCATCTGCAATTTCGGGATAATGCCTTTGTATGGTGTAGGTTGTAAGCGCTTGTAAATCTTCTTCAGAACCAAAATTACGCGCATACTCAAAGGTGCCAACGCGTATATGGCTATCTGCCGTACGTGTTAATACAGCACCGGTATGCATCTCTCCGCGGAAAACCTGTTCCCCGGTCGAAACCACGGACAGGCTCCGGGTAGTGGGTATCCCCAAATGGTGCATGGATTCACTAATGAGATATTCGCGCAGCATGGAATACAAGGTTGCCCTGCCATCACCACGTCGGGAATATGGTGTTTGCCCCGAGCCTTTTAATTGTATGTCGAATCTTTTGCCCGTTGGGTCAATCTGTTCCCCCAGTAAAATGGCCCTGCCATCGCCTAGCATGGTAAAATGACCAAACTGGTGCCCGGCATATGCTTGTGCCAAAGGTTCGGCGCCATCAGGTATCTTGTTCCCTGAAAAATAACCGACGCTATTTTCTTTCTCATGATTTAAAAACCCGAGCCCCAAATCATTCGCCAACCTTTTGTTAAAACATACAATTTCTGGTTTTTTTACTGGAAAGGGCTGTTGAAGGCTAAAAAAAACTGCCGGTAGCTTTGCGTAGCTATTTTCTAACTGCCAATTGTGTGTCCTAGTGTTTGTAGGCATATGTAATCAATGTATTAATGCGAATATAATCCAGAGCTCGGTGCAGGTCGCTAACACAACCTTGGTGCAAGGCCATTATCCTTAGTTTCTTTTTAGCACAGGGCAAACAGGTATGATTCCTCTTCCGCAGGCTTTCCTTTCTCTGTCTTATCTTTTTACCACAAATTTACCGATGTCGTTGTCGTTTTGCAACCTGCCACTATCGGCTCGGCTAAAAAAATCGAACGGGTATACAGTGCTTGATTTTTCGTGTGAGGTGCAATTTATTACGTAGATAAATGTCAGATGATCGCTGATCTTGGGCTTGGAAATTAGAAAGAACTATTTACCGTATTTATCTTTCCATTCTTTTACTATTGCGGGTAATTCCTCACCGTCTGCCACAAATAGCAGCGCAGCAGAGTTCATACAATACCGTAGTCCTGTCGGTGCCGGACCATCGTTAAATACATGGCCCAAATGTGAACCACTTCCGCTATCAACTACTTCCGTACGCACCATGCCATGACTTCTGTCAACAATCTCTTTGACAGCATTTTCCTCAATTGGCCTGTAAAAGCTAGGCCATCCAGTGCCTGATGTATACTTATGCTCTGAGCGGAACAAGGGTTGACCTGTAGCCGCTGAGTAATAGGTTCCTTTCGTCTTATTATCCCAATATGCTCCGGAAAAGGCATACTCCGTACCCTGCCGACGTAGCACGTAAAATTGCTCATCAGAAAGTATCTTCTTCCACTCTTCATCGGTCTTTTGGATTGGGTATGCGAAATTCTCCTCTTTTGAGTCGAATTTTGTCTGGCAAGCCCCGGTCATATATACAAGACTAAGAATTAAAATAAGCGATAACCTCATAGTTTTTTCTTTTTCTTTAGCTAAATAGAAGGACAACCCTTCGTTTGGTAAAATTATGGATCAACCAAGGAGTTATCATAAATCCTTTTCATAGGTCGCTTTTAGATGTAATACCTAACACTACCTTGATTTTGAAGTTGCCAAACGCTTCAAAAACTAAAATCAATTCGAGAATGTCCGGAGGTTGTATTTCAGTTAAGTCGGGAAAATTAGAAATGACTATTTTCCCACCTTTCCAACATAACTCCCTCGATACTAATACCTGTCGGTCTCATAGGTGGCACTTTCTTTATCATCATTTACCTTTATTCCGATAGTAGCCAGTCGTTCTCTTATATAATCCGAGAATTCAAAGTATTTGTTGGCACGTGCTTGTTGCCTCACCTCGATCAGAATATCCATCATTTCGGGAAACAGCTCATCCTGGGAGCTTATCTTGGTTTCATCACGTATGCCCAACACATCGTTAAGAAAGCCCCGATAGGTGTTTTGGAGAACGGTCAGTGTCTCCACCGAAAGGTCACCCTGGTTTTGTTTCAACTTGTGCACCAACCGTAAAAGCTCAAAAAGACTGGCGATGGTTTCCGCTGTATTAAAATCATCATCCATGTTTTCGTAGCAACGTTCGCAGGTGTTCACTATTTGTATCGATAAGTCGTTGTCGACATTCTCCGACCCCTTCTTGCGCAATCCCTCGATAAGACTTAGTCCTTTTAGTAATTTTCCACAAGCTACTTCCGCTGCCTTGATCGCCCGGTTTGAAAAATCAATGGTGCTACCATAATGCGCCTGCAACATTACAAAGCGAAGCGTCATAGGGCTATAGGCTTTTTCAAGTAACGGATGGTCTCCACTGAACATTTGACCAAGGGAGATAAAGTTACCTTTGGATTTTGCCATTTTCTGCCCATCGAGTGTTACCATATTGTTATGCATCCAATAGTGAACAGGTGCACGGCCAAAGGCGGCATGGCACTGGGCTATCTCCGCTTCATGATGCGGGAATTTAAGATCCATGCCTCCCCCGTGTATATCGAATGGAAGGCCAAGATATTTGATACTCATGGCCGAGCATTCTATATGCCATCCGGGGAAACCCATTCCCCAAGGAGAACGCCATTGCATAATGTGTTCGGCCTCCGCTTTTTTCCAGAGTGCAAAATCTGCGGGATGTTTTTTCTGCTCTTGTCCTTCCAATACACGACTTCCAGCCAGTAGGTCGTCCAATACCCGGCCAGAGAGCTGTCCGTAATGATGCTTTTTCGCATAGTCCACAACATCGAAATACACTGAACCGTCCCTTTCATAGGCGAAACCATTGGCCATGATTTCCTCGATCATATTAATCTGTTCAACAATATGCCCCGAAGCTGTAGGTTCTATTGACGGTGGCAATATGTTGAGCCTGGCCATCATATTGCGGTATAAATTGGTATAATGCTGAGCCACCTCCATAGGTTCGAGCTGCTCGATACGGGCTTTTTTTGCAATCTTATCCTCACCTTGTTCGTTCAATTCATCTTCCAGATGGCCTACGTCCGTAATATTACGGACATATCGCACCTGATACCCCAGGAACCTGAAATACCGGTTCACTATATCAAATGTGATCGCTGATCGTGCATGTCCCAAATGCGGCTCGCCATAGACCGTAGGGCCGCACACATACATCCCTACCCTTCCTTTCACAATAGGGACAAATGGTTCCTTTTCTCCTGAAAGTGAATTCTTTATATAGACCGTTCTTTCGTTCATGTTGACGAGTACAAATGTTCTCTGTTTGCGTCTTCTGCTTTTTGGCAATGGGAACATTCGAGACACTTTCCTTGCATCAGGAAATACATCTCTTCAATGTTATATTTTTTGAGTCCTTCCATATACTCATCTGGCAGGCCTGGCAGGCAGACTATTCTATCGCATTCCCTACAGTGCAAATGAGGATGTATACTTTGCTTCCTGTGTTTTTCGTGATTTAACATGTATAGACAAGTGCCCTGGTGGTCGACCAATTTTATAACAAGGTCCATTGCTTCAAAAGTGTGTAGTGTGCGGTACATTGTCGCGCGATCCATGGAACCAGATAATTGTTTTTCTATTTCGGATAAGGCAAAAGGTTTTGAATTATCCATAAAGAGTTCCAGAATTGCCAAACGCTTGGAGGTGATGCGTTTGTTCTGACTTTTTAAAATAGCTATGGCACTTTTCCTATTCATATCATTAGCATTCAAATTAGTCCGTAGAATTCATTTCGCAAGTCGATATCATTGAATCGGCCACCATATTCCAAGGTAGTGGTTCGGCTGGTCTTATCATTTACGCCACGGGTGGACACACAAAGATGCTCAGCCTCCACTACTACAATTACATCTTCAGTTTGAA
>JANQHL010000221.1 GCA_028277085.1 Flavobacteriaceae bacterium
AACTGCAAAAGTTGGAAGCTACCAAACAAAGTAATCAAAACGAAGCAATGCCACTAGCCCCACAAAAAGACACCATTTCCTATGAGGATTTTGCCAAACTGGACCTGCGTGTAGGCACCATTATTGCTGCCGAAAAAGTCCCTAAAACCGACAAACTGCTCCAACTTAAAGTGGATACCGGATTGGATACTCGTACCATCGTATCCGGGATTGCAGCAAGTTTTAACCCGGAAGAGGTCATTGGCAAGCAGGTTACCGTATTGGTCAATTTAGCCCCTAGAAAATTGCGTGGCGTGGAAAGCCAGGGGATGTTGCTAATGGCGGAAGCTGAAAATGGTAAGTTGATCTTTGTAGGGCCGGATGAGGACAATAGTACCAATGGGATACCCATTTCCTAATGCTTAAAATAGCCTATCATCCCATCTACAAACATCCCTTGCCACAGGGGCATCGTTTCCCAATGATCAAATACGAACTGCTCCCGGAGCAATTGTTGCATGAGGGAACCTGTTCTCCGGACAACTTTTTTGAACCTGTCTTTCCAGACGAAACGTACATTCTTTCCACCCATGAAGAACGCTACTACCGGAACCTCACCGCCCTGGACTTAAAACCCAGTGAAGTGCGTAAAATTGGCTTTCCGCTGTCTGATGCGCTGGTACAACGCGAATGTATTATTGCACAGGGCACGATTACCGGTTGTGAGTATGCGTTGGAGTATGGAATTAGTATGAATATCGCTGGGGGAACCCATCATGCCTACTCCAACCGCGGCGAGGCCTTTTGTATGTTGAACGACCAGGCCATCGGAGCGAACTATTTAAAGGCCGGGGGGAAAGCTCAAAAAATACTGGTAGTAGACCTGGATGTGCATCAAGGCAATGGAACTGCTGAAATTTTTGCCGATGACGCTACCGTTTTCACTTTTTCCATACATGGAAAAGCCAATTATCCCTTTAAAAAGGAAGAATCCGACCTGGACATTTCTCTGGAAAGAGGGACTGATGATACTACCTATCTCAGCATCCTGAAAGAGACATTGCCCAAGCTGCTCGATGACGTTCAGCCCGATTTTATTTTCTACCTCTGCGGGGTAGACGTGGTGGCTACAGACAAGCTAGGTACTTTGGGAATGACACTCGAAGGCTGTGCCGCCCGGGACCAATTTGTCCTGGAAACATGTAAAACCAATGGTATCCCGGTACAATGTAGCATGGGTGGGGGGTATTCTCCTGATATTAAAATTATAGTAGAAGCACATGCCAATACTTTTCGTGTAGCGCAGGAGCTATTTTTTTAACTTTACCTACTCTTAACCTTAAATAAACTTTCCATGCGAAAGCTACTATTGTTGTGTGGCCTGTTAAGTTGTTATAGTCCACTGCTATCACAAGGAGAAAGCAATCCCGCTATCCGTACCGATAAGAACTTGTGGCAGGACTTTACCTATGACCTGGGAACTATTATGGGAGGCATAGGCCATGCCTATTCCAGGCCCTTATATTGGAAAGGAGAGCAATGGACCCACTTTGGAGTTACGGCTGCGGGTACTGCAGCTTTATTTCTAGTAGACGATGAATTTGATCACTGGGCCGACGGTTTTAGAGATGATATTCCCGATGGCCTGGTAGATTTTGGTATCCGATATGGCAACCCTCAAAACAACTATGCGGTGACCGGAGGGGTCTACCTTACCGGGCTTTTCCTGAGAAATGAAAAGTTGAGAAGAACAGGGGTCTTGTTAATTGCCTCAGCCACCGCAGGAGGGTTTTTACAGCAGGTAAGCAAACGGATTATTGGTAGGGCCAGACCCAAAAGTGGCGATCCTTCCAGTACTTACAAGCCTTTTCATTTGGATCGGGTGTTCAATTATGATTCCTTTCCTTCAGGGCATGCTATTTTGGCCTTTAGCAATGCCTATGCCATTGCCAAACAATTCAAAAGCCCATGGATCAAAGCCGGATTGTATACACTTGGATCCATTCCCGGACTCGCCCGGGTACGAGATAGGTTTCACTGGATCTCAGATGTCGCTTTTGGAACTGTGCTCAGCATCTTTATCGTGGAGTCTATCAATAAATACCTGGATAGAAAGTACACCCAAAAATATAATTCCGAGCCGGAAAAAGCAGTGGATTGGAGTCTTAGTTTTGGGGTAAACACAGTAGGGATAGCCGTACGGTTTTAATGCTCCGAATCATTAAGAGAACCTCTGCCGTTTTTGTACTTTTGCAATTCTAAATGATAGACTATGTTATCCAAAAAACTTGAAAAAGCACTAAATAATCAAATACGAATTGAGGCGGAATCTTCCCAGGTCTATCTTTCTATGGCCTCCTGGGCCGAGGTAAAAGGGCTGGAAGGTGTAGCCGGTTTTATGTATGGCCATTCCGATGAAGAGCGCATGCACATGTTAAAGCTGGTAAAATATGTAAACGAACGCGGCGGGCATGCCCAAATCTCGGAATTAAAAGCCCCGGATACAGATTTTGGCACAATGCAACAAATGTTTCAGCAACTATACGATCATGAGCTTTTTGTTTCCCAGAGCATTAACGAACTGGTTCATGTGACCCTGGAGGAAAAAGATTATGCCACCCATAACTTCCTGCAATGGTATGTTGCGGAACAACTGGAAGAAGAAGCCCTTGCCCGAACTGTGCTGGACAAGATCAATCTTATTGGCAATGACAAAGGAGGACTGTACTTGTTTGACAGGGATATCCAACAATTGACAGTAGAAAGTGCGGCTTCCGAATCAATGGAGGAATAAGCTGTTGAAAACTTTTTATTTAGATTAATTTAAAATAATGTATTTTTGCTCCCATAGCCGAAAGGTATGGGCAAAAGGAAAAAAGATGTCACTCCTGCACAACAAAGTCGCTTAAGGGAACTCAACCCGGGCAAGTGCAAAACCAAATGTTGTAAGAAATACAAAAAGGGGGAGCAAAAGCGTTGTAAGAAGTGTCCGTGCTATGATTTGCTGAAAAAGGTAGCTTAGATTATTTTTTGGGAGTCGACAACTTCGCCTTGGTGGCGTACACTACCTCCTCATCCAGCTGTCCCCTCACTATATAGAACGCAGCCTGGCGTGCAAATTCTTCACTGTGATCACCGTAGTTTTCCCCGTAAAGCACCTGATATTGCCGATACGCCATTCCTTTGGTATTCAAATAAATGCGGTAGGCAGCAGGATTGGCTTTAAACAACTGCACTTCAAAATCCTTCTGATCCGCCCAAAAATCGGCCTCATCCTCTTTGCTCAACTGGGGTAGCGACAGTTCGTGTTGCGCATCTTTTACCGCCAAATCTTTGTAAAAGGCGTGCTCCGTGGCATCCAGCGACAGCTGGGCAACAGCCATAAGCGGAGCTACAAATATAAAAAACACGATATGTAACAAATTGCCTTTCACTGTAAGAATTACGTAATAGTAGACGCAAATCGTTGTTAAGAGTTGCACCATTTTCTATAAGTTATTGTTAAAATTTCATTAGAAAAAAGAAAAGGGGCGAATTGCCCCTTTTTCCCGATGCCTGACATTAGGTGTTATTTTCCCAACATCAACAGTTCATTGCACTGGATTTCAGTGATGTATCGCTTATCCCCCGATTTGGTTTCGTAGGAGCGGGAGGTGAGCTTGCCTTCGATGGCCACTTCTTTCCCCTTGCTTAGATAGTTTTCAATAATTTCTGCCGTCTTTCCCCAGGCAACCACATTGTGCCATTGGGTGTCCGTGACTTTTTCCCCATTCTTGTTCCGGTACGTTTCATTGGTGGCCAGTGCAAACTTTGCTAACTTTCTACCATTGTCCAGGTTTACAATTTCGGGGTCTTGTCCTAAATTTCCAATCAACTGTACTTTGTTTCTAAGTGCATTCATTTTTTAAAATTTTACGGGTTAAACAGTTAATACTATCGGACGTCCTTCATCCGACACTGCAAACCTAGTCAGGGGATTACTTGCTATTCGGTTAGAAAGCACTTAATTTCGATTGTAAACGTTTGTAGTCGTTTAAAAATGAATTTAGTTGCCTGATTGAGGGGAATTATACCTAACTAACACAAAAAAGCGCAGCGTAAACACTGCGCTTCCCGCTAATCAAAAAACTACACCTGCTGCAACTAACTCAAACAGGGGTAAGTGGTAATGTAGTAGTGAATAAAAAAACACTACTTCTTCTCTTTTAATGCGCTATGGTAGTAACTGGCCCCCTGGTTTAACTCTATTTCCAATAGCTCACTTACAATTTTAGCCACATCTTCAAGAAGCATTATTTCAATTGTTTTTTGCTCCATCAAACCCCTCCCATAGCCCACAAAACCGGTGGCAATATCATAAAAGTCGGGATAGTGTCCATGGGTTCCTCCTCCTTTATAGTTAGACATAAAATTTCCTTCTGCGCTTCTTCCAAAACTATATCCTGCACTATTGGCAAAGCCGTATCCCTTTTTTCCCGTCAATGCCAGTTTCACTCTGGGATCACCTCCGCGTTCTGCGATCTTATCCTCGTGAAGCATATCAAAAGTACTTCGTACTTCAAAAGGCAAGTCCGAAAATAGCTGTTCCACTTCTTTTAAGGTTTTTGTGTCATTTGGATCTCCCAAATGCAAAAAAGCGGCCCCTCCGGAAGCAAAAAAGAACGCTTTTGGTCTACCTTCCCTTTTCTTATATAGTCCGTTTTTGACTAAAATACTATTGGGTGATACCAGGGTATGTACATTCACAAAACCATGGTCTCCGGTAACAATAATGGTGGTTTCTTCTGCTATCCCGGCTTTTTGTAACGCATCGCGAATGATCCCAACAGCATTGTCCGCCCCGGCAATTGCCTTCCTTACCAATACTCCTTCCCTGCCCTCTCTGTGTTGAGCGCCATCAGTAATCGGCAAGTGGATGGTCAATAGATTAGGCTTGTATTTCCTGAGGATATACCCGGCAATCCGCGCTAAATTTTGATCCATTATTGGTGAAAAGAGATTGTAATCATTGATCTCCAAGGTGCCCGTGGCGTTCTTGACCACTTCTTCAAACAAGCCTTTGGGGTTGGCTTTTTCCGAAGTTGCCCCTCTACGGTCCCTTGGATTTTCAAAGGACCAGAACTCCGGAATGTTATAATCAATATACTTGGCATTCACGGAAACCGGCCAGGATACGGAGGCCGTAACCAGTCCTTTCTCTTTGGCCGCTTGCCAAAGGGTCTTGCTTTTGATCGCTTTAAAATCATACACCCAGTTGCCGGGGGAGCCATCTTCCTGTATGGTAGTATTGTAATACACTCCGTGTTCCCTGGGCGTTACCCCGGTAATTAATGTGGTATGTGAAGGATAGGTGACCGATGGGAAAACACCGGTCACTTCCCTTGCACCCACCCCTTTGGCATACATTTCCTGAAGGTGTGGCGTGGGCATGGACGGATCTGTATAAAACTCCGGCCGAAACCCATCTATGCT
This sequence comes from Flavobacteriaceae bacterium, assembly GCA_028277085.1. Taxonomy (GTDB): domain Bacteria; phylum Bacteroidota; class Bacteroidia; order Flavobacteriales; family Flavobacteriaceae; genus Croceivirga. The sequence continues at coordinate 5,452 of JANQHL010000221.1, forward strand.
AATCACCACCACATATTTTGGATGCTCCTGTGCAGATACGAATTTGAAGAATAATATTCCGAATAAGAGCAATAATTTATAGGAATGGGACAATCTCATCAGATGCTTTGTTTTCAACAATTACCCTGTTCATGTCAAATAAAATGGTGACATCTCCGGTGGCCGCATCCACTGTAAAACCATCCATTCCGCCATTTAAAGGAATAAAATCCGGAATTACAGCCTCAATATCAGTGGCACTCACATTGGGATTGTTCAACTGTTCTGTTTCAGATATAGGAAAACGGATCCCCAAATCGTTCATTCGTCTTCCTTCACTGATAAAGATCTCCTGACGAAGTCTATACACCAGGTAGAGTAACTCATCAACAGTGGACGTAGCTTCAATGTCCTCTCGTGTCACTTTAGTTCCCGAAACGGTAAAAGCGGTTACCTCCCCCGCTTGACGATCCAATATAAATCCGTCCTTGAATGCTGCATTTTCATCTTCCCTGACACGAACCGCAGTTGTGGGGTACCCTTCTCTATTCGGGCCTATCCTGGTCTCCGCACTGTCGTCCAGGAGCACTGTAGGTCGTGCTTCAACTACATCCAATAAGGCTACTCCAACGGACTGTGCTTCACCCAAGTTGTTTTCCGCCAGTAAAGCTTCCATCATGATCAAATAGGCTTCTTCCACTTTTGCCAGGCTCACGGGTCTTTGGTCCGAAGCCGCGGTTCCCTGGTTAAAATATTTAGGATCCAGGAAATCCAATCTGGGCAGGGGTTCAAAAGATTGATTGGGGCCTATAGGAAATAGAGCGCCCTGCAATTGATTATTAAACCCGTTCTCCCCATCAAAATCTACCGTAAAAAGCAAAGACGTATCTCCCATAAACGCACCGGCCAGGTTTTTTGCATTGGTGAGGTCTCCCAAGCGGTAATACGCTCTGGCCTTCAAAAGTTCATAGGCCGCAGTTGCCTCCGTATCTGAAGTTTGTGCTATGGCCAGGTCAAATTCTTCAAGGGCTATCTCCAATAAGGTCCTCCAATCTACCACTTCCCCAAGAGGTTCGATGGGAAGTCCTACAAAATTTTCACCCGCAAGCAGTAGCGCAAAACCCCTGCTGAAGTGCATAAAGGCCAAATCCTCTGCCGCAATGGCCTCATCGGCCTGAGCAACATCATCCAACCCAAAGTCAGCCATTTCACGTAACCTCCCGATTTCCTGCTGCAAAATATTTACATCAAGATCCGTATAAAGGATTACCGGTCCGTCAAAAACCTTGCTGTAGAGCGTACTGTTGTTAAAGTGATTATCGGAGACCATTTCGGTGTTGATCAACACCGTGTTCATGGTCAGTGCCAGTTGCCCCCTAAGACCCGTAACCCAGCTTTTTGCTGAATTTGGAGTGCTTAAATAGATCTCTTCTGTTACATTTGGATTTTCAACACAAGAGCCAAGGACTACTGATAAAAGAATTAAAAATATACTTCCTGGTTTCATTGTAACGTGTTTTTTGATATTATTTGAAGTTAATTCTGACGGAGGTTAAAAATTGTCGTGGAGCGGAATACACGGCGTATGAAATCCCCCCTGTAGAAGCGCCATTCTGACCCTGTGCCGCCCCACTTTGGGTGACCTCGGGGTCAAATGATGAGGCGGCAAAATTTAACGGGTTCACCACATTAGCCCCAATAGTTATTCTGTCAAAAATGGTACTGAAACGTGGGGTTATCACATAATTCATACCAATATTACGGACCTTGATAAAATCCGTTTTTTCTACAAACTCATTG
>JANQHL010000224.1 GCA_028277085.1 Flavobacteriaceae bacterium
GATGATTATTCAGAATATGAAAAATTCTCTCTAACGCCATATTACCGGCAGTATTTCTTTTCCAAAGAGGACTATGGGGCAAAAGGTTTTTACGCCGAAGGCTTCCTGAAATTCTTCACCTTTGAAGAGGTCACGTTCAGTAGTGTAGATGATACTGTGAGTGAAGAAAGTTTTTTTGAAACTTCCATTGGCGCGGGAATCGGCTGGAAATGGATAAGCCAAAGTGGCTTTTTGGTAGATTTAGGCTTTGGGGTAGGCAGAAACCTTGGGTTACCTTCCGAAGATAATGTCGGTCAAGAGGTCCAAGTGCGGGGTGGTCTGAACTTCGGTTGGAGATTTTGACGTTGGCAAGTAATAGCGCTAAAAGCAGCAAGTTGAATCCATGGAGGTAATTGAAGAGTAGCGTCAAAAAGGGCTCCAACCACAACTACAAGTCCTTTTCAATGACCTCAGGAGAGTATTGCCGTATTACCAAAGACTTATACCTATCTTTAAAGGACGGAAAGTCGAATTTCTATAAATAATACAAGAAAAAATGGCAAAAAAAGCGCAGACCGCATCATTTATGGTGCGGTTTACCCAGAAAATATACGATGAAAATGGGGAGTCCAAAGTGCAGTGGCGGGGGAATGTCTCCCACGTACAAGGTGGAGAGGATACTAATTTTACCGACTTTAATGATGCGGTCACCTTTATTCAGGAACACCTTGCACAGCTTACCAGGGAAGCCACTAATGACCGATCAACGGAAGAGCAGGAAAATATTTTGACCAAAAGTTTCTCCCTGTTTAAATCAGTAGCGGCTACTGGCCCAAAAATCATCAAGGAAACCCTCAAGGATCCCCGAAAGCAAGTGGCCACGCTACAAGATCAACTCAGCGAATACGGCGAGGAGCTTTGGGAAAAGGTGCCGATTGACCAGTGGCGCAATGCCTCAAAATCCGATTTTAAGAGTATCCAGGACAGCCTCGAAAAACTTACAGATTCTGTGGCTGACCTCTCAAAGAAAGTGGATGCCCTGCACCAGGCTGGTTCCCGGGAGACCAGCACCGGTATCAAAAAAACAACAACCCGGGCGAAGACTACCCCCAAAAAAGCGAAGTAATCGGTGTCAAAAGAAACGTTGATATCGGACGTAGCGAGCCTTAAAAAATTTCAGCTCGAAGCCCCTATTAAGTTTCAAACCTTAGGGCAATTCACCCTTTGGCGGGAGGGCCAAAAAGTGAGCGCAAAAGAATGGGGTAGGGATAAAACCCTTCAACTCATCCAATACCTGATCTCGTACAGGAACAGAAACGCCCTGCATAAAGAACAAATCATGGATCATCTCTGGGAAGAAGGGGACGATCGCGACTTTAAAGTGGCCCTTCACGGGGTGAATAAGGTTTTGGAACCCCACCGGGCATCACGAACCGAAGCCATTTATGTAGAACGACAAGGCCTGACCTATCAGCTCAATTTGGATTTGGTTTGGATCGATGTGGAAGCCATCGAAAACTACATTATCATGGGCAATAAGGCATTGGTCAACTATCCCGAACTGGCTGAGGAAGCCTATCAAAATGCCGTTGCACTCTACCACGGTTCCTATCTCCCCAACCGCATTTACGAAGACTGGTCCTCAGAAGAACGCGAAAAGATCCAGGTGCTGATTCTGGGAGCTTTAGTCAACCTTGCAGAACTCTTGGTCACCTCTAACCCCATGGAAAGTATTCGCCTGGCACAAGAGGCGATTTCCATCGATAAAACCTGGGAAGATGCCTATCGAATTCAAATGTCTGCTTATATCGCGAAAGGGAATCGACCACAGGCCCTAAAAACCTATCAAAAATGCGCCGACATTTTAGATGAGGAATATGGTATTTCCCCCCTTCCCGCCACCAAGGCCCTTTTAAAGGAAATTGAGGCCATAGCGTAACGAAGTTTTTCTTTTTTTTTTAAAACCCCTATAAAACCAAGGGCCAAAGGCGTTTACATTACAATTTTTCCCTACGCCTACTGATTTGTAACTCATTTGTAACTACCTAAGACTATGTTTGCATTGTAATACTTAGATAAATAGAAAAGAATACAGATATGGCTACTAAAAGAACACAAAAGACGATAGTGGAAAAGGCCACTGGCAAAGCACTTGGTTTGGCCACCAAAGCGAATGACTGTGCACTGAATACCACAGAGAAAGTATTTGATACCTCTTTTAAAATTGCCCATAAGTCTTTGGATATCACCCACAAAGTGGTCAAAAAAGGGTTGGACATTACGGCAACACAGCAAGATTTAGTTTTTGATCTTTTGCACGGGGTCAAAAAAAGAGTCGTAAAAAATTAAGGAATATCCCTGGAAACCAGGAGTGCAACTCAATTGTAACTCACGGCATTTAGATTTGCAACAGATTTAAGAACAACAATACTTCAATACGATATCATGGCAACAAAAACGAAAAGAAAAGCGGATAACAAGAAAAGCTTGAACAACGCATTGATCAATGCTACCGTGGCAACGATCAACACCACCGTTGAAAATGGTGAAAAATGGCAAGAATTAACCAAGAAGTTGGTTAAAAAATCGGAACCCGTCCGAAGAAAGCAGATGGACATGGTGTTTGAAACAGCTACTGCAGTGAAAAATCAGGTAACCACTGGTAAAGAAAGAATGATGGAATTAGTAGGCATTGAAGAGGACATGATGGAAAGAGCCTATGAATATGCTTCTAAAACTACTGTGGGTAAAAAAGTGATTGGTGTAGCTGAGAATATCAAGGAAAAGGTTACTGAAAACCCGATGGTAAAAAAGGTGGAAAAGACTACTGAAGACTTAAAGTCAAAAGGCACTGCCAAATTAAATGACCTTAAGGAAGATGTTTTGGTGCAGGCCAAGAAAATCCTGAATAAGGGTGAAGAAATGGTTGAAGAGGCTTTGGATACCAAAAAGACCACTAAAAAAGTAAAGAAAAATGTGGCTAAGGCAAAGGGAACGGTTAAGTCGACTGCTAAGGTGGCAGCCAAAAAGGCAACTGCTCAAGTTGAGAAAGTAGCCGTCGCCGCTGCCAATGAAGTTAAGGACGATTTGAAGTTGATCAAAGGTATTGGTCCTAAATTAGAGAAGATCTTTAACGAGAACGGTATTGAAACTTTTGCCCAATTGGCTAAGGCCAGCGAAGCTAAAATCAAGTCCATTCTTGAAAAAGCCGGACCTGTATTCAAGAACGTTAATTTCTCGGATTGGGTGAAACAAGCGGAAGACATGGTCAAGGGAATAGCACCTTCAAAAGAAGCTTAAGCTGGGGATAATTCATAAAACTTTAATTCAAAGAGCGATGAAAAATAAAAGCACACAAAAAAATACGCAAGGATTTTTGGAAAAGGGGATGAAAAAAACCGGAAAGTTCTTGGTAAAAACGAACGATTTAGCCCTCACGAGAACAGAAGAAGCGGTTACCACTTCTTTGGAATTCACAGCCCAGTGGCAGGCTGTTGCTGACAAAGCCATTAAAGGAGGTCTAAAATTAGCAGCAAACCAGCAAGATTTGGTATTCGATATTTTGAACGAGATCAAAAATCAAGCTGTTGAGAGCAAAAAGAGGTTTAGCAAGCTGGTCGCATAGTATCGTTTAGTTATTTAAATTCATTTAATCAAAACCAGTTTGTCTCGCTCCGAGACTTACTGGTTTTTTAGTATGCATGCATAGTAAACAGGGAAATCGTTATTTTTGTTATACCTCGTAAGTTCATTTGTATGCAGATGATGGTATCGCAACAAATGTTCCTATTCTAAACCGGATATTGGCTAGAAAGAAGAAAATAACGGAAGAGAATCTCATCGATTTTTATATGGATGCCGTGGTGAAAAACCAGGGCAAACCTTCTGATGTCGATAGTTGGGGTGCCGAATACAACTTTAACCCTGAGGTATTCCATGATTATTATGAGGGTTTTGAAGACCTGGACAAGACCATTTTCAAAACCTTGATCGACATCTCCATAGAGACCTTGCTGGCAACACCTGATTTTTCTGCTTTTAGCAAAAAAGACAAATTATTAAGCCTGTACTATACCCTTTTTGAAAATTTTACTTTAAACCGGGAATTTATACTGTTGACCATAAAGGGATACGGTTTGAGTTTGAATGCCATCTCATTGTTCAGCGAATTGAAGGAAAGCTTTATGGCCTTTGTAGATTCCTTGCAAATGGAAACCTTAAGTCTGAACGATACCATGGAGTCCATCCAGAAAAAATCCATTAAAGAAGGTTTTTGGATACAGTTTCTGTTAACCGTTAAATTTTGGATGGGCGATGATTCCGAGCAGTGTAAAAAGACCGATATTTTTATCGAAAAATCGGTTAATACCGGGGTTGAGCTATTGAATACCCGATCGTTGAACAATATCATTGACCTGGGAAAGTTTTTATATGCCGAAAAAATAAAGTCCTAGCCTTCTGATGAAAACCACTAAAAATATACCGATATCTAAACTGCAACGCACTTCAAAACTGGTGAAGACAGGCGCTAAGGTGGGGGTGAATTATTTGAAATATTATGGCGATAAGATGGTGAATTCAGAGGAGTATGCTAAAGAGCGCCTGGACGAAAATAATGCTAACGATATCTATGACGGCTTAAAAACCTTAAAGGGAAGTGCCTTAAAAATGGCTCAAATGATGAGTATGGAAAAAAACATCATGCCCAAGGCTTTTGTTGAAAAATTTTCGCTTTCCCAATTTTCCGTTCCACCCTTGTCGGCCCCCTTGGTACTTAAAACCTTTAAAAGGTCCTTTGGGAAATTTCCACATCAACTCTTTGACCATTTTAACAATGAAGCCATTAATGCAGCCAGTATTGGGCAAGTACACCAAGCTAAAAAAAATGGAAAGACACTGGCAGTAAAAATTCAATATCCCGGTGTAGCCCAGAGTATTCAATCCGATCTGGCCATTGTAAAACCGGTGGCCATGAAAATGTTCAATTTAAAAGGAGAACACTCGGAAAAATATTTCAAAGAAGTTGAAAATAAGCTTTTCGAAGAAACCGATTATGAACTGGAATTGGACCAGAGCCAGGAGGTGACCGCTTCTTGCGGGCATATTCCCAATTTGAGGTTTCCGACCTACTATCCGGAATACTCGTCCTCAGAAATCATTACCATGGATTGGATGGATGGCACTCATTTATCTGAATTCATTAAAACAAATACAGATCGGGAAGCGGCGAATCTGGTCGGTCAAACCCTTTGGGACTTCTACATGTATCAATTGCATGTTTTGCACAAAGTGCATGCTGACCCTCACCCTGGAAATTTTTTGGTTTCCACCGCAAATGAGATCATCGCCCTTGATTTTGGTTGCATGAAGGAAATACCCGAAGATTTTTATACCCCCTATTTTCAACTGTTTAAATCGGATGTCATTAACAATCCCGATAGTTTTGAGAAAAACCTGTTGGCGTTGGAAGTATTAAAAGCGGAGGATACCGAAGAAGAACGTGAATTCTTCACACAAATGTTCCATGAAGTGTTGGAATGCTTTACCCAGCCTTTCCAAAATGATACCTTCGATTTTTCAGATATGACCCTTTTTGCCAAAATATCGGAGTTTGGGGAACAATATCTGAAGAAGGCCAGTCTCATGAAAATGAATGCCAATCGAGGGTCTAAACATATTATCTATATGAATAGAACCTTCTTTGGACTCTTTAGTTTGATGTTTGACCTAAAAGCTGAAAACATCAAAATCAACAACTATATCCAGCTTTCTCCAAGTGAAGTACCTATTGAATATTAAAAAAAGAACCGATGCCATCTAAAATTGAAGACCTTAAAGATATTGCACAGGACGTGTTGGATAACAAATTCACCCAAATATCCGGGTATGATGCGGCCTTTCTTTATGCCGAGTCCCCTACCAGCCCTATGCATATTGCTACGCTGGTGATTGTTGAGGGTTCCATAAACTTTAAGGATTTCAAACGGATCGTTGCGTCCAAACTTCATTTAATGCCCAAGTTTCGGCAACGCCTCATGCACGTTCCCATGGACCTGGATTATCCTTATTGGGTCGATGATCCCAACTTTGAATTAGACTTGCATTTGAACCGAATGAAATTGGCCGATCCTTCCAACTGGGAGTCCTTGCGAAGGACCACATCCCGTATTTTTAGTGCTCCCCTGGATTTAAGACGTCCATTATGGTCCATTCATTTTATAGAAGGTATTGATGAAATTCCACAAGTACCCAAGGGTTCAGTCGCCATTGTCAGTAAGGTGCACCATGTTATGATTGATGGCAGCTCTGGTGTGGGGCTAATGGGTATATTGTTTGATAAAGACGATAAGGTCAGGACCATTGAAAAATCAGAAATCAAAAAATTTGAGCCCGACCCTTTACCGGATGATATCAGCCTATTGCTCAAAAGCGGGTATAGTTTCTTAAAAAACCCCTTTAAATTGCCCAAGACCCTGGCGGAAACTGCAATGGCCTATATCAGAACGCGGGCTTCAAAAACCCTTAGCATACAAAAAGAATTTGCAACCGCCCGTTATCCCGTGCCCATTACTATTTTCAATGGTAATGTTTCCCCGAAGCGGACCTGGGGGACGGCCATCCTTTCATTTGACAGGATCAACAGCCTGAGGAAATTGATGGGGGTCAGTATCAACGATTTGATTTTGGGGATTTGTGCGGGGGCAATTCGACGCTATCTAAAGGAAAAGGAAAAATTGCCTTTGCAGCCTTTGGTGGCCAATGTTCCCATTTCAATTCGGGGTCAAAATGAAAACTCACATGACAATAAGATTGCCAATATGATGATTCAATTGGCCACCCATATTGAAGATCCCCTGGAGCGTTTGGAGTACATTCAAGAACAGACCATGCTGGGCAAGGCACGACATAAGACCATGGGAGCCAAAACCCTGGCAAAAATGGCTGACGCCGTCCCTTTTGGTCTTGCCAATCTTGCTGCCGGACTTTACAGCAAATACAATATAAAAGATCTGCACAGACCTCCGTTCAATGTTACCATTACTAATGTGCCAGGTCCCACAAAAGTACTGTATTTAAATGGCCATAAAGTAGTCTCCATTTTTGGCCTTACCCCGGTAGTAGATGGTTTTGGATTGATTATTGCAGCATTTAGTTATAACGGCAAAATTAGTATTACCACAACGTCCGACAAACGGACCATGCCCGACTGCTATGTATTCTCGAGATATATTAGAGAATCTGCCAACGAACTTGAAGAACTTATTGTTGGAAGTCAAAAGAAAAAGTCACCCGAAAAAAAGGTCGTCAAGCAGAAGAGTGAAAGCACCTTGTTTTTTAATGCCTTAAAACGTTATCTAAAGAAAGCACCCGGATTTGTGAAGAAGTACAAAGGCATTTATCATATTCACGTAGATATGGGGGCCAGCAGTGAATATTGGGAGATCAACTTGGAAAAGGAACCCGCTACGGTCAAAAAAACCACCGTATTGGACCCCAAAACAGTGCTGGAAATCGAAGATGAAAATTTGTATGCCTTATACAAGAAAAAGTTGCTCTTTGATGAATTAAAAGTCCAGCAACGACTCAAACTAGAAGGTACGGTCGCTAACAAAGGAAAATTGACGAATCTCATGAAAGCCTTTTTGAACAGATGAACTCTTTTGATTTTTTTAAGTTGAAGCGAAAATTCATGGATTTGTACCCAATTGAAGGGTTTTATGAGTTGCATAGCAGGGCTACGAAAGGAAAAAAAGGCAAAAAGTGGGTGCAAAGGCATCATTTTTTAGCCAACTGAAAGAATTCAAATGAGTTCAAAAATGTATTTCAAAACCGATACATTCGAGGCCAAAGACGGCGAAATAATCTGCTATTATAAATGGGAGGCACAGGGTAGTACCAAAGATCGTGGCATCATACAGATTGCGCATGGTATTGGTGAGCATGCCGGACGTTATGATGGCATTGCCCATAGGCTTCAGAAAGAGGGTTTTACCATTTATGCCAATGACCATCGTGCTCACGGAAAAACCGCTGAAATAAAACGGCTTTATGGGTATTATGACGGAGAGAATTACTTTGAAGATGTGGTAAAGGATATGCATGCGTTGACCGAGTTGATGCGTGCCGAACATCCCAATACCAAATTTATTCTATTTGGGCATAGTATGGGCTCATTGCTGAGTAGAAAATATGTACTGCACTATGGTAATGAGATCGATGCCCTTATTCTATCCGGAACGGCTGATTTCATAAAAGGCTTGGGGCATTTCGGGCTTGCAAGTACTAAAATGGTCAGCATGTTGCGGGGTCGGCAACGTAGTAATGAAACCCTAAGAGCGTTTTTCTTTGATGAATTCAACAAAAAATTCAAGCCGAATAGAACAAAACTGGATTGGATCAGCAGCGATGAGGCCGCTGTAGATGCCTTCGAGGCCGACCCGTATCGTATTGAAAATTTTTCCATTGGGGTTTTCACTGACATATTGACCAATTCCAAACAGTTGAACAAAACCAGTGCTTTTGTAAATACCCCTGACGAGCTGCCCATCCTTATATTTTCCGGAGATGAAGATCCCGTTGGGGAAATGGGAAAAGGTGTCAGCAAAGTAGCCAAGAATTACCAAAGGAATGGCATCAAAGATTTGACATTCAACCTATATAAGGGAGGAAGACATGAAATGCTGAATGAAAAGAACCGCCAAGAGGTCGAAGAAGACATCATAACATGGCTTAACATCCATATCCCCTAGATTCATGGAAGACAAATTAAAATTATACCAGGCATTTATCAGGTTCGTCAAAGCGCTTGGCGAACGTAGCCATCTGAAAAAAAATGAGTTGCAAAAGATTCTTGGTCGCAGTTTTCACCATCATACTGATGAGGAAGCGCTCTTACCCATGGTAGAGGATATCAGTACCAAAGAAGAAAATCTGGATTTTTTATTTGATGAATGTATTCGCATTTGTGATGAATTGGGCCCTAGCCGGGAATATTTCACCTTTATCCATCTTTTCGAAGATATTACCGTTGAACTTTCCAAAAGGGGGACTCCGGAACTGGTGGAACTCGTCAACAACTATCTTCAAAACTTCAAAAAAGAAATTGCCCTGATCAATCAAAAGATTCCCCATCCACCACTGTTCAATATGTTGTTGGAGAGTAGGTCTTTGGTGGAATGGACTTCCATTTATGCCATTTATCCCTTTATCCCCAAACGGATCAAGGGAGAGGGCCGCCCCGTTTTATTGATTCCCCCTTATTTGGGGGATGATTATTCCACCTCTTTTGTACGCCGTTATTTGACTTCCTTGGGATTTGAAACCTACAAATGGGAGCAGGGGTTCAATTTGGTGAAATCGCACTATATACCCAGACTCGAAGAAAAATTGGATGATATCTATAGGATCCATGGTCAAAAAGTGAGTCTAGTTGGTTGGAGCGGAGGAGGCATTTTTGCTAAGATCATGGCCAATCGCCACCCGAAGCAGGTAGAGCAAATCATTACCATCGGCTCGCCGGTCTGGGGAGTAATGGATATGAAAACACCGGTCAGCGGTATTCTTGAATTTTTTAGGGGAAAATCCCTCAAAGAACGGAACAAAAGGTTCATTGAAGAACTGGAACCCATTCCTAATGTGCCGATCACCTGTATCTATACTAAGACCGACGGCCTTCTTCCCTGGAAACATTGCATGGAAGCTGAAAGCTATCGCGATGATATCAAGAACATTGAAGTATACGGTAGCCACTCCGGTTTGGGTGCCAATGTGAGTGTGTTATTGATCACCGCCAATGCCCTTAGTGCCAATATCAACGGGATGACACTCCGGGATACTACCACCTACATTGAGCGTATCCTGTACCCGTTTTATTGGAACAAGAAAAAGAGAAGTTTGTTTTTCTTAAATTAGGAATCTAGCCTAGGGGAATTACATTGAAGTAAGCCACAAGACATTGGAAAAAACCGAATCTAAAGTTTCAACAAAAGCCTTGAAATAGCACAAATCTCGATTATCGGGTAACATGGAAGACATCATCAACAACGTAAAATTTCAAGAAGCGCTCAAGCAAGTAGCACAAGTAAATGACTTGAATATTGAGGCTGCTCAAAAAGATGCTGCCAAATACATCAAGGAATTGTATGCCGAGCAACATCCGGTGGCCAAGATTGCTTCCATAAGAGGTTTTGATTACCTCTTGTCACGGGCATACAGTGAAAAAATAGATGTTGATCCCAGGGGTATCAAGAAATTGATGCAATTAATGCGAAGGCACTCTGTAGCCTTTATCATGACCCACAAGACATATTTAGATACCCTAGTGCTCATATCCACTTTAGCGCGTTACGGGATGCCGGTTCCCTATTCTTTTGGAGGTATCAATTTGGCATTTCCAGGGCTGAAGCAATTGGGCAAAAGCGCAGGCATCGTTTTTATACGCCGTAGCTTTAAGGACAATCCTGTATACAAATTGGCCTTGAAGCATTATATCTCTTCCATTATTGACAAGGGCGACCATCTTACTTGGAACATTGAAGGAACCCGTTCTCGTACAGGTAAAATTTTGCATCCCCAGATGGGTATTTTAAAGTATATCATGGATGCAGAAAAAGAAAGTTCCAGAGCCGTCAAATACGTTCCCGTTTCTATTGTTTACGATCTCATTCCCGATGTAAAGGAAATGACAGAACAAGCCAAAGGGGCAAAAAAGAAATCGGAAAACGTTGCTGAGGGCGTTAAATATATTCGCAGTCTGGGCAATGACTATGGACGGGCGGCCATACGCTTTGGTGACCCCGTGGGGATAGATGAAACCCATAATGTTGTGGTGCCCCAACTAGAGGAAGACACCTACAAGAGTCGAAATACCCTACCCTTTTTCGCATTTGACCTGATCAATCAAATGGCCAAGATTACACCGGTTTCAACGGTCTCGCTGATTTGTAATGTGCTTCTTAACGACTTTGCCCTGACCAAAAAAGAAATTGAGTTCAAGGTGAAAAAGCTGATGGAGTATATTGGCAAAAAGCAGCATGATGCTTTGATGGACCGTGGTAATCCTATAGCCGTCAGTGTTCAAAAAGGGCTGAACCTGCTTCAAGGGGCCCATATCGTGCAGAAAAGTAGGGCCGGACAAAAGGCGCAGTACAGCATTGTTTCCTCAGAATACCTGCCTGCCACCTACTATGCTAACATGGTGGCCGGTCATCTGTACCATTCTGCCTTTGTGGAGATGGCCCTGGTAAAGATAAAGGATGATACCTCTCCCGACCGGATTGTGCATTTCTGGAAAGAGATCATGAAGCTCCGCAATCTTTTCAAATTCGAATTTTTCTACACCAACAAAGCAAAATTCAGTTTAGAAATTGAAAAGGAGTTGCAGCGATTCGATAAAAATTGGAGGGACATCCTAAGCGATCCCAAAAAGGATGTTGCCAATATCCTTAAAAAGCAAGATATCTTTATCTCAAGGGCTTTGCTGTTATCCTATTTGGAAGCGGATAAGGTGGTATGCCACGCCTTGAACAATTGGTATGTAGAAGACCCCTTCAACGAAGAGGAGTTCTTGGAGCTTTGCCTATTCAAGGGAAAAGAACTGCATTGGCAGGGCAGGATTACACGACTTGACAGTGTTTCCAAACCCTTTTTAAGCAATGCCTATCGGTTTGCGGAAAATGCAGGGCTTGGCGTTAACGATCAAAAAATCAATACCAAGGGACTGGAAGAGTGGATGGCGCAACTGGATGATTTGACCAAAAGACTGGCCTATCTCAAAGAAATTGAAATGGCCCCCAGTTCCCGTAGCATGGAGCTGATCGCAAGTAAAAATATACTTGTTCCCGCGGCCAAACAGACCAAATCAAGAAAGAAACTGGAGGAGGAAGAGGAAGGACCGCATATTGCTGCCTATTTTGATTTAGATCGTACATTGATCAATGACTTTTCGGCAAAACGTTTTGTTCGCACCCGACTGTTTAGTGGGGAAACCACAGCAAAAGAATACATCACCCAATTTATGACCGCTCTGGTTTTTTCGTTTGGCAACCGTGATTTTGAGGTACTCACCAAAATTGCCGCCCTAGGTGTTAAAGGCATTCCGGAAAAGATCTTTGTCAAATTAGGACAAGAGGTATTTGAAGACTATTTGATGCCCACCATCTATCCCGAATCCCGAGAATTAATTAAAAAACATAGGGAAATGGGACATCGGGTGGTCATTGTATCCTCTGCCACCTCCTATCAAATCCAGCCGGTTGCCAAAGAATTGGGCATCTCGGATATTTACAACACCCGGCTTGAAGTCCGGAACGGAAAGTTCACCGGACGCATTTCCGAAATGTGCTGGGGGGAAGGCAAGGCCAGGGCAGCACGTACCTTTGCCAAGAAGAACGATATCGACCTTTCCAAAAGCTATTTTTATTCCGATAGCTTTAGCGATTACCCAATGTTTAAAATTGTCGGGAAACCTGTGGCTACCAATCCTGATAATCCCCTTTCACAAGTGGCTTTTGAAAACGATTGGCCCATACTCCGATTTGAGAAACCTGGACAAAGACCTGTTGTCAATGGCCTTCGAACCAGCCTCGCTATCGCCAGTATTTATCCTTCAGCCCTTATGGGTGCTGTAACAGGTTTATTTACCCTATCGAGACAAGAAGCGGCTAATACTACCCTTCAGAGTATTGGAAATCTGGCTACCCGCGCGGCAGGACTTCAAATTTCTGTACGAGGCAAACAGAACCTAACCGATTTTCGCCCGGCCGTTTTCTGCTTTAACCACCAAAGTGCCGCCGATTTCTTTATCATTATTAAACTTTTACGGAATGATTTTACGGGGGTCGCCAAAAAAGAATTGGAAAGAACGCCCATAGGTCCCATATTCAAGGCATTGGGTGCTATTTATATTGATCGGAGCAATAGAGCCAAAGCCATTGAAGCCATGAAACCAGCAGTGGAAGCCTTAAAAAATGGGATATCGGTAGCTATCGCCCCGGAAGGCACGCGAAGTGGAACGGCGGAATTGGGCCCCTTCAAAAAAGGAGCC
>JANQHL010000250.1 GCA_028277085.1 Flavobacteriaceae bacterium
GTGTTACCTCAGGCGCTGTTGGTAATTTATGTTGCGGGATTAAAGTCATTTTACAATGGGGGCATTTTCCAGGCCCTTTAAAAACTAAAGTATCACAGGACAAATTGCAGGGGGGGCATACATACAAAGCAGTATCAACTTTTTTTTTGCTTTGAGAGCAACTTAGCTGAAAAACAACAAAGAAAAACAATAGGGATTTACGGACCATAGCAGTTTTGTTTTTATGATCGTAAAACTAATGGGTAGTACTTCTTTGCAAAAGGACATTCTTACGCAGCATTGGGACCTGTTTGGACATCCTAGAGCTATCTAAGTGATAGTCCTGTTGGGTTGTTGATCCCAGAGCTGTTGGGGGTAATTTCTCAGGTGTATCTTGCTATAGAAAAGGGTATTGTTCGCAATGCTTTCGCCCATGGCCTGATACAATTTGTGATTTGGATTATTCATCTCATCAAACTTCATGTCTAAAGCAAACTACCGCATCGTATAACCAGATCAGCTTTCACAGTAAAACTCTTATTCGTTGGAACGCCATTGGAGTTGTCGATTAGGGATTTACGCTATTAGTAAGGAAGCAGGACTAGAAACATACGATTTTTTAGGTTTTTGCGTTTTAGTAAGATAAATCTTACAAGATGCAAATATTTCAACGTTCTATCTTGTCATCCGAAATGCTAGCAGAAATGGATATAGGTTTTGATCCGGATGTCCTTTTTCTTTTTGTATCTCCTCAATTTCGAAAAACAGAAAAAATTGTAAGCGCTTTGTTGAAGCGCCATTCAGATACCATTGTTGTCGGATGTTCCACAGCCGGGGAGATCATAGGAGATCTGGTATTGGACGGTAGTATTGTACTCACTGCCGTAAAATTTAG
Organism: Flavobacteriaceae bacterium; assembly: GCA_028277085.1. Taxonomy (GTDB): domain Bacteria; phylum Bacteroidota; class Bacteroidia; order Flavobacteriales; family Flavobacteriaceae; genus Croceivirga. Next base: position 875 of record JANQHL010000250.1, read on the forward strand.
AGCCACCAGGATCCGTTTGGCCGAGACTTTTGTAAGTGATCATAAAGACAGTCTATCTACGGGTCACTACCTGTACGAACAACTTCGCGCTGAAGATCTGAAGCATATCCTTGTTTTTAGCGATGGGCTTCTGGTCAATGGGGCGAACCTGGTTAAGGGACTTAATCAAGATTCTGATACTTCCGTTAGTATTACCGGTGGTCTCGCGGGAGATGGTGTTGATTTTGGGAGCACCTTTGTAATATCTAACCAGGGAATTGCTTCCGGAAAAATTGTAGCCTTGGGACTGTACGGTAATGCATTGAAAGTAGGTTACGGGTCAAAAGGAGGATGGGATAGTTTTGGTATGGAACGTCTGGTGACCAGGTCAAAGGATAATATCCTTTATGAGTTGGATGGATTTCCTGCCCTTGAGTTGTATAAATCGTTTTTAGGAGATAAGGCCGAAGAATTGCCTAGCTCGGGTTTACTGTTTCCGTTGAGTTTACGAGATGAAGAGCATCAAATTCCAGTGGTACGTACCATTCTTTCTATAGATGAGACCACCCAGAGCCTGACTTTTGCAGGTAACATACCCGAGGGGGCCTATGTTCGGTTGATGAAGGCCAATGTAGATCACCTTATCAATGGTGCAGAACAATCTGCAAGAATTGGCGCGCTTGAAGAAGCGTCAGGAGATCAGTTGGCTTTTCTAATTAGTTGTGTGGGCAGACGTTTGGTGCTCAAACAGTTGGTGGAGGAAGAAGTAGAAGCAGTAAACGGTATTCTGGGTAAAAATACCTTCACTACGGGCTTCTATTCGTATGGAGAGATTGCGCCTTTTGATCAGTTCTCGCCATGCACCTTGCATAACCAAACCATGACTATAACGACATTTACCGAATGAGTACCTACCACAGACTCCTTAAGCGCCAACTCAAAAAAATTGATCTAAGCGAAAAAGACCGGAAACCCATTGCTGACTTTTTGGAGATGGTGGACACGGCCTACCACTCTTTTGATCGGGATGTGGATCATTTGGAAACCATTTTGGAAAAGAGTTCCCAGGAACTCTATGAAGCTAATAGACGGCTCCGGGATGATGTAATGATGGTGTCTCAGCAGCTTACTAATGTTGCGGCAAATATTAAGGATGTCATCTTTGAAATGGATACCTCCGGGAATTGGACCTATTTGAATCCTGCGTGGGAAGTTTTGATGGGTTGTTCCGTTTCGCAAAGCCTGGGAACACCCTATCACCTTTGTTTTAAAAATAGCGAGGGCGTTCCCATGGGGGATTTTCTAGATGTCAACACTATGGGCCTGGGTGAATCCAGCCGAAGAATTGAGATTACCTCAGGTCAAGGGGTACGGAAATGGATAGCCTTATCCTTAAAACCTCTACTATCTGAGGTAGGAAGTATTTTGGGTTATATCGGAACGCTTTCGGACATCACGCAGCTGAAAAAAACGGAATTGGCGATGATGCGTGCCCATCGAACAGCTACTAAAGCCAACAAGGCAAAGGACGATTTTTTGTCAATGATGTCCCATGAAATTCGCACGCCCCTTAATGCAGTGATTGGAATAAGTAATTTACTGCTTTTAGAGAACCCAAAAGCGGATCAGATGGAAAATCTGGATGCCTTGCGGTACTCATCAGAGCATCTGCTATCCCTGGTGAATGATATTCTTGACTTCAATAAGATTGCCTCGGGCTCTATGAAATTGGATGCGCATGTCTTTGATCTACGAGGATTGCTCGAGAAATTAGAAAGGATTTTTCAGCCCAATGCCAAAGAGAAACAAATTGCCTTAAGGGTAACCACAGATCCGGAATTGCCGGACCTGATAGTAGGGGATAGTTCCGGAATATCCCAGGTGTTGACCAACCTGCTCAGCAATGCTCTTAAGTTTACGGAAGCAGGAGGAGTTTCTTTACGGGTAAAAGTACTTCATACAACCGCTTCCAAATGTGAGCTTTCCTTTGCTATTGAGGATACCGGAATTGGAATCCCCAAAAAACGCCTGGAAACTATTTTTAATCCTTTTGAGCAAGCAGATTCCAGCATTGGCAGGGAGTATGGTGGTTCAGGATTGGGGTTGGCTATTTGTCAACAACTTCTGCAATTAATGGACAGCAGTTTGGAGGTGGTCAGTAAGGAAGGTCGGGGAACCACCTTTAGTTTTGTTTTAAATCTGGGAAAAACCAGCGAAACTACTCCGGTAAATGTAATTCCCGAAGTATCCGCTTTAACAGAGGAGGAGGACTTTCCCCTTAAAGGCGTACGTATTCTGGTTGCCGAGGACAACAGAGTAAATACCATGGTTATTGAAAAGTTTCTGAAGAAATGGCAAGCCGATTATGATTTAGCCGAAAATGGGAAAATAGCCACCGAAAAAGCAGCTTCTCAACGTTATGATTTGATTTTAATGGATCTTCATATGCCGGTGATGGACGGTTTTGAAGCGGCCAAGACCATTAGGGAATCGAAACTTTCCAAAAACAAGTCGGTACCAATTTATGCACTATCAGCTTCAACAGGAGTATATACGGACAGAAACATTAAAGATTTTGGTATGGGAGGGCTGATTCCAAAACCTTTTCACCCGGGAAAACTATTGCAGCAACTGGTTCTGATCGTAAAAGAAAGCCTCGCGGATCACTACCTTAAGTTATAAAATTCTATTTTGTTTAGTATTTTTGAAAAAAAATTAAACAAAATTGAAAAAGAAGATTGTGTTTTATGACTTGATCTACCTGATCGATGATGCCAAGGCTGTTAATCGTCTACACAAACTGTTGCTTGGAAAAATAGGAGTAGAAGCTACAATTCGTTCGTTTACTAATGCACTATGCGCATTGGATGACCTGGCGCAAGAGGCTCCCTGTCGTTTAGGAATTCTGATACTCCTGGACATGAGCATGCCAGCGATGAGTGGGCTGGAGTTTTTGGAACGAATGGTAAGGGCATCCTATCCTCTGAATATCGATGTACTTATTGTAACCTCCTCTGACCGGGATAACGATAAATACCTGGCCTTTGAATATCCACAATTTGTGGTAGGGTATACTCATAAACCTTTAGGAACGCAATACTTGAGGGAAATGGCATTGGGCAAATAAAGGATGATGATTTCCACTGGGGCAGCAATAGTGATGTGCTCAATGCTGCAATGCTCATGGCACAGGCTAATCGTTTGACAAAGCATCCTAAGTACCTAAAAGGGGTACAGCAGGCCATGGATTACGTACTGGGTAACAATGCCAACGGATTTAGTTATGTCACAGGGTATGGCCACAGAACCCCAATGTTTATCCATCACCGGCAAAGTTCCGCAGACGGTATTCCCGAACCTGTTCCGGGATTGTTGGTCGGTGGACCCAATAGCAGGTTGCAGGATGCATCTAGCGGGGTGATCTATCCGGCAAATGTTCCTCCGATGAAAGCATGGGTAGATCAAGAACCCAGTTATGCAAGCAATGAAATCTGTTTGAATTGGAATGCCCCGCTGACCTATATTCTGGGCTTTTTAGAGCAAGAATCATACTGAAGAGGCACAGTTAAACCGAAAACTACATTACAGCGTTAGACTTACTGACTCATTGGTTTACACCTTGCCCGTTTTCCGAATTCATTTTGTTTAAAAAACGTATCGTATTTAGTTTTACCTGCTCGCCTTCCTTGCCCCACCAGACAAAATGCCCCCCGGCTTTGACGTATTCCATAGTGAGGTTCGGGATCATTTTTTCCAATCGTTTAGGATGTTCCATGCTTACATCAATATCAACCGTGGAATGAACCGCGTAGGTGGGGCATTTAATTTTTGACCAGTCGGTATGCTCAAGTTGCTGTGCCTTCCTTACTTCATCCAGCATTCCCTCATAAAAGGCGTCCATTGGGGTCATTGATTCAATAAACAGCATAAAAGTTCTTTTGCTTTCCGGACTATTCAACACTTCCCTCGCTATTGTGTTTTTTTCTTTTCGTGTTAAATCTGCTTCTGTTTTTAAGAAGGCCTTGATAGTCGTTTTAGGAAAGTATTTAGCGGATGCCTTTAATAGCTTGGAAATCCACTTTTTACCCTTTTCGCTCAGTACCAGCTTGCCAAGAAAGGAATTGGCAGATGCTGCATTGACCTCATACTTGCCCGTAATTGCACTCCAGAGTACCAGAGATTTTGTGGGGTATTTTGAGGCATAATATAAAGCAGAAAGGCCACCCATGGATATTCCAAAAACATTGATCTTACCTTCAATTTTGAGCGACTTCACCACTTCATAATAAATGTCCGCGTGTTCTGCTATACTTCTTGCCCTTTTCAATGGCAAGTCATAATATCCGGGGCGATTTATGGATAGTATGCGATAGCCTTCCCTACATATCCATTTAAAAGCCAGGGCCGCTTTAAAGCTGGTGCCACCACCGGTGGAGAATAGCAAGATGTTACCATTAATAGGTCCCATATCCAAATACTGAACAGCACCATATGCTGTGGAGGCTGCTTTAAACCTAATGTTTATTGATTTCTCCACGGTTTGTATGCTGTTTTACGGACTATTCTTACTGTTAGTTGATTGGTAGTTCTTCTGCCACTAATACTACACCTTTGCTTTTTAAGTCTTCAAACAGTCGATGCGTATTAATAACTTGTCCCATCAGGTGCAAACCAGGCCTGGGAATAGCACTGTCCGTATACTGGTTCAGCAAGGCCAATAGCGCATAGGCTGTAAGTTCAAAACCATTGTCAGCTAAAAGGTGCAGCTTTATTTTTTTTGGTTTTCCTTTTTGCGATCCGCTGGCAACTACTACCAATTCAACTTTTGGATCTTTTGTGTTCTTGTTTTTAATCCTTCGAAAGAACAGCTGGCTGCTAACATACAAGCTTAATCGTTTACTGAACTTTCCTAGTACAAAGGCTAGCGGAAAGATGAAATTATCGATGTATTCGTCAAATCCTGAGGCATAAACGCCGCAATTGTGCAATCCCAGTTCGGTTTCAATACCATGGATCTCCCGCATCTGTACCGGGTAACAAGCCCTTTTTCCAAAGTGCTCGGAGAATTCAAATTGTCTGGCACTTTTATGATCGGCTTTTTTCCAATAGTCATTTTCCAGGATTTGGGCGTTGGGTTCCATAACTTCATAAAGGATCTCTTTGATGGCTCCGGGTTGCTCAAAAACACCTTCCATAGCCATAAACACCTGGGCTTCATCGAGGTTGTCAAAATAGGTGTTGGCCATTCTTAGCATAGGAGTGATCAGTCCTGGATGGAAACCGGATTGGGTTATAAACAGGCGGTCGTTCTTTTTGATACTACCTTCATACTTTTTTAGGGTATCGACCACATCGCCTCGAATCAAAATGTCTATGAGATCAACACTACTTTCCAGAGCGGCTTCGGCAATTATCCCAATATGATCCGGAAGGGTAGCGGTGACAATGGCGAGATCTACTTGCTTGAATAACTGCAAAAGTGAATTTTTATCGGTCGCATCTAAGTGTGCCGCTTCTATGGCTGCTTCGGGATATTGGGAGATCAACTCAGTTCGTAATACCTTGCTTTTTTCGAGATCTGGGCCACCAATTATCACGTTGCAGTTGGAAGATGCAGCTAAACACTTCACCAGCGCTTTACCTACTCCGCCATACCCGCCGATTACCAATATCCTAGAAGTCATATTACATGCTTAAATGGACAATAGTCTTTAGGAAGTATCAAATAAACCCTTTTTGAAGCGATATCAATTGTCCGCCTTGCTTGCATTCCGGATGGTGGATTTCAGTATTTTGGTTAAGATTTCAAATGATGTTGCTCCAAAAAACCATCCAATTCTTTAATAGAAGGGTTTTTTAAAAAATCCGCACCATAGGTCACCGTAGGAAACTTTAACTGGCCGTCATACAGGGCCCGCACTTCTTTATCCGCTTCCGGTTGGGTCTCCACGTTATAGTCTTCAAATTCTATCCATTCGGATTGGAGATAGTTGCGAAGATTAGCGGATTTGGGACACCAATTCGTACCGTACAATTTCAATTTTTTTTCAGCCATGGGTTTTCATTCCAAATAGTTTTGCAAAGGTAGGTTGAATTCGTTCTGCCTGGCTAACAATAAAAGGGGTTACCGACATTAGCAGAATAGACACCGCTAAAAAGATCTGATAGTTGTTTTGGCTGATAAGATCGTACTTCAGGCCACTTTGTGCCAAAACAAAGGAGAACTCCCCAATCTGGGCTATGGAGAAGCCCACGGCCAGCGCGGTTTTCCAATCCAACTTCATCACCTTAACCGCGAGTATCCCGGCAACGGCCTTCACTAACAGAGCAAAGAAAAACCAGAATACGATCCAACCAAAATCGGTTGTAAAAATGTTGTAGTCCAATAACATCCCCATAGAGATAAAGAAAAAACTCATGAATACATACCGAAACGGAAGAAAACAGGAGATGGCCATCCTGTGGTATTCGGTTTCTGCTATAATCAACCCGGCAATAAAGGCACCGAGTGCCAGGGAGAGCCCTAATTCTTCCGTCAATAGGGCAATACCGGTTACGATGAATACAAGCGCAATTAAAAAGACTTCCTGACTTTGCACTTTCATCACCGTTTTCAGGAAAAAGGGGATGACAAAGCGGGCCAGTAAATAGGCAATGCCTCCCATTACAACAAGCTTTCCTAACAACCAAAGTAAGGCTTCCAATGGACTGCTATCACCTGCCCCAGCCAGGATAGGCGTAAAGAGCATTAAGGGGACAATCATGATGTCCTGGAACAAGAGTACAGCAAGAATAAATTTACCATGGGAGGTAGTGATCTTATTGGTATCCTGGAGAACTTTTATAACGATAGCGGTACTACTCAACGCATATAAAAACCCCCAAAAGATACTTTCTTCCCATGAAGGCCGCATTAATAACCAAATTAATCCTGCTGTGAGGAAAATGGTAAAAAATACCTGCGAAGCGCCGCCAATCAATACATAGTCTTTTATCCGCTTGAGATTACTGAAGGAGAACTCCAGCCCAACCGTAAAAAGCAATAGGATAATCCCAATTTCGGCATATACCTCAACTTCTTCCATATCCGCAAAGTACTTGCTGGTATTCGGGCTAAGTAAAACCCCCGTGATCAGGTAACCAATAATGTACCGGATTTTGAGGAATTTACAGATAATGATTACCGCTGTAGCTACGCCAAAAATGGCAAACAGGTTAAGAAGAACATGGTGTTGCATGTGGTGGTCTTTAGGAGGGTTTAAATTACGAATATTAAGGGTTTGGGAAAATGAAAATTTAAGAATGCAATTGCCCAGGAGTTCGTTATCTTTCGGTAAGGAAAACCACCACTTTCCGGAACCAGTTTACAAGAAAAAATGATAGATACGTTAAAGCAATTTCCCCAGCTCAAGGATATTCCGGAAGCGCAGTTAACCTGGCTAGATGACCATTTGGAAATCGAGGAAATTCCAAAGGGGGGCTTTTTGTTTGAAAAAGGGAGCGCGATAGACAACCTTATGCTCATTTTTGAGGGGGACTTTGAGCTCTATTTTTTGCAAAACAAGAACAGAAAATCCTTTGGAAGACTACAAAAGCATGATATTTCCGGCTTACTTCCCTACTCGAGGGCAAAAAATGCCGGGGGTTTTGCCCGGGCAACACAACCCTCCAGGGTAGGGAAACTAAACAGAGCACTACTTCGGGAATTAACAGGACAGTTTTATGAGTTGACCGAAGTGTTGGTACATGAGATGAATAACCGGATCCGGAATATCACCCAGCTAGAGGTGCAGAACGAGAAACTGATCGCCCTTGGAAAACTTTCTGCAGGTCTTGCGCATGAGTTAAACAATCCGGCCGCTGCTATGGTACGAAGCGCATCGTTGCTGCAACAACATTTAATGGGACTTCCGGAAGACTTTAAAAAAGTGATCAAAATAAAAGCAGACGATGTTGCCATTGATAAGGTCAACGAATTCATGTATGGAAAGCTAGAAGAAAAACCCAGCGAGCTCTCCATGCTGGAGAAAAACGAACTGGAAGATGATCTTTATGACTGGTTTGCGGACTGCAGCCTGGTGGATAAATATGATTTAGTGCCCTTATTGGTCGATTACAACTTTACTACAGAGAACTTGCTCTATGTAAAATCGCTACTTCGTGAAGAAGACTTTAACCCTGTGCTCAAGTGGATCGTCCAAAACATGACTACCCATAAAACAGTTACGGACATTAAGGAAGCCTCTTCCCGAATCGGTACCTTGGTACAATCGGTAAAAACGTATTCCTATATGGACCAAAGCCTGGATTTTCAATTGGTGGATATCCATATAGGCTTGCAAAGTACTTTGAACGTCCTTAACCATAAATTGACCAAAGTAGGACATGAAGTAACCATGGACTTTGATGCAAACATGCCAAAAATATTGGGACTGCCTGGAGAATTGAATCAAATTTGGACCAACCTTATTGATAACGCAATTGATGCTTTACCCCAAGAAGGTGGACAATTACAGGTAAAGACAAAGGCCTCGGAGAATTTTGTGTATATCTATATTCAGGATAATGGCCATGGTATATCCGAAGAGTATCAAACTCGTATTTTTGAACCCTTTTTTACCACTAAGGAAATTGGTAAGGGTACAGGTTTGGGCCTTGACATGGCCCAGAAAATTGTCAAACAGCACAATGGGCAGATCAAGGTACGATCCAAACCTGGAGAGACCGTTTTTGAAGTCTGCTTGCCCATAGGCGATAAAACAGAGGAGAACACGTGAAAAAACCAATAATAATTGCGATAGATGATGATGCTCAGGTTTTAGCCGCAATACGAGGGGATTTACGTTCCCGATATCGAAATGATTATCGTATTATGGCCTCCGATTCGGCAAAAGAAGCGCTTGAAGCGATTAAGGAACTGAAGAACAAAGGAGAGGAAGTGGCCCTATTCCTTTCGGATCAACGCATGCCTGAAATGTTGGGAGTGGATTTCCTGGAAAAGGCTATGGCTACCTATCCACAGGCAAAAAGGGTGCTCCTGACTGCTTATTCGGATACAGATGCAGCGATAAAAGCCATTAACGATGTACAATTGGATTACTATCTGTTAAAGCCCTGGAATCCCCCGGAGGAAAAACTCTATCCTGTAATTGATGATGTCCTTCAGGATTGGTTGGCTAATTACTCACCACCTTTTGCAGGACTGCGAATTGTTGGGTATCAATTTTCGCCCAACACCCACAATATCAAAGATTTTCTCGCAGGTAATATGTTCCCCTACTTATTTCTGAATGTCGAGAATGACAGCACAGCTAAAGAACTTGTTGAAAGCAACCAACTCGAATCCAAAGAATTACCAGCAGTTTTTTTTGAAGATGGTAGTTTGTTAAAGAACCCAAGTCTGACCGCTATTGCGCAAAAGCTGGGTTTAAATGTTAAGGCACGTGAAGATTTGTACGATGTGATTATTATCGGTGCGGGTCCGGCGGGCTTGGCAGCTGCTGTCTATGGAGGTAGTGAAGGTTTGAAAACGTTGCTAATAGACCGGAAAGCTCCTGGAGGACAGGCAGGCACGAGTTCCCGTATCGAAAACTACCTGGGTTTTCCAAAAGGTTTGAGCGGCGCGGACCTGGCACGAAGGGCTATTACCCAGGCCACACGTTTTGGTATTGAATTTCTATCCCCTTTGGAGGTCATCAAAATTGACGTACAGGATTCTTATAAAATAATACATCTTTCGGATAACAGTCGTATTAAAAGTAAAGCTGTAGTAATTGCCACCGGTGTTAACTACCGCAAACTGTCCAATAAAGGAATGGATGCCCTCACAGGAGCAGGAGTATACTATGGAGCAGCAACAACGGAAGCCCATACCTGTAAAGATGGAAATGTGTATATCATTGGAGGTGGGAATAGTGCCGGTCAAGGGGCGATGTACCTTTCCAAATTTGCAAAAAAAGTACATATCGTTATTCGGAGGGACGCGCTTACAACAACGATGAGTTCGTATTTAATTGATCAAATTGAGACCACTGAAAATATTGAACTCATTCCAAATACAGAAATTATTGAAGCGAAAGGGGAAGGGCATTTGGAACGGGTGGTGCTAAGGGATAAGATTTCAGGAGAGGAAAAGGAACGCGACGCCCGTGCCATTTTTATTTTTATTGGGGCAAGGCCCTATACGGAATGGACTGGACCGGGCTTTATGAAGGACGAAAAAGGCTTTCTTCTTACTGGCAGGGATGTGTTGGATAACGCTAATGGGACATTTCAATGGCGACAAAACCAACCACCCTATCTTTTGGAAACCAGTGTTCCTGGAATTTTTGCAGCCGGAGACGTAAGAAGTGGTGCTATGAATCGGGTTGCTTCTGCAGTGGGAGAAGGGGCGATCTCTATCAGTTTGGTACATAAGTATTTGAATGAACATTAGACATACTAAAAAAGTAATGGGCATGGCAAGTGTTCCCTACGGTGTTATACTTCTGATGTTTTGGAATTGTAATAAGGAGTTGTTAATCTTCTCATAAACTCTTTTGCTGTTTAACAATAATATTTAATTTGTTAAACAAAAACAAAAGATGAAGATTTCAGCCATGGCCGTTGTTGGCTTTACCACTTTTCTCCTGGTACTTCTCACCCTTATGGTAAGTCTGGATTTTGCCTTTCACTGGGTATTTTATCTTATGGTATTTGGCCAGGCAATGGTGGTGTATATGGTCTACAAGGTGTTGACAGACAACTACAAAACCACGAAAACCTTCGAAGATTTTTATGAAGACGCCCCGGTAAGTAACGACTGAACAAGGATTATACGGCCTCTGCCTCTACAGGTTTTGGTTTCGCGGGAACATGCATGCCTAATTCCGGAATAACCAATAGTGGGATTTGCGTATGAAACGCTGCTCGTTTTACGATGGGCTCCCGTGTCATACGTTCTACATAACTGTGCTGATAATTCAACATGGCCAGTAAATGGATATCCAATTCTTTGGAGAACACTTCTAACGTTCTGGATACAGAATTGAGCTCCGAAACCGTATGCACATAATGTTCCACATTGGAAAAGTACTTCCGCAGTAAATTCAAATTGAACTGCTGCAATTCCGTGAGTGCCTTTATTTCGTACTGCACATGGACAATGCGTATTGTTGCCGAAAATGCATTGGCCAGATCAATCAATGGTTGTAGCTCGGATAACGAATAAAATCGGTTAAAATCCGTTGCAAAGGCAATTTCTGAAGGTGTTGCAAAGCCATAGCTCTGTGGGATGGCCAGGATAGGACATTTTTTGGTCGCTTTTATAATACGAACAGTGTTACTGCCCATAAAGATCTCGTCCATTCCGGAAGCTCCTTTGGTGCCCGTAACAATTAAATCTACGCCATAAGCATCCACCACTTCTTTTACTTCTTCAACCAATAGACTAAAGGAAGATAGGATTTGAAAAGAATGCTTTTCATTGTTAAACTCGGCAGAAATACGCTCGAGAGTTTTCTCGAGGCCTTTTTCGGAAGCGGATCGTACTGCGTCCTCCATTTGCATTCCGTTGACCATAGGTGCCATAAACCGACTGCTTGGAATCGCTGGAGTATAGGTGTTCAATAATAGAAATTCACACCGTTGGTTCTGGAATAACCGCAATGAATAACAAATGGCGTTCCATGCGTTTTCGGAGAAGTCTGTAGGTATTAAGATCCGTTTCATCCCAATTTATTAAAAGATGGGATAAAATTAGAGTCGGATAGATAGTAATACTATGATAATTATCAGCTTTTACCGGGGTGCGACGTTAAAATCCCTCGGCAAGGTCCCGTAACTTCCTTTCGTCTTCGATACCTATTTTTTTTCCGGAGGTATGGATCAACCCTTTTTTCTTGAATTCCGATATAATTCGTATCGCAGATTCCGTAGCCGTACCTACCACATTGGCAATATCCTCCCGGGAAAGAGTGAGCGCTAAAAAGCCGTCCCCATCTTCGCCAAAATTGTTTTTAAGGTATAGGAAGGCTTCTGCAATTCGCTGTTTCACAGTCTTTTGCGACATGTTTACGATAACATCATCCGCCTCCTTGAGATCATGTGCCATATGGCGTAATACTTCTAACGTAAAATTGGGATTCTTCTGTAAAGAAGTAGTGATGCTGTCTTTTGGAATAAAACACACCTCCATATCACTCACGGCTACTGCGGAAAGGTTGGAATGCTCTTCGGCGATTACAGAGCGTTGTCCCATAACTTCACCCTTGGAAGCCAATTTCACAATTTGGTCTTTTCCATTAGCGCTTAACTTCGAAAGCTTGGAAACGCCGTCACGCACACAATACACCCCATTAAGTTTTTCCCCTTCCTCGAAAAGCGGCTGTCCTTTTTTAATGGTTTTGGAAGTTTTAGAATCGGAAACCTTTTTCAATTCTTCTTTGCTGAGTGCGCGTAAGGAATTGAACTGCCGAACAATACAGTTTTCACATCTGCTGCGATCCATAAAAAAAAAATTACCTGACGTTTAAAATTATAACTTTATTTGATAAAAAAAACTGTAATTTTTAAGTATTACTGATTCTTTCCAACCCTTCTTTGGATAGAATTTGTATTTCGCTTTTTATGGTTTGTATTGTACCTTCTTTTTTGAGGCTTTTAAGAAGATTGATAATATATTCCGGCGAGGTACCGAGAGCCACGGCCATATCTTCCCTTCGCATCCTAAGGCGGAGTTTTCCGTTGCTATCCGTTCCAAACTTTTCCGAGAGATAGAGTAATAATTTTGCCAAACGTCCTCGAATGCTTTTACTGGGACTGAAGATTACGCGGGTCTTATCGCTCAGATTTGCATCTTCTACGAAAGCTTTCAACAGGTCTTCGCAGAATTCTGTGTTCTGTTTCATATGACGGAGTACCGCCTCTTTATCCAAACAGCAAAGTTGGGTATTCGCTAAGGTTGTTGCCGCAACTTTTGCCCCATTTTGGGAAATAACGGCACGTTTTCCCATGATATCACCTTCTCCTAAAAATCGAAGGATGTGCTCCTGTCCGGAGGGATCGTATTTACTGAATTTACAAGCACCCTTTTTGATGCAATACAGCTTGTTCAAGTGCTGATCTTCTTCAAATACAATGCTTCCCTTGGGTAATTGGATTGTTTCGGATGATTCCAACAATTGCTTTTGGGATGCTGTTGAAAGTGCCCGAAAATTGCGAAGTTGTTTAGCTTGTATATCAGCACATCTATCCACACCACAAAAATAAATATCGCTGCAACTATAATTCCTGACATATGTCATGTTTTGCCCCGGGCACATGGTGCAATTTTGTGGGAGGTATAATGCAAGTGTGTATGGAGTCTTCCAAATGCTATCATTGCGGTGATTCTTGTTCGAATACTGCGGTGCATTTTGATGAAAAGATTTTTTGCTGCCAGGGATGCAAGATGGTTTATGAAATATTCAGTGCCAATGGGCTGGAGTATTATTACGATCTGGAAGCAGCTGCAGGAACTACTCCCGATTTTAAACCGCATAAGTTTGATTACCTGGATAATCCGGAGATCGTAAATCGATTACTCGAATTCAATGAAGAAGGAATGCAGGTAGTAAATCTGCATATTCCCCATATTCATTGTAGCTCATGTATCTGGGTGTTGGAAAATCTTAACCGTTTACATCCTGCTGTTAAAAGTTCGCAGGTCGATTTTCCCCAAAAAAGAATACGAGTGTGTTTTACCACTTCGGAATACACCTTAAAAGAACTGGTGGTCTTACTTTCCAGAATTGGATATGAACCCACCATTTCCCTGGACGATTATGGCAAAAAGAAGGCTAAGGTAGACCGCAGTTTGATCTATAAACTGGGTGTGGCCGGATTTGCTTTTGGCAATGTGATGCTGTTATCCTTTCCCGAGTATTTTGAAGTTGAGGAATTCTGGCTGGAGCAGTATAAAGTAGTTTTTAGATGGTTAATGTTCGCTTTTTCATTACCGGTGGTACTATATGCTGCCCAGGATTATTTTATTTCGGCCTATAAAGGCTTGCGTTCTAAACTGTTGAATATTGATGTTCCCATTGCCCTGGGTGTCCTCGCGCTTTTTTTTCGTAGTACGGTAGATATTGTTTTTGACTTTGGCTCCGGATTTTTTGACAGTCTTACGGGCTTAATTTTCTTTTTGTTGGTGGGAAAGTTTTTCCAACAAAAAACCTACGCCTTTCTCTCCTTTGAAAGGGACTATAAATCTTACTTTCCAATTGCGGTAACCCGACTGCGGGACAGTGGACAAGAAGAAAACATCGAGATCTACAAAGTGAAGTCAGGGGATAGGCTGATCATCCGAAATCAGGAGATTATACCGGTGGATTGCATGCTGCTAAAGGGTAATGCTGAAATTGATTACAGCTTTGTTACCGGTGAGTCGCAGGCAATAGCTAAGCAACCGGGGGACAACCTCTTTGCAGGAGGGAAACAATTAGGAGGGGTAGTAGAAGTGGAAGCGATGAAATCCGTCTCACAGAGCTACCTGACACAACTGTGGGGCAATAGCGTTTTTTCTAAAAACAAGGCTACCGGATTTCAAACCATAACAGATGCAATTGGAAGACGATTTACCCTTGCTGTACTATCCATTGCGGTGATAGCTGCCAGTTTTTGGCTTTGGTATGATCCAACGAAAGCAGCGAATGTATTCACTGCCGTGCTGATCATAGCCTGTCCCTGTGCTATAGCCCTGGCCGCTCCATTTACCTTAGGGAATATGATGCGCATATTCGGTAAATATGGCTGCTATTTAAAGGATACCAATGTACTGGAACGTATGGCCAAAATAGGAACCGTAGTTTTTGACAAAACGGGCACACTAACTACCTCAAATGAGCGTAGTATTACCTATGAAGGAATGGAACTTTATCCAGAGGAAGCTGCCTTGTTGAAAACCACCTTAAGAGGGTCTAACCATCCGCTGAGCCGTTCGTTGTATCAAATTTTGCAGGAGAACCATATCCAAACGCTGGATGAATTTACGGAAGAGTTGGGAAAAGGATTAGAGGGTAAAGCCAACGACCAATCTATTCGTATAGGTTCAGCTGAGTACGTGGGGACGGAACAGCAACAGGATTTTTCCGAAACTTCCGTACACATCAGTACCAATAACACCTATAAAGGTAGGTTTGCTTTCCGGAATAACTATCGCAAGGGATTACCCCATCTTTTTGAAACGCTGAAAACAAAGGCAAGTTTGTACATTCTTTCAGGCGATAACGATGGAGAGCGTGAGGCATTAAACCAATTGTTGCCTTTTGAGGTACAGATGTACTTCAATCAAAAACCAGAAGATAAACTGGAGTTCATAGAAAAATTGCAGGAGTACGGAAAGGTGATGATGGTTGGTGATGGGTTAAATGATGCGGGGGCGCTGGCACAAAGCGATGTTGGTGTAGCGGTAGCGGAAAATGTGAATGTTTTTTCCCCGGCCTGTGACGCCATCCTTGATGGGAAAGTAATTACACGATTATCCCGGTTTTTAGAACTCGCAAAACGTTCTATGGGAATTATCAAATGGAGTTTTTTGTTATCGCTATGCTATAATCTAATTGGGCTCTATTTTGCGGTTACCGGTCAGCTGGAACCGGTAATAGCGGCAATACTAATGCCTTTAAGTTCAATAAGTATTGTTGCTTTCACCACGGTAGCCACGAATCTCGTGGCAAGACGGTTAACTCAAACCATTCAAAATGAATCTTAAGAAAAACGCTTTACTAACCAAAACTTTGGATAACCACATTATGGCGATTGCCATTGGTCTGGTATACCTTTGGTTTGGTACCTTAAAATTCTTCCCGGGAATTAGCCCTGCGGAGGAGTTGGGAATCAACACCATTCATCGTCTGACACAAGGACTCTTGGGCGATATCGCAGCAATTTATCTGTTAGCCACTTTGGAAGTCGTTATTGGACTTTTTTTGGTGTTAAACCTTTTCATGCGGCAGACACTTTACCTGGCAATGGGCCATATCATTTTCACATTTACCCCCTTGCTTTTTTTCCCTTCAGAAGCATTTCAATGGGCGCCACTGGTGCCTATGCTATTAGGACAATATATAGGGAAAAATGTAATTGTGCTTTGCGCATTGATCACCTTGATCCGTATGGATCAGGAGAGTTTAGTTAAAAAAAAGACTAAGGATAGAAGCTGATAAATGTCATTTTTTTCAGAAGATCATCACAGTAGTTTTACGCCCGAATTCAGGTAGGTATGAGTGTTATTTATGTGTTGTTGGCCATAAGTATTAGTGTTGCCATTTTATTTTTTATAGCCTTTGTTGTTTCTGTTCGACAAGGGCAATATGATGATGCTTATACGCCCTCCGTACGCATGCTATTTGAAGATGAATTGGTAGAAGAATCCACTGAAAATAACAACCAAGATAGAAGTCAAACTGAATAATTATGGAAGTACAGCAATTTCAATACGACAATAAGATCGTACAAAAATTTCTCTATGCCACAATGCTTTGGGGGGTAGTAGGGATGCTAGTAGGCTTAATACTGGCCTTTATGTTTCTCTTTCCTAACCTCACAGATGGTATTTCCTGGTTGAGTTTTGGACGTTTACGTCCCTTACATACCAACGCCGTCATTTTTGCTTTTGTGGGGAACGCCATTTTTGCAGGGGTATATTACTCCCTGCAACGACTACTTAAAGCCAGAATGTTCAGCGATGCGTTGAGCAATATTAATTTTTGGGGATGGCAATTGATTATTGTGGCAGCCGCCCTTACCTTACCCCTTGGGTATACTACTTCTAAGGAATATGCCGAACTGGAATGGCCAATAGATATTGCAATTGCTGTGGTATGGGTCGTTTTTGGTTGGAACATGATCGGTACGATTCTAAAACGAAGACAACGTCATTTGTACGTGGCTATTTGGTTCTACCTGGCCACTTTCGTCACCGTTGCGGTACTTCATATTTTTAACAGTTTAGAATTGCCGGTAGCAGCATTAAAAAGTTATTCGGTATACGCCGGAGTACAAGATGCTCTGGTACAGTGGTGGTACGGCCATAACGCAGTAGCTTTTTTCCTAACTACCCCTTTTCTAGGGTTGATGTACTATTTTGTGCCTAAAGCGGCTAACCGGCCGGTGTATTCGTATCGATTGTCCATTGTACACTTTTGGTCGCTGATCTTTATTTACATTTGGGCGGGCCCCCATCATTTATTGTATTCTTCGCTTCCCGATTGGGCGCAAAACCTTGGTGTAGTATTCTCTGTAATGCTCATAGCACCTTCCTGGGGAGGTATGATCAACGGACTTTTAACCTTACGCGGGGTTTGGGATAAGGTGAGAAGCGACGCCACTTTAAAGTTTATGGTAGTCGCCATTACGGGTTATGGGATGGCCACCTTTGAGGGTCCAATGCTCTCCTTGAAAAATGTAAATGCTATTGCCCACTTCAGTGATTGGATTATTGCCCATGTCCACGTTGGGGCGCTAGCCTGGAACGGCTTCCTCACCTTTGGGATGATCTACTATCTGGTGCCACGTATGTTCAAAACGCCCTTATACTCTAAAGGTTTGGCCAATTTTCACTTCTGGATTGGGACACTCGGAATTGTACTGTACGCTTTACCGATGTATGTCTCCGGGTTTACCCAGGCACTGATGTGGAAAGACTTTAATCCGGATGGTACTTTGGTATACGGAAACTTCCTGGAAACAGTACAACAGATTATCCCGATGTACTGGATGCGCGCCATTGGGGGTACCTTGTTTCTTGTGGGAATGCTTGTGATGGTGTATAATGTGGTAGTTACCATTAGAAGAGGAAGTGCGGTAGAGGATGAACTGGCAGAAGCTCCGGCATTGACCAGGGTTACCAAGAGAAGAGTGGCTGGGGAAACCTTCCATACCTGGTTGGAAAGACGACCAGTACAACTTACTATTTTGGCCACTGTGGCGATCTTGATCGGAGGAATAGTACAAATCATACCTACCATTCTCGTCAAATCCAATATTCCTACCATCACCAGTGTTAAACCGTATACTCCTTTGGAATTGGAAGGTAGGGATTTGTATATCCGAGAGGGTTGTGTAGGCTGCCATTCCCAGATGATACGACCTTTCCGAAGTGAAGTCGAGCGCTATGGGGAATACGCCAAAGCCGGGGAGTTTGTTTACGATCACCCGTTCCTTTGGGGAAGTAAGCGAACAGGTCCCGACCTATTAAGGGTGGGTGGTAAATATTCTGACAATTGGCACCTGAATCATATGTATGATCCGCAAAGTACTTCCGCGGGCTCCATCATGCCTGCCTACCAATGGCTGGTAAGAAACAAACATGATAGAAGTAGCACAGAGGCGAAGATGAATGCGATGGTGCAATTGGGGGTACCCTACTCGGATGAAGATATCAATAACGCACAGCAATCTATGGCGGAACAGGCCTTGCAAATAGAAAAAAACCTTTATAGTGATCCGGAATTCGTAAGAACCTATGAAGCCGATAAAAAGTACGCGGAAGAAAATAGCCTGGAATTCGTGGAGATGCGGGATAGGGAGATTGTGGCTATGATCGCGTATTTACAGCGTTTGGGTACTGATATAAAAGTGAAAGACAACGACGAGTTACTGTCACAAAACCAAGAATAAGCGATGTTGAAGTTTGTAAAAGACCATATGGAAAGTATTGAGGGGATAGCCACCTATCCCATGATCTCATTAGTGATATTCTTCTTGTTCTTTGCGCTTCTTTTTTGGTGGGTATTTACGGCCAGCAAAGCGCACATAAAAGAAATGGGAGAACTTCCCTTAGATAATGACCAACCTCTAAATAAACAAAATCATGATGTCTAGAACACCCTGGTGGGTAAGAATACCGGTACTGTTTTTTATCATTTTCGGATTGATGGAATACTTTGTGGATTCCGGTGAAAAACCTGCAATTATTGAATACCCAATTACACAGTTCTTCATGCTCATGGTCTTGCTGATTTTGATCGCAATTGAAGTGATCTTAAAATCCATAGAGAATGTGATGTTCCAGACACTGTCCGAAGAAGCGCAGGAGCGCTATCTGGCAGCTAAGAGCAAAAAAATAGAGTTTAAGTGGCTGGATACTATATACAAAAGGTTGACCAAAAGCCGCTCCATAGAACGAGAAGGGGAGATTATTCTGGATCATAACTACGATGGTATCCGGGAATTGGATAATGTACTGCCACCATGGTGGGTCTATCTTTTTTATGTGACCATTTTCTTTGGGGTAGTGTATTTGATCCGTTTTCATATCGCTGGTGATTACGATCAGGAATTGGAGTACGAACAGGAGGTTGCTGCGGCACAAATTGCCATTGAGGAGTATAAGAAAACAGCAAAGAATTTAGTAGATGTGAATACCGTAGAGGTGTTGACAGAAGCAGGAGATCTATCAGCCGGGGAAAAAATATTTACTGCGAATTGTGTAGTATGTCATATGGCTGATGGTGGGGGTGGTATAGGCCCTAATCTTACGGATGAGTATTGGATCTTGGGCGGAGGGATTAAAAATGTCTTCCAAACGATTTCAGAGGGAGGTCGTGATGGAAAAGGCATGGTGGCCTGGAAGAATAGTTTGAAACCGATAGAGATGGCTCAGGTGGCCAGTTACTTATTGCAGTTTCAAGGAACCACACCGGCAAATCCGAAAGCTCCGGAAGGTGAGATTTGGGTAGACCCGGATGCTGATGTTCCGGCAGCACCTGAGGAAACCGAGGAAGCTGCTCCTGCGGAACAGGCGAAGGATTCTGCAATTGTTGCAATGAACTAATAGAAGAGACGCTGAATACAAGGGGTCAGTTGTACGGAATACAACGAGGTTGAAGAGAAAGGCTATGGAAGAAAATTTTAGGGATTCAATCGCGACAGTAACAGCCGAAGGCAAAAGGGCCTGGATCTATCCCAAAAAGCCCAGTGGCAGGTATTTTGAATACCGTAAATATGTTAGTTACGGGCTATTACTGTTTCTTTTTTTAGCGCCTTTCCTAAAGATCAATGGGAATCAGTTCCTAATGTTCAATGTACTTGAGCGTAGGTTCAATATTTTTGGTTTCCCTTTTTGGCCACAAGACTTCCATCTTTTTGTGATCTCGATGATCGTTGGGGTCATTTTTATTGCATTGTTCACGGTAGCTTTTGGTAGGATATTTTGCGGATGGATGTGTCCCCAGACCATCTTTATGGAGATGGTATTTCGAAGGATTGAGTACTGGATAGATGGGGATCGCGGCGCTCAAATGCGATTGGACAGAGCACCATGGAATGCTAAAAAGATACGGAAGCGATTGTTAAAATGGAGCATCTTTTTTTTGATATCCTTTCTTATCGCGAACGTTTTTTTGGCCTACCTGATTAGCAGCGATCAATTGTTACAATACGTTGTAGATGGACCATTGGCACATTTAGGGACCTTAATTCCCTTACTCATCTTTACCGCGGTATTTTATTTTGTTTTTGCATGGTTCCGGGAGCAGGTCTGTATTATTGCCTGTCCCTACGGTAGGCTACAAGGGGTGTTGCTGGATGATAAATCGGTGGTAGTAGCATATGACCATAAACGAGGCGAGGGGGTTAATGGCAGGAAGAAATTCAGAAAGAATGAAGACCGGGAAGCCTTAGGCCATGGAGATTGTATCGATTGTTTTCAATGCGTACATGTATGTCCAACGGGTATTGATATTCGCAACGGTACGCAATTGGAGTGTGTGAACTGCACGGCTTGTATCGATGAATGCGATCATATCATGGAAAGCATCAACAGGCCTAAGGGACTCATCCGCTATGCCAGTGAAAGCGAAATTACTAATAAGGAACGGTTTCGGTTTACGGCAAGGATGAAGGGATATACCGGAGTGCTAACGATTTTGATAGGGGTACTGGTGGGAATGTTATTCCTACGAAATGATTTGGAAGCTAATATTCTGAGGCTTCCGGGACAGCTGTATGAGCGAAAAGCCAACAACATCATAAGTAATGTGTATACCTACAAATTAGTGAATAAAACATCAAAAGATATCGATGGGGTAAGCTTTAAGCTGCTTTCCCATAATGGTACCATTACTATGGTTTCCAATCAAAGCTTTCAGGTACCGGCAGAAGATCTGGCGGAAGGGACTTTGTTTATAGAGATCAATGGTGCTGCATTAACAGGAGATAAAGATGAGTTGAAAATTGGAGTGTATAGTAGAGAGGAGTTGATCGAAACCACTATCACCCAATTTTTAGCCCCAAGAAGTTATAATTAAAAATACGCATATGAAATTCAATTGGGGAACAGGTATTGTTTTAGCATTTATTATGTTCATCAGTTTTATCCTATATTTCGTAATTAGGATGAGCACAGATGATAGCAACAATCATGAATTGGTCACAAAAGACTATTACAAGCAAGAGTTGGCCTATCAGAAAGAGATTGATGCGGAGAAAAATGCTGTGACTTTAGGCGCCCAGCTGAAAATTCAAAAATCAGAAAAAGGCCTTATCATTCAGTTTCCTGAGAATTACAAACCCGAAGAAATCACTGGTAAAGTGTCCCTATACCGACCGTCCAACCGGCATTTGGATGTTGACTTTCCAATAAGTTTATCCAATACACATTTGCTCATACCTGACAATCAGCTGGTAGACGGTCGATGGGACATTGCCATTTCCTGGCACTATAAAGGTAACAGCTTTCTGCATAAGGAAAAATTAAGCTATTGAATATGTTGCTTTCTGCCCTTGCGTTAGGTTTTTTAGGAAGTTTGCACTGTCTGGGAATGTGTGGGCCGATAGCGTTCATGCTTCCTTTGGATCGTGAACGTCCGGGCAAAAAGATCGCTCAGCTTTTTGTGTACCACTTTGGCAGGATTATAGCCTACGGTTTGTTGGGACTTGCCTTTGGTTTGGCCGGCAGAGGACTCCAGCTTTTTGGAGTACAGCAAAAACTGTCTATTGGGATAGGGATTATAATGATCGTTGTTGTGCTTCTTCCAAAAACAATTTCCCTAAGATTCAGGCCGGTAGTAGGATTTCAGCGACTGCTGATACAATTAAAATCTAAACTTGGTAAATCATTACAAAAAAAATCACCGGAAACTTTTCTTACCGTAGGGTTCCTAAATGGCTTTTTGCCATGTGGGTTGGTTTATATTGCCCTTTTGGGGGCAATTGCCACCGGAAGTGCCTGGTATGGATGGATGTACATGGTGTTATTTGGTTTGGGAACAGTTCCTCTGATGACCTCGGCAGTTTATGCGGGAGGTTATCTGGGGAGTGGTTTAAAAACCAAAATACGAAAAATGGTTCCGGTATTCGTAGTGGTTATTGGGATACTGTTCATTGTTCGCGGAATGGGTCTGGGAATACCCTACCTGTCTCCGAAACAGGCCTCTCAAGAAATGGTCGCTACAGAGATTGAATGTCATCAGCCGTGATGGCTTTCAGAATTGAATAGTGTTTATTGTAATAGGGGTGCTAAAAAGGAAAAGAAAAAGAAAAAATAATGAAAATAACATCAGTTGAAGAAGTAGTTAAGATTGTTAAATCGGGTGATCGGGTGTTTTTACAGGGAGCGGCTATGACCCCGAACGAGTTGATTGATGCGTTATGTGAACGTCATCAGGAGCTGGAAAATGTAGAGCTCATCTCAATACATACAGAGGGAGGGGCAAAATATACTCAGGAACCGTATAGTAATGCCTTCCGGTTGAATTCTTGCTTTGTTGGGGGTAATGTCAGAAAAAGTGTAAACACGCTTAAAGCGGATTATATTCCCATTTTCTTAAGTGAGATCCACAGATTGTTTTATGAGGGGGTCTTCCCTTTGGATGTAGTTGTAGTGCAGGTATCCCCTCCGGATATACATGGTTATTGTTCTCTGGGGGTTTCGGTAGATGTTGCCTTGCCTGCGGTACGATCAGGCAAAAAAATTATTGCACAGATCAATCCATATGTCCCCAGAACGCATGGAACAGGAATTGTTCATGTTGATGATATTACCCTTGCCTGTGAGGTGAACCGACCCATACACGAACACGAACCACAACCCATTTCCGAGACAGACCACAAGATTGGAAGAAATGTAGCAACCTTAATAGAGGATGGGGCTACCCTGCAGATGGGGATCGGAAACATTCCTGATGCTGTTCTAACGAATTTGACCAATCACAAAGATCTGGGGATCCATACAGAAATGTTCTCCGATGGTGTACTGCCATTGTTGAAAAGTGGTGTGATCACAGGAAAACTTAAGGCTGTAAAACGGGGTAAAATTGTAAGCTGCTTTGCGGTTGGATCCAGAAAATTGTACGATTTTATTCATGATAACCCTATTTGTGATTTCAGGGATGCCGCATACACCAATGATGGCGCCCGTATTCGTAGAAATCCTAAGGTAACCGCAATTAACAGTGCTATTGAAATTGATCTTACCGGACAGGTCTGCGCAGATACCATAGGCAGTTACCAATTTTCCGGCGTTGGTGGGCAAATGGACTTCATACGCGGTGCAGCACTTTCCAAGGGAGGGAAACCGATTTTCGCTATTAGTTCTGTTACTAAGAAAGGAGTATCTAAAATAGTCCCTTTTCTAAAGCCAGGGGCAGGTGTAACTACAACTCGAGCCCACGTGCACTATGTAGCTACTGAGTACGGAATGGTTAATCTTTTTGGAAAGAATTTAAAGCAACGTGCCAGGGCATTGATTTCCATAGCTCATCCCGATCACAAAGAAATGTTGGAGAAAGCAGCTTTTGAACGTTTCAATGGAAGCTTGATCAAAAGCTAAAAAGGGAAAAGGTGTGTGCTGGTGGCCGCTAAGTGCTATAGGATCCATTTGGAACTGGAACTAAATAATACAATTGTATGGCGAGACCAAAAGATAAATCCGAACTATTGGCGTTAAGTAAGGCCAACTATAATAGATTGATTGCTTTTGTTGATGGCTTTTCCAAGGAAGAGCAAGAGAAGGATTTTCCCCAGGGGACCTTAAATCGGAACATAAGGGATGTTCTCGCCCACTTGCATTACTGGCATTTGCTGATGGTAGATTGGTACACTATTGGGATGTCCGGACAAAAACCGGATATGCCCGCTAAAGGATACACCTGGAAAACCCTCCCTGCCCTTAATGCGCTTATCCAGGAACGCTATAGCAAAGTTGCACTAGAAGATACTAAGGGGCTGCTAAAACAGTCCTTTAAAGTAGTTCGTAAAATTATCGAAGCACATACGGATGAGGAGCTTTTTACAAAGAAGAAATATCCCTGGACGGGTTCTACCTCTTTGGGGGCCTATTTGATTTCTGCTACCTCAAGCCACTACGATTGGGCGTATAAATTAATTAAGAAGGCAAAAAAAGAGGAGGTCCTTTCTTCGTAGACCTCCTCTCCTAACAAATCAAATCTCAAACCAACTGTCCATCAGCCAGTCCGTGGAACAAGTGAATGCTTTAATATTGCTCGATCAGATAGCGGATCAAATCCGTGGTGGTAACAATGCCCACAAGTTTTCCTTCATCTACCACTGGCAAAGCGTGAAATTCTTTTAAAGCCAGGAATTGTGCTACCTCTTTAACGGTTGCGGTAGGCGGCACGCTCACCACATCTTTTACCATAACCTGTTCAATAGAGAACATATTATAGACCATGGTGTCCACTTCAAATTCGTCTTCATCTATAGCATCTGCAAAGCTTATACGCATCAAGTCTGTATAGCTGAGCATGCCCAGAATGGTATCGCCCTGTACCACGGGAATGTGTCGTATGCGATGCTTTTTAAAAAGTTCCTCTGCGGAAACAAGATCATCTTTGGTAGTGATGGTCACTACCTTTCGGGTCATTATCTGGGATATAGGAACACGTTTTTTCATGATACTGGCTTTTAAATTCCTTCTTCAAGGTACGTTGCTTATTTGGGTATAAACATGATAAAAGTCAGGCAACAATAACCAAAAAAAGGGGGCTACTAGCCCCCCACTAAAAAAATGGTAATATCCCTTAAATCTTAAAGGTCACTACGGGAATCTTACTGTGGTTGGCAATATCTTCACCAATACTGCCCATAAAGAAGTGCGACAACCCACGTCTGCCGTGGGTAGGAATACCGATCAAGTCCGCTACGCTGTGTTCAGCATAATTGAGTACGCCTTTTTCAACAGTATAATCATTATAAATATCTACTTCCAGGCCTAAACTGGCCTTGTCCAAAAACGTTGAAATTTGTTTGTAAGCATCTGCGGTACTTAGGAAAGCATCTGCAGGAGTATTGATATACACCATCTTCAGCTCGGCACCGAGCAATTTGGAAAAGGCAGCTGCCTTTTTTGCCGCTTCGGTACTTTCTTCCTTAAAATCGCAGGCAAATACAAACCTTTCGGCTTTGAAGTCGTCCACATCCCCCTTAACTACTAATACCGGGATTTCCGAATTACGAACCACGCGTTCCGTATTGGAGCCAATAAAGATCTCTTGAAGTCCATCAACACCATGAGATCCCATCACAATTAAGTCGACATTGTGTTTTTCTGCCAGATCGCTAACCTCACTAAATACCTTATAATGTTTAATTATAGGTGTAATGTTAACCCCTTTTAAGTAAGGTTTATCTAGGAACTCCCCAAGGCGTTTTTCCGTCAATTTAATTAAATGGACAACATGTTCTTGAGGAATGTATTCCGTGCCGCTCATGATCGCTGGAGAGAGCTCCAACATGTGTAGCACATACAACTCTGCATTGTTTTTTGCAGCCAATTTAGCAGCTACCTTTAGCGCAATTTCGGACTGTTCGGAAAAATCTATGGGAACAATAATACTTTTCATTTTATTAAGATTTTGGGTTATACTGTCATTGAAAATAATTGGGTTTCCGGTTGTTTCCGTTGTAACCTAAGGTCAAAGGCCATACTGACGTTTCTAACAAATGGGCGCCCTTTTGGGGTAACCACAATACGGTTCGTATCAATGTTTACCAATCCATCATTTTCCAATTCCCTCAAACTATGCAGGATTTGTTCAAAATTCAGAATTGCGGTCTGGTCCTCTCTCCATGATGTTTCAAAATGGCACATCAAGTTTAAAATATGCTTTCGGATCAGTTGATCTTCCGTATTGAGCAGATGTCCACGATATACCGGAATAATATTTTGTGCCACCAAATGTTGGTATTCTTCAATATTTTTAACATTCTGGGCAAATGCATACCAGCTGTCGCTGATGCTGGAAACGCCTAAGCCAATCATCAACTGCGTTCGGAAAGGCGTGTATCCCATAAAATTTCTGTGGAGGCTTCCCTTTTTCAATGCTTTGGACAGGGTATCCGTAGGAAGTGCAAAATGGTCCATGCCAATATCCTGATACCCCATATTGCCCAGGATTTGTTTGCCCGTTTCTTGTTGTAGTTTTTTATTTTCTGCAGATGGGAGATCTTCGTCGCGATAGCCCCGTTGCCCGTTACCACTTCTCCAGGGTACATGGGCGTAACTGTACAATGCAATGCGGTCCGGCATGATCTGAGAAGTAAGCCTTAGGGTTTGTTCAACATCTTCCCTGGTTTGAAAAGGAAGACCGTAAACAAGGTCATGGCCTACCGAAGTGTAGCCAATTTCTCTAGCTGCAGCCGTAATCGCTGCTACATTCTCAAAAGGCTGTACTCTATTGATGGCCAATTGTACCTTAGGGTTATAGTCCTGAACACCAAAGCAAACCCTCTCGAAACCAACAGCGTATAATGCCTGCAAATGTGTGGTAGTAGTATTGTTCGGATGGCCTTCAAAGCTCAGCTGGGCCTCTTCGTCCAAATGGGCAGATCTTAAAATTCCTTCTACCAACCGAACAAGGTTTTCCGGCGAAAAGAAGGTTGGCGTACCTCCTCCCAAATGGAGTTCTTTAATAATAGGCTTTGTTCCTAACAGATCCCGGTACAGGTTCCACTCCTGAAGTACTGCATTGATATAGGGTGTTTCTACCTCATGTCGTTTGGTTATTCGTTTGTGACAGCCACAAAAGGTACACATGCTTTCACAAAAGGGTAGATGAATATAAAGGCTTATACCATCTCCTTTGCTTTCTCTAAAGCTCCGGGCCACGCTTTCCTTCCACTTTTGGCCGGAAAAATGATCCAAATCCCAATATGGCACAGTGGGATAGCTGGTATAACGAGGCCCGGGGATATTATACTTTTGGGTGAGATCACACATTCTTACTAGTTCGCTCGATTTGTGTTTTCGAAATTACGTGGGTTCTGGCATAAAAAATATGATAATTGTCATATGCTTCTGTCCAGGAAAGGACAAGTCTGACAATTATCATATTTTTGGGATAGGGCAATGTATAAGTTTGTGTGTTAAGTACTGTCCTTATGGGAGAAATGATTACCAAAACAAAGGCGGACATTGAAGAGCGTATGGCCTTTGTACAGCATTTGATAAATGATGTTAAAGCACTTGAACTCCTCTTGCAGAATGATAAATTTGAGAATGATATTATCCGAATAGGGGCAGAACAGGAGCTTTGCCTTATAGATAAACATTGCCGGCCTTACGGGATCAACCTTAAGTTACTGGAGACTATTGATGATCCTCATTTTACTACAGAGCTAGCCAATTACAACATCGAAATTAATCTTGATCCTTTTGAGCTTACCGGGAATTGCTTTACTAAGGTGGAAACACAGCTTTTAACACTTTTGGAAAAGGCGGGAAGCAAGATCAAGGCGCTTAATGGAAAGTTACTCTTAACCGGAATCTTACCGACCATTAGTAAAAAAGAGGTAGGAATTGATCACCTTACCCCCATACCGCGCTATTTTGCGCTTAACGAGATGTTAAAAACCTATAAAGGAGGTGATTTTAGCCTAAAAATACGGGGAGTGGATGAATTGTTTCTCAAACATGATTGTGTAATGTTTGAGGCGTGTAATACCAGTTTCCAATTGCACCTTCAAATTCCTTCCCATGATTTTGTAAGGAGTTATAACTGGGCACAGGCAATTGCGGGTCCAGTACTATCGGTCTGTTGTAACTCCCCTATGCTTATGGGGAGGGAATTGTGGAAAGAAACACGAATAGCGCTTTTTCAACAGAGTTTAGATACCCGAAAAACCGCTTTTTCCCTCAAGAATCAGACGCCCAGGGTAGGGTTTGGGGATCATTGGGAAACAGGCTCGGTTGCCGAGGTATTTAAACAAGATATTTCCAAGCATCGGGTATTGTTGACAAAACCTATTGACGAAGATGCTTTGGAACAATTAAAAGACGGAAAAATTCCCGAACTTCATGCCCTCCGTTTGCATAATGGCACCGTTTACCGCTGGAATCGTCCCTGCTACGGTATTGGAAATGGCAAGCCACATCTTCGGATTGAAAACAGGTACATCCCTTCCGGCCCCTCCGTAGCCGATGAAATGGCCAATTTTGCATTCTGGATAGGACTAATGAAAGGAAGGCCTAAAAAGTATGATAACATGCCTGATGTAATGGATTTTAAAGTGGCAAAAACGAATTTTATCAAAGCTGCCCGTTCGGGTAAAGAAACGCTTTTCCACTGGGAGGGTGAGCCGATTAGTGCCAAAAAACTCGTGATCAATAAACTACTTCCCATTGCTTATGAAGGCTTAAATGCTGTTGGTGTAAATAAGGAGGATACGGAACGATTACTGGGTATAATTGAACAACGTACTCGGGGTAGGGCAGGAGAACAATGGCAGGTAAGCAATTTTAGAGCACTTAAGAAAAAATTCAAGACAGATAAATCCCTTGTCCTTTTAACCAAAGCCATTGAGGAAAATCAACGTTCCGGACGGCCTATTCATCAATGGCCGGATATTGCCGTAGAAAAGATTACCAGGCAACCGCAATTGGTTAAAGAGATCATGACTACCCATTTATTAAGATTACAGGAAGATGATTATGTAAATATGGCAGAGGCCATTATGGAGTGGAATAATATTCATCACATCCCGGTAGAGAATGAGCATGGGGAACTTAAAGGCCTGTTAACCTGGAGTTATCTGCAATCGAAAGTACAGGAAGTGGATTTTGCAAAGACCAAGGTGGCTGAAATCATGATCAAAGAGGTTATTACAATTTCGCCCATTGCGGAGATATCGGAAGCTAAAAAGTTAATGGCAGACAAAAAAATAGGCTGCCTCCCGGTATGCGAGCAAAATACAATGGTAGGGATAATAAGTAAAACCGACCTATCCTAATGCAAGACGCCCCAGCAAAGAATAAAAGGACTTCTAAGGAAGTTCGGCGTGTTATTGGTCATGTTACCGGAAAAAGCACGGGACCTACTGTGGTCTTTTTTGGAGGTATTCACGGGAACGAGCCTGCAGGGGTAATAGCCCTTCAACGTGTTTTTGCCAAATTAAAAGCAGTATCACCGGACCAATTCACCGGAGAATGTTTTGGGATCACCGGGAATCTTCCCGCGTTCTCGAAGAAGGTCCGTTTTGTGGATGAAGACCTTAATCGTATTTGGTTTTTGCACAGGTTGGAAGGTCTTCGTGCTGCCAGAAACGACCAAAGTGTGGAGGCTCAAGAAATGCTTGCCCTCTACAAGTTGGTAACTGAGATTTTGGAGACCGCATCACCCCCCTTTTACTTTATTGATTTACATACCACATCGGGGGCTACGCAACCCTTCATTGTGGTTAATGATAGTTTGCTTAACCGAAAGTTTACGGCCAGTTATCCCTTACCTGTTATTTTAGGGATTGAAGAGTATCTAACCGGTGCTTTACTCAGTTATATTAATGAATTAGGGTATGTAGCTTTTGGATACGAGAGCGGGGAACATGAAGATCCCGCCGCAATTGTTAATGCTGAAAATTTTATCTGGTATACTTTGGGGTTGACCGGGTTTTATCCGTTTTCAGAATTAGAAATGGAGCAGGCCAGGGCAAAGTTGTATCAATCTGGAGAAACATCAAGGCGATTTTACGAGATCTATCATCAATACCTGATACAAAAAGGGGCCTTTTTCAAAATGCTGCCCGGTTTTGAGAATTTTCAGATAGTACCTAAAGGGCAGGCGATCGCTGTAAATGGGAAGGGAAATATCATTACCAAAAAAGAACGACAACTTTTTATGCCGCTATATCAGGAAAAGGGAAGAGAAGGGTTTTACTATATACGGGGTGTACCCAGGTTTTTCCTTTGGTTATCCAAGTATTTACGAAAGCTAAAGGCAGATGCACTATTAGTGGCATTCCCGGGAATTCGGTGGGCGTCGTCAAAAAAAGAAGCCATACTGGTGGATCGACGTATTGTCCGATTCTTTGCCAAATCTATTTTTCATTTACTAGGATATCGTACCCGGGAAGCAGGGAAACATCTTTTTATCCTTAAAAATCGGGAACGCAGCTCCCGAAACGCGGAATACAGCAAAGCTATTTGGCATAAAAAAAGGCCCTGAAGTACAACTACTCCAGGACCTTAAATGCATGTTATGCAACCCATTACTGCATCACAAAGTTTATTGGGATACTATAACCTACTTTTGCCGGACGTCCTCTTTGCTGTCCAGGCTTCATTTGAGGCAATGAAGCGATAATTCGGACGGCTTCATCCTCTAACAGCTTGTCCGGACCTCTTTTTCTAATGTTAGATACTTTTCCTTTGGTATCAATTTCAAATTGTATAAATACTCGTCCTTTAATACCTAACTCAAGAGCGGTCTTGGGATAGGCAAAGTTGTCTTTGATGTGCTCCTGTACTTTTTGAGCGAAACAAGTCTTTCGTTCAGCTTCTGTAGCCAGATCTTCGCATCCTGGGAAAACCGGGACACGTTCGATAACGGCAAAGGGTACGGAAATATCTTCTTCTACTTCTTCCACATCTACATCGTCAACACTTACGACCGCGTCCTCCACAAAAGTATCCTGACTACTCTCAGTACTTTCAATGATGGTTTCTTCTACCTCTTCAATATCTTCCACAATCTCGATAACTTCTGGAGCTGCTGGAGGTGGCGGGGGTGGAGCTGTACGAAGCATTTCCGTTACGGGAACTTCTTCACTCATATCATCTGATACGTCCAATACGTTGACGAACTCTTGATCAGACGCATAGGTCTTATGCTCTAAAAGACGCCAAGTGGCAAAAAGTACTATAGCTAGCCCAATTACAAAATATAGGCCACTATTTCGATTTAAATCTGCTTTTGGGTTTTTCTTGGGTTCCATGACATTTTGCATTTAATATTGATAAAAGTAGAATTATCAAGACCCAAAAAACATGATATTTGTCAAGTTTTAAATTTTAGCGCCATTTTTTTATGAAATCACTAATTACTTGCGAAAAGGTTTTCTTCGGCGTTTTTGAATAAACAGGTCTTTAAATGAAGGGCGATCCGAATTCGATCTGCGCTTGTACCACTAACATGGTTTTTGAAATATCCCGCCGCTATCGAAATGCCTTTATCCAGATTACGGCCCAATCCAACAAAGAATCGATTTTGATCACTACGTAGTGAATTAAAACGTAAGAAAGACTCATCCGAACAACTAAAATAAAAATTGCGGGTGATCCCTACCCGGTATTGGAGCCCATAGCGCAACCTGTTTTTTAGGATAGTGTTTTCCGGACTAGTAACCCAACGGTGTTCAAGTCGAACCCTATGCTTAAGATATTCTCCGGATGTAAATGCACCTTGCTCATACAACCAGAATTACGTGGCCACGTTTTCCGGAACATTGTGATCCAGGGGTTGCGAATCTACATAGACCGTTCCAAGGGTAAGTTGGAGATCAGGGTTTAGCTAGTGAGTAATTCCGGTCCGTATGAAACCAAATTCAGTTTGCCGTGTCATATCTTCATAACAGAAAATGCCTACTATTGGAATACTTCATTTTTCAGATATGCGGTTATCTACAGTTACCACGATCCAGCTTCCAAGTGCACTGTTTTCGTGATCTTGCCCAAAGGTGTTGGCGGTTTTAGAGGGGAAAACCAAAGTAGTGAACAAAGCTATATGTGGAATACACAGGAATTTTGTGTGTGGATTCATCCTTTCTAATAAGCAGGTTCAAGTTTCTGCGAGAAAGGAATTCAAAGCATGACATAGATTATAATTTAAAAAGTATTCTCTGATTGCTACTTAGAAAACAAACATTGCGATTGATAACTGACATCTGTCATGTTTTGCATTGCATACACCGCTTACTTTTGAATTGAAATTGATTGTCTAACAGAAAATTTCAATAGGTATGAGTTTGATAAAAAAAATTTTGGTTCCGTTTGATTTTACGGAGCCTGCAATTGCTGCTTTGGATTACGCTTTGAGTTTTGTCGGATTTGATCGACCCATTCAGGTAAATGCACTTTACGCAAGTACATTCCCGGTAAGTGAAAATGACCGGAAAACCACCATGGAAAATTTTGCGAAAGTGGTGACCTCCCTCAACAGACGTACTCATTTGCATCCGGAATTGATTATTACCGAAGGGGATCTTGTAGAGACTGTGTTAACTACACGTAAAAATGAAAAGGCAGATTTGGTGATCATGGGGACACTAGGGGACCATAGTGTTGAAGAAAATGTAACCAACACTTCTACTTTGGTGTTGGAAGCAGACTGTCCCGTGATAACGATTCCGTTTGGTTCGGAAACTGCGATACCTAAGGAAATTGCATTGGTCCTTGGCAAAGAAGAAATTGAGAATCCTAAGGTGTTAAGCCTTCTTTTAGATATTGCCCGTACGTTTAACGCCAAAGTTCACGTCCTAACAATATATAAAGAGTCTATCTATGGTGAAAACGCAGTTGTAGAAACGAATGAGGAGTCCTTAGAATACTACCTGGAGCATTTTTACGCCGAGCATAATTTTGAAAAAAATCAGGACATCGAAAAAGGGATTTTGGAATACATAGAAGAGAAGAATATTGATCTTTTAACCATTTTACCTCGAAATCATGCGCAGAAGACCTCGCCGTCTGAAGGTAGACTTACTAAATTATTAACCCTCCACTCCAGCGTTCCAGTACTAACGTTGGATTAAGACCTAACCTTTAATGGTTACATTATTAATAATTCTGTCCATTACGATTATCTTATTCATCTGGGGGAAGTTTCCACCGGATGTAGTGGCGTTAATTTCAATGATCACCTTGTTTCTCACCGGAATCCTCACTGCTGAAGAGGCCTTGAGTGGTTTTAGCAATGCCACGGTTATTATGATAGCCGCTTTGTTTATTATTGGTGAGGGACTTTCCCGAACCGGATGGACAGCCCTGGCCGGGCAACGCTTTGTTAATTGGGCAGAAAAAAGTATCCCTAAACTTTTGGTCATCGTGACCCTGGGGTCAGGTATCTTATCTGGTTTTGTAAGTAATACAGGAACCGTGGCAGCTTTATTGCCTGTAACTGTTTCTGCCGCCTGGAGTGCTGGTACATTACCCTCTAAATTGTTAATGCCTGTTGCCTTTGGCTCTAATACTGGAGGTCTGTTAACGCTAACGGGAACACCACCTAATATTATTGCCAGCAATGCTTTGGTAGAAAAAGGTCTTGAAGGGTTTAGTTTTTTTGAATTTGCGTTGATTGGTATTCCATTACTGCTCATTACCATATTCTATTTCAGATATATTGGGTATCGGCTGTTGCCCTCACATGAAACCCAAGAACGTCCTGCCGATATTGATGCCGAAATGCATAAATGGATCGAGAACTACAGTATTGGTGATAATCTCTATCGGCTACGTATTCGTTCCATGTCGCCATTGATCAACACCAAAATTGGCGATTGGAATTTTGAAGACGAACATCACGTGTCTGTAATGCGGCTAAAGCGGCGACATCCCAGTCGGTTGCAACAACGCGTTCCTTTGTTTGTGGAGCTACCTGATCCCGATACTGAAATGCGGTACCACGATATTATTACTGTCAAAGGTGCCCCGGAAGATGTGGACAAATTAGTGCTCAAATTTGCTTTGGGGGTAATTCCGAATCCCGCTGAAATGGATGACTTAAAAAACGAATTGATTACTCAGGAAGTGGGCATGGCAGAAATGTTTATTGCTCCTAACTCCGTATTAGTTGGACGTGTTATCAATTTGGGACATTATCTAAAACAAACCGGGGTGCAGTTATTGGCCGCCTCCAGAGACAATCGCCCTTTATCTGGAAGAATAAAGATGGAAGCAGGTGATGCCTTTGTGATCCGTGGAACATGGGAAAACATCGAGAATTTACAATCACTTTATGAGAATTTGGTGATCTCAGGAAGACCTGAGGCCCTATCCAAGGACGTATCGGCTTTAAATGCCAAAAGCTATATTGCCATGGGCACACTGGTGTTAATGATATTGCTTCTGGTTTTCAACGTGCTACCGGGAGCTATGGCGGCATTGATCTGTGCCGGCATTATGATGATCACCCGATGTGTTCCTATTGCCAAAGCCTATAAGGGGATTAGTTGGACAAGCGTGGTGATGATCGCTGCAATGATCCCAATGGGGCTCGCCTTGCAAAAGACGGGTGCTGCCCAAATGGCTGCCGATGGGCTGGTAAGTGCTTTGGGAAGTGTGCATCCTACAGCACTTTTGGCCGGGATATTCCTGTTGACAACGGCTTTTAGCCAAACAATCAATAACTCGGCTACTGCTGTGTTGATGGCTCCTATTGCTTTCATTGCAGCAAGTTCTTTGGGAGTATCCCCAAAACCCTATTTAATAACGGTGGCGGTAAGTGCCTCTACAGCATTTCTGACCCCTGTTGGAACGACAACTAACGCCATGGTATTAACTGCTGGCGGGTATACATTTTTAGATTATGTAAAGGTGGGAGGACCCCTGTTGCTACTGTTTTTTATTGCAACACTCGTATTAGTACCACTAATATGGTCCTTTTAAGAAATATCAATTTAAGAATTAAACTCATGGTAACTTTATTAAAACAACGATTATGGAAACGAAAGACAAATTAGATGTGAAACATAGTGCCCTTAAGCAATGGGTTGCTGAGGTAGCAGCAAAATGTCAACCAGATGAAATTTATTGGTGTGATGGTTC
Source organism: Flavobacteriaceae bacterium (assembly GCA_028277085.1). Taxonomy (GTDB): domain Bacteria; phylum Bacteroidota; class Bacteroidia; order Flavobacteriales; family Flavobacteriaceae; genus Croceivirga. The sequence goes on from JANQHL010000250.1 coordinate 35,868, forward strand.
ACAAGAAGAGTATGACCGACTTACTCAGAAACTTGTAGACAAAGGCACTTTTACACGTCTTAATCCTGAGAAAAGACCAAATAGCTTTGCTTGTTTCTCTGACCCTAGTGATGTAGCCAGAGTTGAAGATAAGACCTTTATCTGTAGTAGAAGAAAAGAAGATGCCGGGCCGACAAACAATTGGATGGCACCTAAAGAAATGAAAGCTACATTAGATCCATTGTTTGAAGGCTGTATGAAGGGGCGTACGATGTATGTGATTCCATTCTGTATGGGGCCTTTAGGTTCTCCTATTTCTCAGATTGGGGTTGAAATTTCAGATTCAGAGTATGTAGTTGTGAATATGCGTATTATGACCCGTATGGGCGTTGATGCCCTTAATCAAATGGGAACGGATGGGGAATACATCAAGTGTTTGCATACAGTGGGTGCTCCTCTGGAAGAAGGACAGGAGGATGCATTATGGCCATGTAATCCAACAGTGAAGTATATTGTACACTATCCAGAGGAAAGAAGTATTGTCTCTTATGGTTCCGGTTACGGAGGTAACGCATTGTTAGGTAAAAAATGTTTTGCACTTCGTATTGCTTCTGTAATGGCACGCGATGAAGGATGGTTAGCAGAACACATGCTAATTATGGGCGCAAAAAGTCCTCAAGGAGAAAAAACGTACGTAGCAGCGGCTTTCCCAAGCGCGTGTGGTAAAACTAACTTCGCGATGCTGATTCCGCCTAAAGGAACAGAAGGATGGGAGATCACTACGGTAGGTGACGACATCGCTTGGATTAAACCGGGACCTGATGGTAGATTATACGCTATCAACCCTGAAGCCGGTTATTTTGGTGTAGCGCCGGGGACTAACTACAAAACTAACCCGAATGCGATGGAAACCATCAAGGAGAACAGTATCTTCACCAACGTAGGTATTACTCCTGACGGTGACATATGGTGGGAAGGTATTGGCACTGACATGCCAGAAGGAACGATTAACTGGCATGGAAAAGTACACGAAACTGGTTCAGAAGAAAAGGTAGCGCATCCCAACGCGCGCTTCACTTGCCCTGCAAGCCAATGCCCAAGTATTGATGAACAATGGGAAGACCCACAAGGTGTGCCAATTAGCGCATTCATAGTAGGAGGTAGAAGAAGTACTACTGTTCCATTGGTATATCAAGCTACAAACTGGAACTCTGGCGTATATGCTGCTTCAACTATCGGTTCTGAAATGACTGCTGCAGCTTTTGGTCAGGTAGGTAAAGTGAGAAGGGACCCATTTGCAATGTTACCATTCTGTGGATACCATATGGCAGATTACTTCAATCACTGGCTACAATTCGGAAGATCTTTACATAATCCTCCAAGAATGTTCGTGGTAAACTGGTTCAGAAAAGACCAAGATGGGAAGTTCCAATGGCCAGGTTTTGGACAAAACATGAGAGTTCTTGAGTGGATTATCAATAGAGTTAGAGGTAAAGCTGGTGCGGTAGAAAGCCCAATCGGTTGGATGCCAACGTATAACGATATCAACTGGGAAGGTCTTGATTTCTCAATTGAGCAATTTGATGAAATCATGGACATCGACCGTGAGCAATGGAAACATGAAGTATTGGGACATGAAGAACTCTTTGAAAAAATGTATGACAAACTTCCTAAGGAGTTCACGTTCATGAGAGAGTTATTACTTTCTAGCCTTTGGAGATCTCCTGAAAAGTGGGAACTTGCGCCGGAAAGGATTTAACCTCACCAAATTATAGAGGATGGTCCGTTAATTTGAGATTGGTAATCACGTTTAATTTTTAAGTTAATGTTCCAAATAGAAAATTTGGGAGAGGCAACTATCAAATCCCCCCTGCAGTTAAGTACTGTTAGGGGGGACAATATCTTCAACTTTGTTGATGATAGTGACCAATTGGTCTATGACCTCTCTTTGGATACCTATACACAATGCCTGGAAAACCGGACGGAACCAAGATGTCTGGAAAAAGCAGGTCCCAGACAGCAAATCTACTTTGAACCTAAGGACACTACTGCGGCAATTGTAACCTGCGGCGGTTTATGTCCCGGGATCAATAATGTAATTCGTGGGGTGGTCATGGCGCTCCATTACTTTTATGGGGTAAAACGAATCCTCGGGGTTCCCTACGGATACGAAGGGCTAAACCCGGAAAAAGGCCATGGATTTATAGAATTAACGCCTGAAAAAGTAAAGGATATCCATCAATTTGGAGGTACTATATTGGGCTCATCCCGTGGTGCTCAGGAAGATTCAGTAATGGTGGATACCCTGGTCGATAATAAGATCAACCTGTTATTCGCCATTGGGGGTGACGGAACCTTAAAAGGGGTTGACGCTATTGGGGAAGAAATTAGGAAAAGAGGACTCGATATCACCGTGGTAGGAATACCTAAAACCATTGATAATGATATTGACATCATTGATAAGTCCTTTGGTTTTGAAACCTCTTTTGACATTGCAAGCCCTATTCTGCGGGATGCTCATAACGAAGCTAATGGTGCCTACAATGGGATTTCGATAGTGAAGCTCATGGGAAGGGACAGTGGTTTTATTGCTGCCTCCGCCGCATTGGCGATGCCGGTAGTCAATTTTGTGCTAATCCCGGAATTGAATTTCAATCTTTATGGAGAGAACGGTTTCTTAGAAGCCCTAAAAAAACGATTGGAATCAAAACATCATGCGGTAATCGTTGTGGCCGAAGGGGCCGGGCAACACTTATTTGAAAAAGAAGAGATTCGTAAGGATGCTTCCGGAAATGTACAACATGATGATATCGGTATTTTTCTTCGTGATAAAATAAAGGAGTATTTCCGAGAGATTTACCCGGTAACCATTAAATATATTGATCCAAGCTATATTGTACGAAGTGCTGCCGCTAATTCCGGAGATAGTGTATTTTGCAGTGGTTTAGCGTATCAGGCAGTCCACGGGGCAATGGCTGGAAAGACCAAGTTTGTAGTAGGGAGGGTGAACAATAAATTTGTGTACCTACCTATTTCCGCTGTTACTACTAAACGAAAAAAAATAGATCTGGAAAGTGAATTTTGGTTTGCAGTGCTTCAAAGTACGGGTCAGCCTTTTTTGATGTAATTCCTGCTAAGGAATCCTACAATAGCAAAAAAAAATCGACTAAAATTGTAGGCCCAACATTTCAAAGAGACCTAAAAGGTCAAAGACGATGCAAATGGGAATTGCGATCAAAATCACTACAAGGGCAAAGACCACTATTCTAAGAAAACTGTCTAAAAAGCTGGTGCTTAAAGAAGTAGTTTTGGCCATGGTTGTTTAAATTTCTTACTACAATATAGTAATTTATTGGCAGATAGTGGGTTATCCGCTATTCCATAGGAAATGGATCCATGCAAATGCTTCTTATAGCATGGGCAAATGACAGTATGTTACTCCTTGTTCAATCCGAGTTTTTTGGCCAAATCTTCTAAGGATATTCCTTTGGTCTCTGGCATAAGGAAGATTACAAATAGCAACTGCAATACCATCATTCCCGAAAAAAAGAGGAAAATAGGCCATGGGTTTTCTTTGAATATCCCGATTTCACTATCCAGGAATGTTGGGGTCAGCAAGGTAATCAATGCCGCAAAGACCCAATGTGTCCCTGTGCCCCAGGACTGCCCATAGCTCCTGACCTGGTTCGGAAATATTTCGGATATAAATACCCAGATTACCGCACCCTGTCCAATGGCATGGGAAGCGATAAATACCAAAATAAACACAAGTAGTAATGTGGAATTAGCAGCCGAATAAAAACACCATCCTACCATTGCAAGACTAATGATATACCCTAGGGAGCCGATATACATCAGTTGCTTGCGTCCCAATTTATCGATAAGGGCTATTCCCAGGAGCGTAAATATAAGGTTGATGATCCCAATAGAAATCGAACTAAAAAGGGATTCTCCGGAAGCTAGTCCGGCGCGTTCCAGAATTTCGGGTGCGTAATACAATACAAAGTTTATTCCCGATAATTGGTTAAAAAAGGCCAGCAAGAAGGCTAGTAACAGTGGCTTGTTGTATTTTCCGGAAAATAATTTTTCTTTTTTCTGCTGAACCGATTCAAAAAGGGACACTTTTATTTCAGATAACATGAGCTGTGCCCGGTTTCCCTCAATACCTAAAAGTGATAGGGAGCGAATAACGACTGTATCGGGACGCTCCTTGAGCAGCAGCCATCTGGGGCTGTTTGGGATTTTAGCTACCATTAGGGTATATAGCAAGGCAGGGATTCCCTCCACCCCTAGCATCCAGCGCCAGGCGACTCCCCCAGAAAACAATGTGCCAATAAGATAGTTGCTAATAAAAGCGATAAGGATACCAAAAACAATATTGAATTGATACATGGCGGTCAACCTGCCCCGATTTTGGGCTGAAGATATTTCTGAAATATAGACAGGCGCTGCGACGGAAGAGGCTCCAACCCCAACGCCCCCGATGAATCTGAAAAAGGAAAAACTATAGGCTTCCGGAGCTAAAGCCGAGCCCAGTGCTGAAACGAAATATAACACTCCGATCCAAAATAACGTTTTCTTGCGTCCTAAGCGATCACTTGGAATACCTCCCAATAAGGCGCCCAATACGGTTCCCCATAGTGCCATGGACATGATGAAAATACCGTGAAAGGTAAATACCGAATCCCCCAAAAACCAGTTGGTGTTCCAGAGCGCTTTTATGGGTTGGTTAGCACCGCTTATCACAACAGTGTCAAAGCCAAATAGAAACCCTGCCAGGGCTGCAGTAAGTGAAATTCGTAAAATACGTTTATCCATGTTTTGGTAGGTTACGGGTGGTTTGTTTAAATAATCTTGGTAATATACTCCATTATCGTATTGGTTGCTCCAACTTTTTTTTGGACATACAAAAGATTGATGGCTCCTGTCTTTTTGGCAAGGGAGGTTTCTTGTAGCAGTTTGGTTACCTGAGTTTCAAATTCCTTCAAATTTTGAATACTAAGAACGCCGTTTTGCTGTACGAGGTCTGTTGCTTCCACAAAATCAGAATACTCGGGCCCTATGATCACAGGGATACCAAAAACCGCAGGCTCTAGCGTATTGTGTAGGCCGGTAGCAAAACCACCCCCTACATATGCAATATCGGCATAGCTGTAGATTTTTGTCAAAAGCCCAACGGAGTCCACGATGACTACCTCGATTTCTTCATGGCTTTGCTGTTGGTTTTCCAACTCCGAATAGCACACAGTCTTTTTAGAAAGGGCCGCCTTAAGCTGCTGAATATGTTGTTTTTTGATCGTATGGGGGGCGATAATATATTTTATTTTAGCCGTGGTGGTATTGATAAAGGGGAGAAGTATTTTTTCATCCTCAGGCCAGGTACTTCCGGCAACCAAACAATGGTGATCCCTTTTAAACAAGTCAATCAGCGGCATTTGATTGTCTCGTTGTGCTATTTGGGCAACACGATCAAACCGTGTGTCTCCACTAACAGTGATATTTTCAAAATCAAGGGTTTTTAGAAGGGTCTTAGAGGCTTCGTCCTGAACAAAAAAATGAGTGAAGTCTCTCAGGGATTGCCTTAAGAACTGTCCATACCATTTAAAGTAGGCTTGTTTTTCGTTAAAAATTCCCGAGACCAACAGGGTAGGAACCTGGCGCTTACTAAGTTCAGTGAGGTAATTGGGCCACACCTCGTATTTCACGAAAATCGCCAGTTTGGGCCGAACAATTTCCAAAAACCGTGTAGCATTACCAAACGTATCCAAAGGAAGGTAAGTGACCACGTCCGCTGGGGTTTTATCTTTTTTTACTTCGTATCCCGAGGGTGAAAAGAACGTTAATACGATCTTATGGTCCGAAAACTGGTTTTTTAAGCGTTCTACCAACGGAAGACCTTGTTCGTATTCTCCCAAAGATGCTACATGTACCCATATGATTTTCCAGGAAGGTTGTATGGCCTGCTCCAAGGTTTTAAACGTTTCTTTCCTGCCATTGACGAACAGTTTGATTTTTGGATGAAACTTTGCGATTACAGTTAAGCAGTACCATGTGATTTTGATCAGTAACGAATAAATGCTTCTCACCAGATGCTTTTTGCGAAGGTACATTTCTTGTCGCAAAACAAATTGTACCTCCCTTATTTCTTACTTTTGACGCAAAATAGCGCACATGAAGAAAATACAGATGGTTGATCTAAAAGGGCAGTATGAAGGGATAAAGGATACCGTAAAAGATGCGTTCACTGAAGTCCTGGAATCGTCGGCCTTTATCAATGGACCAGCGGTGCACAGTTTTCAAAAAGAGCTGGAGGAATACCTTGGGGTCAAACATGTGATCCCATGTGCTAATGGAACCGATGCACTTCAAATTTGTATGATGGGCCTTGGACTGCAACCTGGGGATGAGGTTATTACCGCAGATTTTACATTTGCCGCTACTGTTGAGGTTATTGCCCTATTGGGGCTCACCCCGGTATTGGTGGATGTAGAACCCGATACGTTCAATATTGATATACAAGCCATAGAGAAGGCGATTACCCCAAAAACCAAAGCCATTGTCCCGGTGCATTTGTTTGGCCAATGTGCCAATATGGACGCTATTATGGAACTAGCAGATAAACATGGACTTTTTATCATAGAAGACAATGCACAAGCCATAGGGGCGGTTCACACCTTTACGAATGGAAAAAAACAAAAGTCGGGAACGATTGGTCATGTAGCTTCCACCTCCTTCTTTCCTTCTAAGAACCTGGGATGCTATGGTGATGGAGGGGCGATATTTACCAACGATGATGCGTTGGCTCATACGATTCGTGGTATTGTCAATCATGGTATGTACCGGAGGTATCATCATGATGTGGTAGGTGTAAATTCAAGGCTGGATTCCCTGCAGGCCGCTGTATTGCGTGCTAAGTTGCCCAAACTGGACGAGTACAATTCTAGAAGACGGGACGCGGCTAAAAAGTACAACCAGGCTTTTGCCAATCAACCTGACATCGTGCTTCCAAAAACAGTAAATGACTGTGAAGGAATTTGCGATAGTTGTGACTGTCATGTTTTTCACCAGTACACCTTACGCATTTTGAACGAAAAAAGAGATAGTTTGGTGCAACATCTTAACGAGAATGGCGTTCCATGTGGAGTATATTATCCCATCCCATTGCATCGACAAAAGGCATATGTGGACAGTAGGTATGATGAAACCGATTTCCCGGTTACAAATCAACTAGTGAAAGAGGTGATCTCATTACCAATGCATACCGAGTTGGAAGACGAGCAGATAGGGTTTATTGCAGAATTGGTTTTAAATCATATAAAAGTGTAAGTATGAGTAACAGAATACTTGTTACAGGCGGGTTAGGGTTTATAGGATCCCATACAGTAGTTGAACTTCAAAATGAAGGTTTTGAAGTGGTCATTGTGGACAACTTGTCCAATGCTGATGAAGGGGTTATGGAAGGTATTACTGCTATTACCGGGCGGCTACCTGTTTTTGAGAAATTTGATCTTAGGGATAAGGACAAAGTAGAAGCGTTCTTTTCAAAATATGACGACATCAACGGGGTTATCCATTTTGCGGCGTCCAAAGCTGTTGGTGAAAGCGTGGAAAATCCTTTATTGTATTATGAAAATAACCTGGGCGTATTAACCTATATCCTTCAGGAACTGGTAAAGAAAGGTAGTGCACATTTTATCTTCAGTTCCTCTTGTACGGTTTATGGTCAGGCGGATAGTATGCCGATTACGGAAAATGCACCTGTGAAACCTGCAGAATCCCCATACGGTAATACGAAACAGGTGGGAGAGGAGATCATAAAGGATGTATGTAAGGTCACTCCGCAATTGTCCGCAATTGCGCTACGATATTTTAACCCGATTGGAGCGCACCCAAGTGTTGAAATCGGTGAATTACCTATTGGAGTGCCTCAGAATTTGGTGCCTTACATTACACAAACCGGGGTGGGTTTGCGCGAACAACTCTCGGTTTTTGGCGATGATTACCCCACTCCTGACGGTACTTGTATCAGGGATTATATTCATGTGGTGGATGTGGCAAAAGCTCACGTTGCGGCCTTAAAACGTTTAATTGAGGATAAAAACGAAAACAACTACGAGGTTTTTAATCTCGGTACCGGAAAAGGAAGTTCTGTTTTAGAAGTCATTCACAGCTTTGAACGTGTTTCAGGAAAAAAATTGAATTATAGAATCGCACAACGCAGATCCGGGGATGTGGTCCAGGCTTTTGCGGATACCAAAAAAGCAAATGAAATATTAGGCTGGAAAGCACAATCTACTTTGGATGATGCTATACAATCTGCTTGGGATTGGGAGAAGAAAATTCGAGATTACCAAGAAGTATCTATCTAAGAATTAGATCCTAAAAATAAACACGTACGAAGGGAACCCAGGGATCTATAGTTAGACTTCGGTTTTCATCAAATAAGACGTCATAACGAATTCCTATGGTAACGTTGTTGGTGCGATATCCTATCCCGAAAAACAGGGAAGTCAACCAATAATTATCTTCCCGATTCCCACCATCAAGAGATTCCTCCCTGTTAATGCGCCACTGTTCTAATTCAGTAGATAGCTGGATATTTGGAATGGGATTGAAAAGTCCTAAAACGGTGCCCCCATATCCAAGAAATTGAAAGTCCCCAATTTGTGCATAATTCAGTTGAAGTCCTACCCCCGTTGCAAAATAGGGATTCACCTCGTAAATAGCGCTTGGGGCCAATTGTAAGTTAAAGCTATCATTTCCAAAACCGAGCCCCAAACCTCCTCCATATCGTACTTTACTCCAAAAAGAATCCGTTTGTCCCAATTGCGCCAGGGAATGGGTTGTACCTAATATAAATAATGGGTTGTACCTAATATAAATAAGGACAAAAATATCCGAGTCAACATCACTTATATTAATCGTTTACCTCTTGATTCTAAAATACGGGTAAATTATTTGTTTATCGTACTTTTGAGCTAATTTTGTCATAAGTTTCGAAAGAACTTTATTCATGGATAAATATTCCTTTTTAAATGCTGCGCACACGTCTTTTTTTGCGGAGCTCTACGAGAGATATACCAAAAATCCGGATAGCATTGAACCCAGTTGGCGGGCGTTTTTTCAAGGATTTGATTTTGGGCTGGAAAGCGCGCTTGATGAATTAGATATTCAGCCTGCTGTTAATGGGGCTACTGCCTTGGTAAACGGCCAGGAGGTAGCGGTGCCACTTTCATTACAAAAGGAATTTAAGGTCATCCGGCTAATTAATGGCTATCGCTCCCGGGGCCACCTTTTTACAAAGACCAATCCGGTACGGGAACGTAGAAAGTATTCGCCAACATTAGATATCGCAAATTTTGACCTTGAAGAAGCTGATCTCGATACCGTATTTGACGCAGGAAGTATACTGGGTATAGGAGCTGCTCCCCTCAAAACCATAATTGGACATCTCGAAAGAATTTATTGTGATGCTATCGGGGTCGAATACATGTATATCAGGAGGCCGGAACGCATAGCATGGATGCAGCAATGGTTAAATGTCAACGATAACCATCCGAGCTTTTCCGCTGAAGAAAAACGGAATATCCTTCGTAAACTAAACCAAGCAGTGTCTTTTGAGAGCTTTTTACATACGAAATATGTTGGTCAGAAACGGTTTTCATTAGAAGGGGGGGAATCATTGATCCCTGCATTAGATGTTATTATAGAAAAAGCAGCGGAAGCAGGCGTCAAGCAGTTTGTTATGGGAATGGCCCATCGAGGGCGTCTCAATGTACTTACCAACATTTTTGGAAAATCTCCTAAAGATATTTTCAGTGAGTTTGACGGAAAGGATTATGAGGAAACCATATTTGACGGTGATGTTAAGTATCACCTGGGTTGGACTTCACGACGTGAAACGGATTCCGGGAGGGTGGTGAATATGAACATCGCCCCGAATCCATCGCATCTCGAGGCGGTCAATGCTATAGTAGAAGGGATTACAAGGGCCAAGCAAGATAAAGACCATGCGGACGCTATCAGCGAGGTGTTGCCTATTCTTGTACATGGGGATGCTGCATTTGCAGGCCAGGGAGTGGCCTATGAGGTTATTCAAATGGCCAAACTGGACGGTTATACCACTGGTGGGACCATTCATATTGTGGTCAACAATCAGATAGGTTTTACCACGAATTACTTGGATGGGCGTTCCTCTACTTATTGTACGGATGTGGGAAAGGTAACCCTCTCTCCAGTACTCCATATCAACGCAGATGACGCGGAAGCTGTAGTACATGCTGCTACCTTTGCCTTGGAATATCGTATGCGCTACAAAGCCGATGTTTTCCTGGATTTATTAGGCTACAGGAAGTACGGTCACAATGAAGGGGATGAGCCAAAGTTTACCCAACCCCTGTTGTACAAATCGATTTCCAAGCATAAAAATCCCAGAGATATCTATGCTCAGAAACTGTTGGAAGAAGGAGTCATTGATGATAGCTATGTAAAAAGCTTAGAATCTGAGTATAAAAAGAACCTGGAGGAGGATTTACTGGATTCCAGGAAAGTAGAAAAAACGGTGATTACCCCCTTCATGCAGGATGAATGGGAAGGCTTTGAAAGGGTCGCGGAAAGTGAAATGCGAAAGCCCGTAGACACTTCGTATCCACAGGAGAAATTGGACGCTATTGCTGCCCGCATCACCCAACTACCGGAGGGGAAAAAATTCCTCCGAAAAATTGAACGTTTGGTAGAGAGTAGAAAAAAGATGTATTTCGATGACAATCGTTTGGATTGGGCCATGGGCGAACTCCTGGCCTACGGTGCATTGCTGGAGGAAGGATACGATGTTCGTATGACCGGTCAGGATGTAGAACGCGGGACATTTTCGCATCGCCATGCGGTAATCAAAACCGAAATGCATGAAGAAGAGGTGGTGCTCTTAAATTCTTTAGGGGGACATCAAAACGGGGACTTCTACATCTATAATTCCTTACTGTCGGAATATGCAGTTATGGGGTATGACTATGGCTACGCAATGGCAAGCCCTAATACGCTAACCCTATGGGAAGCGCAATTCGGAGACTTTAGCAACGGCGCTCAGATTGTAATAGACCAATACCTGTCCTCTGCCGAAGATAAATGGAAGCTTCAAAACGGTTTGGTGCTACTTTTACCGCATGGCTATGAGGGGCAGGGCGCGGAGCATTCTTCTGCCCGCATGGAACGGTACCTACAACTGTGCGCAAAGGACAATATGTTCGTAGCAGATGTAACCACCCCGGCTAACCTTTTCCATTTGTTTCGTCGGCAAATGAAGGCCAAATACAGAAAGCCGCTGGTGGTATTTACTCCAAAAAGCTTACTACGGCACCCTAAAGTGGTAAGTACCAAGGAGGAACTCGCTACGGGCAGTTTCCAGGAACTAATTGACGACTCAAGTGCAGTGCCTTCCAAAATAAAAAGCCTGGTTTTCTGTACAGGAAAGTTTTATTATGATCTGCTGGCCAAAAAAGAAGAGCTTCAAAGAGATGATGTTGCCCTTGTGCGATTGGAACAACTATTTCCGCTTCCCACTGAACAGCTAAGAGCGACTATAAAAAAATACAACAAGGTAGAAGAAGTGGTCTGGGCGCAAGAAGAACCTAGAAATATGGGAGCCTGGGGGCACTTGTTGATGCATTTGGATGAGGCCAGGAATTTTAGAGTGGCCTCCAGAAGATTTTACGGGGCTCCGGCGGCGGGAAGTGCTGTGCGATCGCAAAGGCGACATGCCGAGGTAATTGAATACGTATTTGACAACACAAAAGATAATTTTAGGATAAAACAAAAATAACCCACATGATATTAGAAATGAAAGTTCCTTCTCCAGGGGAATCCATTACCGAAGTAGAAATTGCAGAATGGTTGGTGGAGGATGGTGATTATGTAGAAAAAGATCAGGCGATTGCCGAGGTTGATTCGGATAAGGCAACCCTGGAATTGCCCGCGGAAGAAAGTGGTACCATTACCTTGAAGGCCGAAGTGGGGGATGCTGTCGGTGTTGGAGAGGTGGTTTGCTTAATTGATACCAGTGCTGAAAAGCCTGAAGGAGGCACTACGGTGGAGACACCTGTAGCAACACCCCAAAAAGAAGCTTCGGAAAAAGCGGCGGTCAAAGAAGAGGCTCCTAAACAAGAAAGTTATGCCACCGGAACCCCTTCACCTGCGGCTAAAAAGATTTTAGACGAAAAAGGGATTGCTCCCTCGGAAGTAAAGGGGACAGGAAGGGACGGACGTATCACCAAAGCAGATGCCGTAGAAGCGAAGGCGGCAATGGGGACCCCTACTGGGGGCTACAGAGGAGCAACGCGGTCGAAGTTGTCTATGTTACGAAGAAAAGTGGCTGAACGATTGGTTGCTGCAAAAAATGAGACAGCTATGCTGACCACCTTTAATGAGGTGGATATGTCCGCTATTTTTGAGCTGAGAAAGCAGTACAAAGAGGAATTCAAGGAGAAACATGGCGTAAGTCTGGGCTTCATGTCGTTTTTTACCAAAGCGTGTATTCGTGCGTTACAAACGTTCCCTGCAGTGAACTCCATGATTGATGGTAAGGAAATGATTTCCTATGATTTTTGTGATATAAGCATCGCAGTCTCCGGGCCTAAAGGGTTAATGGTCCCAGTGATCCGAAATGCTGAGAATTTAACGTTCCGTGGGGTTGAGGCTGAAGTAAAAAGGCTGGCAATTCGGGCGCGAGATGGCGAAATAACCGTAGATGAAATGACTGGTGGAACCTTTACTATTTCCAATGGTGGGGTCTTTGGATCCATGCTTTCCACGCCAATTATCAATCCACCACAAAGTGCCATTTTGGGGATGCACAACATCGTGGAACGCCCGGTGGTGAAGAATGGGGCTATTGCTATTGCACCGGTTATGTATGTCGCGCTTTCTTATGATCACAGAATTATTGATGGTAAGGAATCTGTAGGCTTTTTGGTAACCGTTAAGGAAGCTTTGGAAAATCCCGAGGAACTGTTGATGGATGGAGATATCAAAAAGGCGTTAGAGCTGTAATCCATTAATAATAAGGAATTGTAAAAAGCCTTGGAGCTATAGAGAGCATTACAAGGTCATATAAACCAAAGCCTCAATTGATTTGTTGAGGCTTTTTTTATTGGTATTTTATGGTTGTAATGTTACTCGTTGCATCCCAAGTCTTGTTGGGATTGGGTGTCAGCATTAGGGAAACAGAAGGATCCGGCTGGAGTAGTCTCAGGAACATAACGACCCAGATTTGCATCATATAGCGCGTTCTCAATAAACAAGGTGAGTTGGTTGATCTCGTCTTGAGTGAGGTTGAGGGGTTTAAACTGTTGTGCCAGTTGATTTGCCGGAACGTTCTGGTTTTCTGCAATAGCAGCATTTTTGTACTCAATAATACCTCTTACTGTTGAGAAACTTCCACCATGTCCAAAGAATTCCAAATCCTTCAAGTTATATAATTGTGGTGTTTTGAATTTATAGTCATCAGCTGGGTCTCCGGTAAAGCCACCCCTCCCGCGTCGGATTGCATCGTCCACAGTGCCAAAGAAATCATTTCCCGTTAGGTCATCCATCCCAAGGGCATGAAAACTTAAACTGTTCATCCCTGGACCTGAATGGCACTCGTAGCATTTGCCCTTCCCATAAAAAACTATTCCTCCCTGCAACTCATCATCGCTCATGTCGTAGGTCTCTCCCTTGAGGAATCTCTGGAAAGGTGCTTCGTTAGCAAACAAGGTCCGCTCATAAGCAGCGATGGCCAAGCCGGCATTAACCAGGGTATATCGCTCATTTTCCGGTATACCGGGAAAAGCTTCATCGAAATAGGACTTATAAGGACCGTTTTGTAACAGTTCCGGGTTCACATTCAGTCGATGTACTCCTAACCCGGCAATAGCCTGAATCTCTACACCTTGAAAGCCAAGTGCGTTGGTTGCTTTTGGTGTGCCTGGTGTCCAGGCGGCTTCAGTTCCAGCATTTACGCCCGTTGCACCAAATTGTCCATTCCATAACATAACCTCCTGAAAAGCCACATTTAAAGCCGTAGGAGAACGAATAGGTTGGACATCTAAAGAGTCAGTATCATAGTCCGGACTTTTAATTCTTCCTTCGCCTTGTAACCCAAAGCCAATACCTCCGTCCCCAATGCCTTGTTTAAGCCCGCTCTGGAATCCGGCATTGACATGATGGCAACTAGCACATGAATAGGTTCCTAAACCCGAAGGATGTTTTGCCTCCACAGCCATTTCCGTTTCGTGAAAGAGAAATTTCCCAAGAACCACTTTTTCCGAAGTTATTGGATTGTTTGGGTCGCTGGGAATTGCCAGATAATCATTACTTTCAGGCATGGTAATGGCAGCCAAACTACCCATGGCCTGAACTATCGTTTCTCGCAACGCGATTTCCAACTGAGAATTCATGAGATCTTTGCTATCCTCATCGTCCTGACAGCTAAATTGCAGAGCGATAATGCAGAAAACGAGGAATTGTGTTTTAAATTTCATTTCAAGGGAGATGGTTTAACGTTCCATTAAGTTAAAAGGGTTAATGGATTTTCTCAAGCTAAACATGACCTCGTGTAGACAGTATTGTATTAATGGTTAGAAAAGCCTTGTAAACTGTTCTTTAACAAAACAGGAATAACCGCTTTCTATTATAATCGATAATAGCCTTTCCTTTCTTCAGAATATCGGCCCCAACAATGCCGTCTATCGGTGAGGCATCATGGTTTTCAAGCGCATGATTTACATGGAACAAATCGATGAGTACAATGCGTTGTCGCTTTTTCTCCCAACCCCCAATAGTGATAGCGTTATTGGTGGAAATCAGGGCATCCATTTCGGAGGCTCCGGCACCGGCAGCTTTAATATCGGTAGATTTCGTAGTAAGTCCAAACCGGTCAATTTTGCCCATACCAATACAGGTATTGGAAGCCCCGGTATCCAATATGAACCGACCTGAAATCCCGTTGATTTTTGCCACTACTTCAAAGTGATTTGTAGCCGTTAGCGTTAAAGGAATGGAAACATATCCCTTGCTTCTTAGAAAGCTGTTTAGTGTTTTCATGCGTTAAGAAAGTTGCACAAAGCCATGGAAGATTACCGTAAAAGACCGCAAAGTTAGCGTTATTTTTGCAGCATGATATTAACGGATACCCATACCCATCTTTATAGTGAAGCTTTTGACGCGGATAGGAAGGAGATGATACAACGTGCATTGACTATTGGCATAAAGCGGTTTTTTATACCGGCTATAGATTCTTCATATACCCAGTCTATGTATACCTTGGAAGCCCACTACCCTGACAATGTTTTTTTAATGATGGGTTTGCATCCTACCCATGTAAAAGCGAACTATCTGGAAGAACTGGCGCATGTTACCGCACAGTTTGAAAAACGCAATTTTTATGCTGTAGGAGAAATAGGGATTGACCTGTATTGGGACAAATCGTTCTTGCCCCAGCAGCAGGAGGCTTTTGTATATCAAATTCGGTTGGCTAAGCAATATGGTTTACCAATCGTGATACATTCCCGGGAATCCTTCGATGAGATCTTTGAAATTCTTGAACAGGAAAAGGGAGAGGACCTTTACGGTATCTTTCATTGCTTTACGGGGACCTTAGAACAGGCCAGACAGGCTATTGACTATAATATGAAGTTGGGAATCGGTGGGGTAGTTACCTTTAAAAATGGAAAGATTGATCAGTTTTTGCATAAAATTGATCTGCGTTATATTGTCCTGGAAACGGATGCGCCGTACCTGGCACCTGCGCCGTACCGCGGGAAACGTAATGAAAGCGCTTATCTAAAACATGTGGTGGACAAACTTTCTAATATTTATGACAAAGAAGTAGTTGAAATTGCCGAGATTACCACTCGCAATGCTCAGGAAATTTTTGGGATCTGATGGGACAAAAAAGCGAAAGGGCCAAAATACTATTAATATACACTGGAGGCACTATAGGCATGGTGAAAGACTATGCAACCGGGGCGCTCAAAGTATTTGATTTTGACGAACTACTTACAAAAATCCCGGAGCTCTACCAATTGGAATGCAGTATAAGCAGCATCGCTTTTAAGCATCCACTTGATTCCTCAAATATGACACCGCTTGTTTGGTCTAAACTGGCAGAGATAATAGAAGAAAACTATAGGCAATTTGATGGTTTTGTAGTCCTTCACGGGAGTGACACCATGAGCTACACCGCTTCTGCATTGAGTTTTATGTTGGAAAATCTAAGAAAGCCGGTAGTTCTTACGGGATCGCAGTTGCCTATAGGTGATCTGAGAACAGACGCCAAAGAAAATCTGATTACCGCTATTGAGATAGCGTCGCTTTCCGATGGTACCGAGGCATTGGTGCAGGAAGTATGCTTATACTTTGAGTATAAGTTGTATCGCGGTAATCGTACTACTAAAATCAATGCGGAGCATTTTCAGGCATTCAATTCCCCTAATTATCCTCCCTTGGTGGAATCAGGAGTACGGTTGAGTATTCGCTATCCCTATCTTTTTAAGGGTCAGGATCCACTGAAAGGTTTGGTTGTTCATAAAAAAATGGATGCGAATGTTGCCGTCCTCAAACTTTTTCCCGGTCTTAGTAAGGCATTGTTGAACGCTGTTTTAAATACCTCCGGGCTAAAAGTATTGGTGTTGGAAACTTTTGGTGCGGGAAATGCTCCCTCGGAAGACTGGTTTATTGCGGCGCTGAGAACGGCAATTGAAAATGGTATCCATATCATTAACGTTACCCAATGCTCTGGGGGAGGTGTCCTGATGGGGCAATATGAAACAAGTGAACGCCTTCGTCAAATTCAATTGATTAATGGTAAGGACATTACCACCGAATCCGCGGTAACAAAGGCAATGTACCTGCTTGGTAAAAACGTTCCACACATGAAATTCAAAGGGTTTTTTGAAAGCGCGCTAAGGGGTGAAATGCGCCAAAATTAACGCCCCAAATTTCTTTAACTAATTATTTTTTTGTTTATTGGTCGGCCTAACTATTAATAATAGAGAGGTGGCCGAGTGGTTTAAGGCGCACGCCTGGAAAGTGTGTTTCCGCCGAAAGCGGATCGAGGGTTCGAATCCCTTCCTCTCTGCTAATTAG
>JANQHL010000294.1 GCA_028277085.1 Flavobacteriaceae bacterium
AAGCCTGCCAGGCCCAGGGCGACTTGATTGCCGGGGCACAAACGGTGGCGATAGCAGAAACCTTGGAATACTACCTCTACTTCCCCGCGGAGTATGAAGCAAATCCAGAAGCAGCATTTGGTTTGCTGCTTTTCTTGCACGGAGGAGGTGAAGCCGGAGGACAACTCGGGGAACTCAAAGAAAATGGCCCCCCTAAACTCTTGGCGGAAGGAAAACAATTTCCGTTTTTGGTATTAGCGCCTCAAAATCCACATAAGAAAAAGTGGTGGAATATTCATGCTGTGAATCAACTCCTGGATACTATAGTTAACAACAACAGGGTGGACACCGGTCGCATCTATCTTACCGGCCTTAGCCGTGGTGGGAGTGCCGCCTGGGAAATGGCCGTACAATTTCCGGATAAGTTTGCCGCGCTAGCCGTCGTGTGTGGTATGGCGCCCACACCCTATGCGCACTGGCTGGACAAAGAGATGCCTATTTGGGTGTTTCATGGGGATAAGGATGAAGTAATCCCGGTCACCGAATCGGACGCTATGGTACAAAAACTTAAGGCTAATGGACATGATGTTCGGTACAGTCGCTATGAAGGGGTAGGGCATAATTCGTGGATCATGGCATATACTACAGAAGCACTTTACACCTGGATGGCGAAACAAAAAAGGAACTGATGCGTAACTTGATTATCGTTTTTATGTTGTTTGTAATCTCCTGCAAACCCAAGGTGGTTGTGGAACAGGAAGCTCCTGTGGAAAATACTTCTCCCGAAGTAAAAGAAGAGATAGTTGTTGAAATAAAGGATAGTATTGTATTAACATCCTTTGCCGGAATCACCGATTCCACCTTTGTTCGTCTGGCTGATTTTAGCAATGACTTTGTGTATGACATGCGCTATGCCACCACAAATAATTTTCTGAAGACTAAAGTATACGATTGTGCAGAGTGCTACACCCGTGCACGCACTGCCAAGGCTTTGATCGAGGCCAATAAAGATTTCATGCGCCAGGGTTATAAAATCAAGTTTTTTGATTGTTACCGGCCCAATTCGGTACAATTCAAAATGTGGAAGTTAGTCCCCAACCCACAATATGTAGCCAGTCCGATCAAGGGGTCGATTCACAATAAAGGAGGTGCGGTAGATATTACTTTGGTAAGTTTAGAAGGGGAGGAGTTGGATATGGGTACGGATTTTGATTTTTTTGGGAAGTTAGCGCATCACGATTATGAAGATTTACCCAAAGCGGTATTGGAGAACCGGAAATTGCTTAAAGAAACGATGGAAAAGCATGGGTTTTGGTCCATTCGGACCGAATGGTGGCACTACAACCTATCCGGTGGCTCTACTGCCACTATTGCCGATTTTAAATGGCCTTGTCCGGAGTGACCTTGCTGCAGCATACAATGATTAGGGTGTCGTCGTAATTGGTGGTAAAAAATAAATACTGATCACCCCCTTCCTTAATGCCGGTTTCCCGCCGAAGGGTTGCTACACTTTTGGGAAAGTTTCTGACCGCAATGTTTGCTTTGGAAATACCAGCTTTTCGTATATTCTTTTTGCTGTAGTGTAGCACCTCGTCTACTTTGAACAGTTTCCCGGGAAAATCAATCAAGGTATTGGAAGTGTAGAGGTGGGAATGCCGATGAAGTTTGTTCAGGTCATATTCTTTGCCTACTTTCTTGAAGGCTCCTGCTTTCAAAATAGCCGCATTGGGAAGATAGAGATAACGAAGCGGCCCCGAAAAGTGATTGGCAGCTGCCTTTTCTTCGGACTGGCGGAACCTAAAGTGCTGTACCGTATCATTCAATAGATTAAGGGTGTGGACTTCGGGTTCATCGTTAAAATCACGTTCCAAGATCCAAAGCACCTCCTTGACCTCGTCTTTCAAAGCCAGCACATGAATTTCTTTTACCCCTTGTAATTGCTGGAGTGCTTCGGAAATATCCAACAAGGGAGCAGTCTTCAGCATAATATGCTGACTTTTCTCAAAAAACAGCTTCAGGTGTTGCAAAACATTGGGCTCGCAATCCTGTAGTTTAAAGGTTCTTTTTTTCTCGCGATCTCTCCGGGAGGGATCCACATATAACCAGTCCAGGGGATACTCCACTTTTTGTAAGAAAGCAATACCATCTTCCGCAAAGCAATCAACATTTTCTTTCTGGAGAACACCAAAGTTATAATCCGTTATATGCGAAAGTTGGTGCTCTTTTTCACAATGGATAACTTTAGCGAAGCGATCGGCAAAGTAATAACTGTCCACGCCAAATCCCCCGGAAAGGTCTAAGAGTACATTGCCGTCTATTAAAGCTGCTTTGTAGTGGGCGGCCGCTTCTGAACTGCTTTGTTCGATATGGATTTTGTTGGGAAAGTAAATTTTTGAGGTTGCAAACCAGGTAGGAAGCTTTTGCTGGCACTTTTTTTTGGCTTCAAGTTGTTCGGCCAACTCTTTCTGTGAAACATCCGGGAAAATAGATTTTTTCAATAAAACTGACAAGCTGTCAGCATTCCATTTTTTTTCTATAAATTCCTGAGGGCCAGATTTTAATATGTTTTTATTCAAACTAAAA
>JANQHL010000088.1 GCA_028277085.1 Flavobacteriaceae bacterium
ATTTCTGAAGGATAAATATTATTACCCGTGGACTTAGACATCTTCTTGCCGTTTAGCGTTAGCATATTTGCATGGAGCCAATACTTTACAGGAGTCAAATCGTTACATGCTTCAGCTTGGGCTATTTCGCATTCGTGATGCGGAAACTTCAGATCCATACCACCACCGTGAATATCAAACTGCTCACCTAGATATTTGGTACTCATTGCAGTACATTCCAGGTGCCAACCCGGGAAGCCATCTCCCCAAGGGGAAGGCCAACGCATAATATGTTGCGGTTCTGCTTTCTTCCAAAGGGCAAAGTCCTGCGGGTTATTTTTTTCCTGTTGCGCCGTAAGTTCACGGGTATTGGCAATCATATCTTCCAACTTACGGCCACTGAGTTTGCCATAATCATGGGAAGCATTGAATTTCAGGACATCAAAATACACAGAACCGTTTTTTTCATAGGCGAAACCTTTCTCGAGAATTTGTTCAATAATTGCTATCTGCTCAATGATATGCCCTGTTGCCGTAGGTTCAATGCTTGGCGGTAATAAATTGAGTTTTTGGAGGGTCTCATGAAAGTCAACCGTATAACGTTGCACCACTTCCATGGGCTCTAACTGTTCCAATTTCGCTTTTTTGGCGATTTTATCTTCCCCATCATCAGCATCGTTTTCCAGGTGGCCGGCATCAGTGATATTGCGGACGTAGCGTACTTTATATCCCAGATGTTTGAGATACCTAAAGATCATGTCAAAAGACATGAAGGTTCTACAATTACCGAGGTGTACGTTGCTGTAGACAGTAGGGCCACAGACGTACATACCAACATAGCCCGCTTTAAGGGGGGTGAAAACCTCTTTTTTACCGGAAAGCGAGTTGGTGACCTTTAATTGCTGTTGTGAGAACAATTGCATTAAAACTCCGTGTCTAGGTTGATGTAATCCAAGAACTCTCTTCGGACGGCTTCTTCTTGAAATTTTCCTCCATATTCTGCAGTAACCGTGCTGCTTTCGATATCCCGAATCCCTCTGGAATTAACACATAGGTGTTTGGCATCTATAACACAGGCAACATCTTCGGTACCCAAAACGCTTTGCAATTCTTTCACGATTTGGATATTCAGCCGCTCCTGAACCTGAGGTCTTTTAGCGTAGTAATCTACTATTCTGTTCATTTTAGAAAGCCCTACCACAGTGCCGCCGGATATGTAGGCTATATGCGCCTTTCCTACAATAGGCAGCAAATGGTGTTCACAAGTGGAATACAAAGTGATGTTTTTTTCCACCAGCATTTCCCCATACTTGTACTTGTTTTCGAAGGTAGAGGAGTTGGGTTTTCTTTTAGGATGCAAGCCGCCAAAAAGCTCTTTTACGTACATTTTTGCCACTCGATTTGGAGTGCCTTTCAAGCTGTCATCCTCCAGATCCAGCCCCAGGGTCAACATAATTTCGCGGACGTTATGCTGTATACGTTCTATTTTTTCATCGTCGTCCAGGACAAAGGCGTCTTTACGCATTGGAGTGTCCTCTGCAGATCCAATATGATCGTTACCCCGTTCCTCGTACTGTTCTTCCAAAGTCTGTTCCAGTTTCATTATCGTGACCAATAAAGCGAACAAAGATATACATTAATACCCTATTTAACTTCGATATGTAGCGGTTTGACAACATAAATTATTGTTAAGTAAAATCACCGTTTATTTTTATACTCTCCAAATTAACAGCCACTTATGCACAGGATATTTGCTGCATTCATTATGCTCTCACTCCTGAGCCCGGGTTTTCTTTTGGCCCAGGTCTCTTCGGATTGTGCTACTGCTGTTCCTATATGCAACAATACCCCGGTAAACGGTGGTGCCAACGGATTTGGTAATGACGATTTTAACGGAGCTTCCTCCAGCGGTTGTTTAGAACAAACACTTTCAGGAGCTATAGAGTCCAATTCCGGCTGGTATCGCTTCCGCACGAATGCTACTGGCCAGTTAGGATTCAATATCGGACACGATCCTTTGGAGGATTGGGATTTTGCCTTATACCGCTCCAACGACTGCAATACCCTGGGCGAACCCATACGTTGTAATTTCTTTGACAATAGTGATCAAAATGCATTTATTGGGGTAGGGGAAGATCCTTCGGGGCAGTCCGATTCGGTGCAATATGAAGATTGGCTTCAGGTTGAACCGGGTCAGGATTACTATTTGTTACTTAACAACTTTAGTAACAATAATTCCGGGTTTTCCATTCAGTTTTCCGGTCAGATATTTGAAGATCACCCCTATAGCGCCCTGGATTGTTCTATTGTCAATAACCTGCTGGGCCCTCCCATAGCAGCTTGTAGTGATGAGACGGTGATTTTGGATGCTACAACTTCCGGGGCTATTACCTACAGCTGGTATCAGGACAGTGGTACTGGATTTACCGAAATCCTTGGAGAAACCGATCCCACCCTCGAAGTAATTGAAGATGCTACCTATCGTGTACGTGTAATCACTGGCAGCACTACGTTAATCAGTAATGTACAGGTGGCCTTCACAGAATCGCCAGTAGTAATGCCAGTAAATGATGCCGTTTTTTGTTATACTCCCAATATGATTTTTGATCTATCTCAAAAAGATGCGGAAGTACTAGGTGTCCAATCTCAGGACAATTTTTTGGTGAGTTATCATACTTCCCAGGCGGATGCACAGTCCGGTGCTAACCCGCTTGCCAAAGCATATCCTGTAATTCCTGGAAATCAAACGATTTACGTTAGGATAAGTGCAATACAAAACTCCCGGTGCTTTTCGGCCACGGAGCGTTTTGAACTACATGCACTGGAGACCCCAGACCTGAGCTTTGAAACAACGGTTCATCTTTGTTATGAGGGACAACGTATTTTGATTGGAGAACCTACTCCTGATCCAGCCTATCTATATTCCTGGGAAAATGGTGAAACAGCAGCAGCGATTACGGTAGATCAGGAGGGGATCTATACCCTTACAGCCACCAACACTTTTGCCGGGGAAAGTTGTTCGGTTTCCCGCACGGTAACGGTAGTAGCTTCCGCCGAACCGAGAATAACAGGAATACAAGTAGATGATTTGCAATCCAATAATCGGGTGGAAGTTTTCACAGACGCTATTGGAGAGTTTGAGTACAGCCTGGATAACAGCCCCTTTCAACCCAGCCCTGTTTTTAGCAATGTACTTCCTGGAGCACATACTCTTGTCATGAGGGATGTACATGGTTGCAATGAACTTAGTGAAGAAATTGTGGTTGTCGGATTTTTAAATCATTTTAGTCCTAATGGGGATGGCAGTAATGAAAATTGGCATATTGAAGGGCTGGGTTTCCTGGAAGATCCCGTAGTTACCATTTTCGATAGATACGGAAAACTGATGCAACAGCTCACCGCTCCAAGTGAAGGATGGGATGGCACCTACAACGGCCAACCTGTTCCGGCATCAGATTATTGGTTTAAACTGTCCTACCGGGATTCAACGGGTAACCGGGTATACGCGCAGTATATACAGAATCATTTTTCATTGCGACGTTAGGAAAAGAGCAATTTTGGAAGTACTGTTCGTCGAATGTGGACTTTTTTTTTGTTTCTGGCATACTAAAGCGGGGTTTTAGGTAGTTATAAGCTATAGTAAAATACGATAAGCGTAGCCCCAAGCCTTATGCGAACACTATTTTATGCCTTTTCTTGTTTACTCCTTTTCACCATTTCTGTAAAGGGACAGAATTCTCCGGATTGTAGAACAGCTATTCCTGTTTGTGCTGATGCTCCCATTGATGGTATTGTTGATGGAAGTGGCGTTATTGACGATTTTGACCCTGATGTCATACGGCAATCAGGCTGCTTGGAAAAAGGAAGTGTTGTTTCCGCCAATATTGAGAACAACACGGCTTGGTACGTCTTTAGGGCGGGAACGGATGGTCAGATCGGGTTTGATATTGAAGCGCTTCCGGTAACTCCCGGAGGCCCAATTACGGCAGAATACGATTTTGCATTATACGGTCCTTTTGACCAAACTACAGGGGATAACTTCTGCGGCCTGGTTAGCGCTGCTACTGCACAGCCGATACGTTGCAATTATGAAGTAAATGATACCAGTTTTACCGGAATTGGGGTGAATCCGGAGAACGGGCAGATTGGAGCCCCCAATGTTACAGGAAGTCAAAACACCTATGACGAATGGTTAGATGTCATTGCCGGAGAAGTATATTACCTATTGATCAATAACTTCAACACCAATTTTGACGGGGATCCGGAATTGTTTACCCTTAATTTTACTGGGAATTCTGTTGATGCCAACCAGGATACTGCTCTGGATTGTACCCTTCGGGATGAATTCTTAGGGTTCGACATTATTGCATGTGAAGGAGATCCTGATATTGTGTTAAGTGCATTGAACTCCCCGGCCGGACCTAACATTGCAAATATTACCTGGTCCGTAGATACCGACGATGATGGAACCATTGATACTGTTTTGGCGACTGGTGCAGGGGAAACCGAATTCACAGTTATCAGCCCAAACTCAGGGCGGTATTTTGTGTCTATAGAAACAACTTTTGGGGAAACTATTCAGGATGATATCCTGATCACCTTCTTCGGGGTTCCAGAACTTGATGAAGTACTGATTATTGATGATTTAGTCAATAGTAATCAAACGGATCCGTACAATGTAGAGATTGTACCGCTTGGAAATGGTGACTATGAGTATGCTATAAATGGAGGGGACTTTCAAGATGATCCTGTCTTTTTAGATGTCCCCCCCGGAATAAACACGGTTGTAATTAACGATAAGAACGGATGCGGCACTACAGAACCTATAGAATTCCTGGTAGTGGGGTATCCCAAGTTTTTTACTCCTAACGGTGATGGGATCCATGATCTCTGGCAGGTGCTCGGTATTGAAACCTTAGATGCTCCCACCATCTTTATTTTTGACCGTTTTGGCAAGCTAGTCAAACAGCTTACTCAAGATTCCACCGGTTGGGATGGCACCTACAACGGGAGGGATTTGCCCTCGTCAGATTACTGGTTCAAACTGGACTATGGCCGGGATGAAGAAGGTGTTATCGTAGCCCGAACAGTACGACGTCATTTTTCCCTGGTTCGCTAATGGAAAAAGGCCGGTAGTTTAGCCACCGACCTTTGGTATTTATTTCTATAAAAGATACTTTAGCCTTTCTAGAACTTTAAGGTATACGACACAATAACATTGGTGTTCGTGCGATTTACCATTGCACTATTGGTGGCCCCGGAGTCAAAAAATAGTTCATTGATGTCTTGCTCCGTCCTGCTGAAGGCAAGATCCAGTCGGCTACCGCCAAAATCGATACCAATGCCTCCGGAAAATCCTTCTAAGTCTCCCATGATAGTATCGTCCTCGTAAGGGCTCTCTTCGATGCGATATCCGCCTCGTAGGCTTACACTATCAATGCGGTATTCACCCCCAAAACGGTAGGAATTCACAATACCCAATTGGTCCGCTATAAACTGGTTTTCTTGCGCAAAGCTAGGATCGGTTGTTGGGCGTAACTCAGCTTCTGTAAAATCCTGATACCCGTAGTCAAAACTTAACAAACCATCTTTGCCAAACACCAGGGCAGCACTTCCAGTGATCTTGCCAGGAGTTTGAATGCGATATTCTTCGAAGAGATTAACGATGTTAAAGTCGATAAAGCTAATATCGTCGTCTGCCAGATCGGAGTTAATTCGTTGTGAAGTATCATCCGTTAAACGATACCAGGTGGGGGATTGATAGCTACCTCCAATTCGAATGCTTTCATTGAGTCGGGCAATAGCCCCCACACTGAAAGAGAAACCTTCTCCCTGAGTCCGTAAAAAGTTGTCAAACGTTGCAAATTGAATGGGCGAGTCTGTATCATAACCACTTTCGTCCAGAAGCGTTAGCCGTTCGTAAAGGACAGAGTGGAAATTAACCGAAGCGCCTATATTTAAGCTGTTTTGATATTGTCCCGAAAAGTTAAGGGTAAATTTGTTGTTGTAGCCATTAGTAGTTTGTCGGTAGCTTTGGTTTACATTGGAATAGAGTGCATTGGAAACGTAAGCGGTACCTGCTTCGTCCGCTTCATCCACAGGATCAATTAGCCCTCCAAAGTAACCCAAAAAAGCCTGTTGACTCCCAAATCCCTGTTGTTCGCCAATTCTAAGGTACCCTTCTTCCACAAATTCGTTATCACCAAGCAACAGATTTCCGAAAGGAACACCTTGAGCAAAATTTAAAAAGTAGTTGTCAATACCCTGATCGGTATTTCCAGAGGCAACAAATTCGTTGTCGAAGTTTTCAGCCAACTGATAGTTTAGGGCAAAGGCTAGTTTTTTCCAGGGTGAAGCGTTGGATTTGAAGACAAAGACACCTCCTGCCTGACTAAATTCAATGTCATTCAGATCCGAATTTAGTGTACTGCTTCCGTAAAGCGCATCATTGTTTCGATTATAATTGGCTCCTGTAATGGTAAATTGACTGTAATTGAATACCGAGGAACCGGCTGGATTAACATTCAGCGAAGAGAGGTCACCTCCAAGGGCTCCAAAAGCACCTCCCATGGCTTGAAAACGGGCGGTTCCTTGAGATTCTTCGATACTGTAGCGCAACACGTCATTGATGTTCTGGGCAGTTCCCACTAGGCATGACAATCCTATGATGAGTGTTAATAAACTTCTCATAGCTACTTTTTTTATGATTGAACTTGGACTTTAATTTCTTCTTCCACCACCGCTTCTACCTCCTGAGGAACGGCCGCCACCACTTCTACCTCCCGAACTTCTATAGCCTCCTGAGCTTCTGGAACCTCCTGAGCTTCTAAAGCTTCCGGAACTCCGCGAACTGCGTGAAGAACCTGAAGAACGGAAACCGCTACTACGGCTTCGGGATCCTGAACTTCTATACCCGCTACTTCTAGGGGCAGACCGTGTAGAAGGGGAATAACTCCTGGTACTTCTTCCGGATCCGCGATATACCCCTGAACTTCTGTTGGCACCGCTAGAGCGGTTGTAAACACCGCTTCGGGAACTCCCTCTTGTACTCCCACTATATCTGGGATTACTTCGGGTGATACCATTATATCTTGGAATCGATCGGGTACTTCTACTGGAACGATATCTTTGATTTCGTGCAATAGCATCCGCACTTACAGACCTCCCGGATCGACCACTGTTACTTCTATAACTTCGGGAACTCCTGGCAGCGGTACTACGGTTCAGATTTGACCTGCCACTATTGGAACGCAACCGGGCATTAGACGTTCCTGTTCTTCCGTATAAACTATTCGATCGGCCTCTAAAACCACTACCCACTAGGGTGTTGTTGTTGGCATATCCTCTTCGGGATCGGTTAAAGCCCACATTACGATTGTAGAAAGGTTGATTCCAACCCCAGCCCCAGCCTCCGGCCCAGCCCCAACCGGCATTCCAGGCCCAAGGATTGTTCCAGCCCCAGCCAAAGCCTCCCCAGCCCCATCTGTTCCAGCCCCAGCCTCCCCAGCC
>JANQHL010000029.1 GCA_028277085.1 Flavobacteriaceae bacterium
GTTTTCCAGTGATCTTTACGGCCAATCAAACCGTAAACGGGGAACGCAAGCCCATTTATCATACCAACGTTATGATGGCCATGGCGGAAACTTTTGTCGTGATCTGCCTGGATAGTATAGATGATAAAAAGGAACGTAAAGCTGTAGTGGAGCACCTAAAAGCAGACGGCCGGGAAATACTTTCCATTACCGAGGAACAGATGCATCATTTTGCCGGTAATATGCTCCAGGTAATCGGGGCGGATGAGCAACGCTTTATGGTGATGAGCACCCGGGCATACCAGAGTCTTCGACAAGAACAGCTAGCTGCAATACAAAGCCACTGTGCAATTATACACAGCCCCTTGGATACCATAGAAACCTGTGGTGGGGGATCTGCCCGTTGTATGATGGCGGAAGTGTTTTTACCGAAAGCCTAAATCATTTCGTTTCTTCCCCAACCGAAAACTCCCGAATCGCCTGATTGGGTTCCATGATGTTGTAGCCCTTCCAAAATTCCGGATCGTATTTAGGCAGGTAGGTGGCTTCAAGGCTTTTGTCTTCGGTAAAGGCGTCGAATTGGGAGGCAGTGATCAATTCATTGTCAAAGACCACCAACTCCCATTTGTTGCGGTTAGCCAGCTGAAAATCGATATTTAGCCGTAATTCATTCTGTTTCCGGCGCCCTTTTACGTTTTTATTTTTTTCGATCACATCTAAGGGGCGGTCCATCCGAAACCACCGGCCAAAGTTGAATTCCATGAACGTAAGCTCGTACCGGTTATTGGGCAATTTCGTGAACTGCATACTTCCTTTGTAGAGGGTTTCCCGATAATAAATCCCCAACAACCTAAAATTTCTTAGGTTTTTTAAGTTCTCAAAATCAATACGCATTACCGCAAAATCTTCGATATTGATATAGAGTCGGCCTTTAAAATCTGCACCTCCTTTGGGAAAAAAATCCACAACATATACTCCGGTACTGTCAATATCTGTGTACCCCGCCAATTGGAATTTATATTTTCGGGTTTTAGGGATAAGGTCGAGTTTGCTGTCTTCCTGGTAAAAAACTTCTCCCAGGATCTCATCAAAAATAGATTTCTGACCATCCACCAAGCCAGAAATCGTATCCCGTTGTATTTCCTTTTCTACCGTTTCTGCTGCCTCGTCGTCTACCTCCTGTATAAGGGAATCCAATTGGACCTTTTGACTAAAAAGTCCCGATTTGATCTTTAAATAGGAATCCGGTTTCACATTGGCTTTAAATATGGTCTCCATTCGCTGCCCCAGATCTTCTATGGAGTTCACATCCGATTTGTCATAGAGTTCAGCCGCCTTTAAGACATTTACCTTGTATTTCTTGTTCGTCTTTAGAAAATCTCCCAACGTCTCTGTGTAATGATAGGAGTTTCTGGGAATGGCACTGGCTATACTGTCCACCAATGCCTTGTCCAGTTCGGCAATCGAAGATTTTTCAAACCCCATATCAATTTTCTGTACATTTCCAAAAATAGATTGCCGTAAAAAATAGCGTTGCTTCACTGGTTGATTGTTCACATTTTGTGGAAGCCGTTCCTTCATTTTTGCTATGATTTCTTCCACCGAGAGTTCTTTATCAAAAAGATATACGCCACTTAATTCTATGGCCTTTGGCGTAATGCGAACTACACTATCCTGCAACTGCTCCGGACTCAGTCCTGTTTTAACGTATCCCATACTGGACACATAAATAGAATCCAAAAGTTGTTCATTTTCTTTGAGTAGAAAAGAGAAGCGACCTTCCTCGTTGGTAACCACCCCGAGGTTTTCACCATATTGTACAGTTGCGTAAGGGATTCCCTTTCCGGTTTTGGCATCCACCAGTCTGGAACTGTAGGTTTGGGCCAGAACAGGGGCGCTAGATAAAAACAAGAACAAATAGGTTAATTGGTATTTGGGCCACTTCATTTTCGGAATGTTGTCTTTTGATATAAACGGTTTTTACAGGCTTTCAGTTGTCTTTAGGACGATTTTTATAGGATTTTGTTTCAATCTCAGCGAGATGGTTTACGTTTTTGCGATGTTTCGGATCATCCCCCCAAAAATAAAATAGTGAAAGGGTAAGATGCTATACCAGTACAGTCCTCCCTTTAACCCCTTTGGCCAAAAGGTGGCCACCTGATGTAAAATGTTGTCCTGGTCGATCTCGAACGCTAACCAGGCTTCTCCTGGGAGACGCATTTCTTCAAAGAGCAACAAGCATTTTGCAGGTTTAATTTACCATGAGTTCAAAGAAAAGTTGTTCTTTTTTATCGGAGGGGTCTATCCTGAGTAATTTTACCTCGCTGAATTGATTTGGTTTTCCAAAATTATAATCCACGGTGCACATTATCCAATAGGGCTGGTTGCTAAAGTCATAAGATAAATTAGTAATATAAATCCCCCATTCGCCTACGGATATATCACCTTCAATTTCGAATTGCTCCGTGCTTAGCTCATTTTTAATCCTGTCCATCATGTCTTTCTTATTAGACGAACTTGAATTATCCCAATCAAAAAAACGATTTTGTGGATTGACAAATTTTAATACAAATTCATTTTGGGGGCTTGACCAGTCAAATCGCAAACGCGCGTTGTATACCAGATTGTTCGCGTAGCTCTTGTCAATCTTTGATACATCCAATTCACTACCATGTTTATTGACAAGATTTCGAAGTTCGGTTTGAGCTACCTTTTTAAAACCGTTAAAATCAATCCCCTCATTCATTTCTCCATTTAAAATTCTATTCAGAAGTTCAGCACAAGCTTGGTAATGGCCTAAACTTTTTTGTGCTCTTGCCATATCTAAATAACCTTGAAGTTTGTTGGGATATTCCATGGTCATACGTTCAGTTACACGTAAAGCATTTTCATATTTTCCCAACACGATATACTTTAAAAATAGACTTCTAAGCGCTTCATAGCCATCGGATACTTCCATTAGATTTGAAAGCACCCTATCTGCCAATTGTGTATTGGCAGTGCGGAAATAATCGGAGACATCTATGAAGTATGAAAAATCACCCTTGTGGTCTTCGCGTTGTAACAAATACTTGTTGTAAGCTTCCTTAAGATTTTTTCCCTTTCTCAACTCTTTTAAGTATGGCGTGTTTAATTGACCCTTTGCGGGCAGCAGTTTTCCTTCAAAAATATTATCGGTCAAACGGGCCTGATCTATTGGTTTACCATTGGTCTGTTTGTTGATTGAAGCTGTTTTGGTGGTAATAAGTAGTACACCATTGGAGCCTATAGTACCATATCTATTTGTCGCCGCCAATCCTTTTAATACCGTTATCTTCGCAATGTTATTTGGATCAAGAAATCTACTATTCTGCAGTACTCTGGAATAGCCAGGATCACTTTCGCCAGCTTGTAATGAACCTGAGTTAGCACGAGGTAACGGAACGCCGTCAACAACTATTAGACCATAATTGCTGCCCAAAATGGAATTACTAGGGCGCATTACGATCTGAGTCAAATCATCATTTTGACCCAGCCGTGCACCAGAAAACTTACCTTGCACTGCATTGTTAACAGTCCCCGCCACATCGGAAATATCCTCAGACGTTATCGATTGTACCGCATAGCCAACCTTATTCTTATTCTCAGAACCATAAGCTGTGGTAACCTCCTCCTCTTCGTCATCTTGTGGGATCAATCTTTTATCAGTTACCACAACCTCATCCAACGCAACGTTTTTCGACTCCAAAAAAAACTTAACTTCCTCCTTCGAGCTAGCAACCACTATTTCCTGGCCACCTTCTTTTTTTCCTATAATCCTAAGAGTATCTCCTATTTTTCCCTTGTACTCAAATATTCCATCGATATTGGTCTTTGTAGTCACGCCGGAGGACGAATGAACTAAAACGTTGGTTAAAGGTTTTCCATCCAAATACACTTTACCTCGAACATTAGAGGTATTTAGGATTTCATGAATAGCTGAATTTGCCAAATCTATGAGGTGGGCCCTATTCAAAAATTCCCATAGTTTAAGGGTTTTGGAATCAGACCCTGGTGAGCTATTTATAAGAACATCATCCTTGTTTAAAGAAAGAAAGTCATCTTTAGCGGTCCTATTGCCATCAGTAAAAACAAAAGTTTTCCCTCTTTTCGATATTTTGTTCAGAAGGTTAAAGTTGGTTTCTCCATCATAGGTCGAATTGGTCAATTTATCTTTCAACGCAGACCAGTCCCCATCGGTAATGTCAAAGTCTTCTTCTTCTATACTATTGGAGAACATTAGCAATTGTACATCGCCTACATTGGTTGCTGTAACTATACTGTCCAAGAAATAAAGCTCTTTCTCTAAGTTACGCGCTTTCATGGAATAGGACGTATCCCAACATATACTAATTGAAGTGGACATATTATCCTGTGCCTTGGAAAACAGGGCTAAAAAAAAGAAGAACAGTACAGTTTTCAGTTGATATTGCATTCTTGCCAATGCTTGGTACTTAAAGTTAGTTTTTTTTCTTTCTTTACAGTTTTATTGCGGACTTATTTCGCAAGGTAAGAGAAAATGAGGAGGAGTATTTGACTAAAGAAAGGAAAGCCTTTGTGATAATTAGCAGCCCGCCTAAGTAGAATAAGGGACAAGCTGTGTTTAGGTAGTTCATAAGAGGGCATTATCTTTTGGTATAGATATATTCCCAATGGGCTTTGGTTGTCTTTTGGACGATTTTTATAGGACTTTGTTTCAATCCCTGCGAGATAGTTTACGCTTTTGCGATGTTTCGGATCATCCCTCCAAAAATAAAGTAGTGAAAGGGCAAGATGCTATACCAGTACAGTCTTCCCTTTAGGCCTTTTGGCCGAAAGGTAGCCACTTGATGTAAAATGTTGTCCTGGTCGATCTTAAACTCTAACCAGGCTTCTCCCGGGAGACGCATTTCAGCAAAGAGCAACAAGCGTTTTGCCTTCTTATCGGCTAGCAGTACCCGCCAAAAATCCAAAGCATCGCCCGGGAATATTTTATCCGGATGGGTACGACCCCGTCGCAAACCGGGTCCCCCATTCAGTTTGTCTAAAAAACCGCGGATCTTCCACAACCAACTGCCATAGTACCAACCCGTTTCCCCGCCAATTTTCCAAATATTCTCTATAGTTTTTACCTCATCTTCCACTTGAATTTGCTGTACGTCTTTCAGTACCCCATATTTAGGTACCTGGATATACTTTTCAAGATCTTCCTGTACCTGCCCGCTGGCAATACTGTCTTTCCAGCTACTGATCACTAAATTTTGTTCAATTTTCTTAAATGCCATGTCAATAGCTTCCTGGTAGGTATGTGTTGGTATACCCAAAATTTCCTGTAACCGGTTGTCCCGTGCTACTACTTCCATTTTCATGCTATCCACCAGGTTTACGGCCAACTTATAAGAAGTGGAGGTAACGAAATAGAGCCAATAGGAGGACAGTTTAGGAGTCATGACGGGAACCGTGAAAATCCAATTTTTGAATCCCCGGACTTTAGCATATTGGTGTAACATCTGCTTATAGGTCAGTACATCGGGACCGCCAATATCAAAAGATTGATCATAGGTTTGCGAGTTACCTAGTACCCCTGTCAGGAACTGAATAACATCGCGTATGGCAATAGGTTGACTTTTGGTTAATACCCATTTTGGAGTAATCATTACCGGCAATTTTTCGCAAAGGTCCCGTATGATCTCGAAGGACGAGCTTCCGGAACCTACAATAATTCCTGCACGAAGCACGGTTAGGTTAAATTTTCCCTGATACAGGATGTCCTCTACATTTTTTCTGGAGGAAAGATGCCGGGATAACTTTTCTTCATTGACTATACCGCTGAGGTAAATGACCTGCTGGCATTGGGTGGCCGCTAAGTATTGATTAAAATTTCGGGCAGCATAGGCTTCTTTTTCGTCAAAATCGGAGATCGATGAGGTCATCGAATGGATAAGGTAGTAGGCTGCATCAATGTCCTTGGGGATAGCTCCAGCTTCCATATCTTCCAGGAAATCAACTTCAATTACACACACTTTTTTTCTCGTAGCTCTATCGATAGAAAGGCGTTTTTCGTCCCTTACCGCACAAATCACCTCATGGCCCAGTTCTAATAAACGCGGAAGTAACCGCATGCCGATATAGCCATTAGCACCGGTAAGCAGAATTTTCATTGTGAAAAGATGTTAGCTATTAGCAAAAAGATCGCTTTGCTGATAGACAGGATGAAATGATTTGAAGATGTGCACATTTTTTATAAAAAGTAAAGGTCGTTTTGACCGCGTTATGAAGGTGCTATATATGGATAACGTTATTTACTGGGAATTTCATGAATTTCTTATCACTCCTATCTCACTTCTAATAGCTTATATCTCATATCTATCATCTATAAATCTTCTATGGAAGTTGGGGCGTTATCTGCCTTATAATCCAGTAATTTTTTGAAGAATTTTTGGATCGCTTTTGTATCCGACCGCACCTTTACAAAATAACTGTCCTTGTAAATCGAATACACGGCAAAGTCTCCCTTGTAAAGGGTGAGTTTGTAATAGGGAATGATCAGGGCATAGGACTCCAACAGCGAACGGAATCCTAGAATAATTCCCTTCGGACGCATTTCGATATTGCAGGTGTTCGCATTGTTATCTAAAATCAGCAAATTTCG
>JANQHL010000030.1 GCA_028277085.1 Flavobacteriaceae bacterium
TTTCTTTTATGGTCTTAAAGGTGCGTTTCAACTTCATTTTTTCTTCTTTGTTCAATAGCTCCAGGGAAATATAACGGCCCGTATCGTTGTGCTGCAACCCTTGTTTGGTCCTGAATCGCAACAAAGCTTTGCTGGCGTAACTACAGGCCATGAAGATTTCGGTGTTGTTCGGTTCCAGTTCCGCAAGTTTTTCGAAACGTTCCCACGTATTGCTGATCCCGGTAACATTGTGCGCAAGGATGAGCACACGGGCGGCATCGATAAGTGGCATTAGGGCACGTTGCTTCAAATCAAAAAAGTCCTTGTGCTCCCCGTCCTGTTCTACCAAAAACTGCCTGAAAAAACCGGTAGGGGAGGGATTCATCAGGGCACTTTTGGCCAGGTGACTTAAAAAAATGGGGTATTTTTCTACGGTGTTAAAGATATAAGTGGACAGCGCTGCAACCAGTTCTTTGTCGCCATAGCTCCTGTTATAGTCAAAAAAAATCGAGGAGAGTAATACCTCATCCGGGCCTGGGCTGGTAATCCATTTTGCTGTCATTTTTTTGTAACCGGACAAGGATTGACACCATTTTGGATTGGAAGCCATCATATCTGCGGGGCAATATACATAACCAATAGTGTGCAACCCAGCGGTAATATGCCGGGATAACTCGAGAAAATACTTTTGTGTGTCCTCCAGGGATGCTTCCGCCACGTCTTCAAACAAAAGTGCATTGTCCTGGTCGGTGTGTAACAACTGTTCACTACGCCCCTGACTTCCCATGGCCAACCATGCAAATTTAACGGGGGGAGGGGAGGGCATTTTTTGGAGGGAGAGGTGTATGATTTGTTGGGTGCAAGTATCATTCAGTTCTGAAATTATTTTGGCCGTTAAGGCCATGGGAATATTTTGTCGCAAATACCCCCTCAAAAGGTTTTGCACGCCGTTTCTAATGGGTTTGATCTCCTCAAAGGTCTTAGCGCGTTTTACCGCCTTGACCAGTACAGCTGGGTTATTGCCAAGCGAAAGCATTATATCGTGCTTGGAAAGGATGCCGATTGCTCTGGTATTCACGGTACCGTCCTCTGTTAGTACTAAATGACTTATGTTGCTTTTCATCATGGCCATTTGTGCCTGCGTAACTGTCAACTTGCTAGGATAGGTAATTACCGGTGAGGACATAATGTTTTGGGCGGTGGTTGAAATAGGGAATTGACCTGTGGCAATTTTATTGCGAATATCCTTGTCGGTAATGATCCCCTGCGGTAACCCCTCTTTTTCAATAAGCATCGCACCGATGCCTTTTTCTGACATCCGTTCTGCAATGGTTTTGATTGTGGTAGTAGTGGAACTAGAAACAATATCCTTGGAGTATTGCACAGCCTGAAGGTCAAAAAGTCGGGCGCCGGTAGTATCCGGATGGAACCTAATGGTGTCCCCAAGAAGTTGTCCTTTGTGATTTTTGGAATAGGGATTCCGAGTGTTGGAAGCAAAGCTTTCCACTAAAAAATCACTGATACGTTGATTTTTGGTGGCAAAAGGACGAAACTTTTCGATCGGTATGGCGTACAAGATGCTTTCTTCCTCCGTTTTTGCCATCAACTTGTAGGTTTCGTTGGCCATTAAGGGACGGAGACCAAAAATATCCCCCTCATCACAGATATCCAGTACCAGATCATCGGTTGTATTCCATAACGCAACAGCACCCTTGTGTACTACGTAAAAATGGGAATGCGGTTTGTCATCCACTTCAAATACGACAGCATCCTTTTCCTTGTAGACAATGGCAATTTCTTGTGAAAATTCCGCTAGCTCTTTTTGGGAAAAATTAGAGAAAGGAGGATAGTGCTGGAGGAAATCAGCAATCCGAAAAGAAATAGTATTCCGCATACCCTAAATTTAGGGCAAAAGCACTTAAATTCTAAGGTAAAGTGTTGAAAAGGCAAATGTAATTAGCTCGCGATAGTCCTTTTTAGTAATGGCTTGATTTAGCAATGAATACAGGATTCCGGATGTTGTCAGGTTTCGGTTTGAACAACCAAGGTCCCCGACTCCGGATATCCACTAATTCAGTATCGGCAACATATCATGAAAGCTTTGCTTGTATTCCAACACTTTAAAAATAGCGGGAGTTTCACCAATATTTTCCAAATCGTTAATCAGGTTTTTGTGTTGATTGTCAAAATACTCCGTATCACCCTGTTCCACCTTGATAAGGGTAATTTTCCCGTTACCAAACCTGCTCTTTAAAAGGGAATTCGACTCTGATATCCAGGAATAGTTTTTGTTGTGTCGGCAAAACGGCATCCGTTCTCCTACCTCTAATTTTAGATTCCAAAGTTTTATGGCCTTATCTTCAAAAAGCAATGTATTACCAAGCGCTTCTTTGAATTCCAGTGCATTGAGTTCTTCAATATAGTGTTCCTCCCACTGGGAAAAATCATGGGCGGGATTCAGTATTAAACAGTCCATTTTTTGATATTTGAGGCGGCAAAACTAAGTAGTTTTTGGTGAGTAATGCCCTTGAAACCAGGGTTTAACCAAAAATTTAATTACTCCATAATTCCGCCTTTCAAAATTGTGATAGTCCTAAAAAAGGCAAGTGTTTTTTGTAGAGACAGCAACGTCTTCGTCAGTACTTTGATTAGGTGAGGTTTTAGTTAACATTAAGGTTTACTGTTCTACAACGTAAAGGGTAACAAGGGGTTCGTTTAACACCCTGGTCGTGGCATCCCTAATGAAGTGCTGTGTTTTAATTCGAATGCTGATCCCACAATCGCCCAAATCGTTGGGTAGCATCCGCAACGAGGGATGTACTTTCAAGTCCCAAGGAAATATCATCGTACTCATAAAAGGAACCTTTGGTCCAATTATGCGATCCAATAACAACACGTTCGTTGTCCAGGATCACATATTTAGAGTGCAATAAGGTATCGGCTTGATCAAATCGCACAGAAATACCCTCCTTCTCGAGATAGGCACCAGCTTTGGAGTTGATAATTCTGGAACCATAAGGATCCGTATTTCTGTCTTTGTCCAATAATACGCGCACCATAACACCACTCTTGTGTTTTTCGATAAGTAGATCGAATAACGCTCTATTAGGATGTGCATCTCCTCCGAGTGCCATAAAAAACATACAGATTTCAATACTTGATTGCGCAGACTTAATTGCCTCGGTAATAAAAGGATAATAATTTGTGTTTGTTATTATAGTAGCGCTTTTTACCTTTTTCAGATCGAAAGAGGGCGTAGTACCAGCATATTCAAGTTCATTTCTTTTACGATGCCATTTCGAGGCGGGGTGAGGGCGTTTCGAAGTAAAGCTTGCCAGTTCCTCTAAAAAATTGACTAAAGAGGAGCTTCCAAAACTTACGCTAAACAATGCGAATGCGTTAGTAAAGTTGGTTTCAAAGTTTTCAGACAGCCGCCCAAGTGATTTTGTATTTATTGTAAGCACTCCTTCCAGTCGGGCTGCACCCTCTATGCCCAGGCCTGGAATGCGATCCTGAAGTTCATCCAGGTTGTTATAGCTACCTCCGGTTCTTCGGTCTTCCACAATTTTACCGGAGAGTACTGGCCCCAGGACCGGCAGTTTTTCCAGGGCTGCTGCTGACGCTTTGTTCGGATCTATAGGATCCATTTTTTGGACCTCATTGGCGTTATCTATAAAGTACCCCGCAGATAGTGTTGAAAAAGAATACTTATCGCTCAAATAATGCCGTACTGCTTCATGAAAAAGCTGCATGCTTACCTTTTCCTGATGCGCTTTTGTCCATGCCGTATTGGCAAGCGGTAGGCCTCCTGTTGATTTCAAAATGGAAACGACATTCAACTTGATTTCGTCATTATTTCCTTTGCGATCATCAGACAGCTCCTTGCATTTTGTAATTAGGCCGTCCACATGCAGTTGTTCCCAATTAAAGCGATACATCGTAATAGTTTTGATTGATAGGTGCCCACTGATGTTCAAAATAATTTTTCATGTAGCTGGCTAATGCTTCACTTTCTACCAGTACACTGTCTTGAGTCTGATTTCCGGACAATGCCCCGGACCAGTTGTGCGATCCTGTAATGATCGTATTATCTGCAATCAATAGCTTTACATGATTGCTTTGCTGCTTAGTAGCTGCAACAAGCTTCACATTGATCCCAAGTTCTTGAGCACGTGCTTTGGCGGCAAGTGATGGAATTAAGATACTATCATTAGTTCGTGAACCGCCAATGAGCAATTTGGTAGTTACTCCCCGCCATCTCGCGCAAGCCATTTCAAAAATCAAAGCATCAACTCTGGTCTTGGTCAACATATCAAAACCGTGATCTATAATGAATACACTGGCAAAGCAGAAATGATTAGTGGTTTGGATCAATGCTATTGCTTTTTCAAAATAGTGGTCGTCTTCCACAAGGCAGGCTTGAACCGATTTTAATGTTGGCGTATCCATTGATTTTTGGGATGTTTTTAGAGTTTTAATTTATCCTTAAGCTCAAGAAGTTCTTCGCCGATGGACGCTACCTTCACTTTTCCTTCGGCACACTTTTTTAAGTGATCTGCAAAGCTGCTGCTAAAAGGAAAACGAAGGATGTTTTGAATTTCCAGGTCAACGGTATCAAATTGATCCATCCCTTCCAAATGCTGTAATCGCTTTCTGTTCAGCTCTGCTGCTTCGTAGGAAGCAAGTGATTCCATATGCCAGTGCAACTGTGTTGCATGCAATGCTGAATAGCTGTGCCACTGCTCGATTTCCTCAGGATTTAATAGTATAAAAGTGCTCATTGTTCTTAGGAGGTATAGTCCCAGTATTTTTTTGCATAATATTTTGCCATTTCCTGGTAAGCTTTTAGCATATCCTTAAAGAGTTCTTTTTTCATTTTTTCCAGCCACTTATCTATTTGTTTGTTATAGTATTTTTCTTGTTCTTTCCTCGCTTTGAAGACTTTATAAAAATCACTACTTAGCTGTAATATGTTATCACCTGCTTCAATTAACCTATCAGAAGCGACCTGCCCGAATACATCTTCCGAAACGGAGGCTTGCATAATGGCTTTATTATCCTGCTCACCATAGCCAACAAAAAAATCCGTGTCGGAGGTCGTCGCAGTATGAAAATGTAGCCCCGTAATTTTGGCATACCCACTTCCCGAACTTACGGTGCCCAACCAGCTTTGCAGATTGGACTTTTTTTGAGGAGAGGTCAATGTATTCCAATTGGAAATGATAAAAGCCCGGCTCATGTTTAATCTACTTTGTTATTATTAAATGTTTATCTCAACGCAAAACCGCTGATCTCATCTTTCCTGTAAATGCATGCCTGAGAATTATCTTCAAGAACGTAAATTATCACAATACTTTAATGAATAATTGTACTGCTTGCAGGAGTTTTCTTATAAGTGGTGGTAGGGCCTTTATGAATGGTTTACAAACGCTAGTGTTATCCCGCACCTACCAAAAACAATCGAATAGCTGTTTAGCGATATCGCAGGTATAAATTTCTTATCCATTCTGAACGTTTTTTAACTAACTTTAATAGGAATAAAAAACAGGGCATATGGATCCGGAAACCATCGTTCCCACTACAGTTCCACTGGTGGTGGATGCGATAAGAAGTATTGAAGATCATGAGATGGTTAGGTGTGCGTATTATGCTATTGCTTCGGATGCCCCGGTGTTAGAAGCGAATGTTCAGGTTGATGGAACCAATAGGCCTTTTCTCTTTATGCAATTAGAGGCGATCTTTTTAAACCCACCGGACACACAGGATCAATTTGATTCGATTGAGGCAGTAGATGCTATGTACGAATATGCAGCACGGTATGACGGACTATTTGTGGATATCAATGACATTTGGGTCCCCTTGACATGGTTTGGATACGAAGATATTCGACCAAGCAGGCTTTTCAGGATTGCTATTGACGATTTTATCCACTGTTGGAAATTCAGGAACGACCAAATCACTATAGATGTGTTTTTGGCGGAAAGCTATTCAAAGCGAGATGGCCCCAGCCTGTACTACTCTGAAGAAGAAACAGCTGCTTTTAAAGCCTGGACGGAAAGGCAGATAGCGCTGTCCAGGGAAATCTATCATCAAAATCGGGATAACTACCTCCCAAAAATTGCGGAATGAGTCAACTGAAAATAGTTTTGATCGATGTGGGATGGGGCGACTCTATTTTTTTAGAAGCAGTCGCCAATGATGGAAAGGAACATTATGCACTAATTGATTCCAACGATACCACCAATAACAAATCCAGTCGTATCTTTTTGAAGAAGTATTTCCAACGGAAATTCAACACCTCCATCATAAAAAAACCACTTTTTGACTGGGTGATGCTTTCTCATGCCCATTTAGATCATGGGGAGGGATTAAAGGAGATTATGCAACTCTTCGGGACACAGAAATTCTACTACCCGAAAAGTGTGAACAACTCAAGTCTGGCACATTTACAGAACTATGCCAACAGGGCCAGAATTAATCATCAGGCCATTGACAATAACCGCGTATTTCCAAAATTTGGTGATGTCCACGTCACCATACTTTGGCCTAATGAAGATGAGATTTCTGATAATGAAAATGACAATTCTATTATTTTGGCGTTAAGCCTTCACAACCAAACCTGTCTGCTAACGGGCGATGCGGAGGAGCCGGTTTGGGATGTTGTAAATCCCCAAATACCCGACAATACTGTCTTTTTCAAGATCCCACATCATGGATCAAAGAATGGCTCACTTAAATTAGGTGATAGTAGTGGGGCATGGACCCCGAAAATTGACAATCAGGTGTTCCTGGCAATGAGTACGCATAACAGGCCTTACAACCATCCGCATCCGGAGGTCCTTGATTTGTTTGACAACGGAGGCTATACCTACGGCCGTACAGACAATAACTATCACGTAGAGGTTGTTGTAGATCAAAATGGGATTCAGACGAAGTACGCAGTATAATACATAGGGAAATCCGGAAACGCCAGCTCTGCGAAGTGCCCACCAGAGGCGGATAAATGCCATTTCGCAGCAATAGCATGAAAAGCGATAAAGTGCGAATTTCCCGCCAAAGGCGGACAGGTAAAACTTCGTACAGCGGGGCCGGTATTGTTGACAAGGCATTAGACTATCGTTATTCCAGTGCTGGAAACTATGTTATCCAGAAAGGGCTAATTCAAGTCACAAAAGCAGATAATCCGATAGTCGATGTACTGAAAAAAGATGCATTTTTAAAAAGTATTTCTTGGTAGAACTGCGAAGTTGCAAACTTCGCAGAGCAGGGTTTTCAATTCCCGAATTCCCCATTTTGGTAAGTTTTAACAAATTCCGACGGTTTCATTCCTGTAATCTCCTTGAATACCCTTTGAAATGTGGCTTTAGAGTTAAAGCCACTTTCCATCGCCACCCCAAAAAGAGTTAATTTGGAGCTGGATTTAACTTTTTCTTTAAATTCTTCAACCCGATATTCATTTATGAATTTGTAGAAATTCTTTCCTATACCGTTATTTAATATCTCGGAAATTTGCTTTGCATTTAAAGCTAGTTTGCTTTCCAGTAATCGAATATCCAAATCCGGGTACAAGTAGAGTTTTTCAACTTCCATCAAATGGATAAGTTTCTCAATCCGTTCTTCGAGCAATGGCGTTTTGGCAATAGTGTTTTTTGTAGTTTGATTTTTGCTCTTATTCAATAATTGGTGCTGCCTGACACCTCCAATTCCTAACCAGAAAATGGCAAATGTTATATAGGCATAGCCTAGCACCCGGTCATTAAATTCAAGGCCAATGGTTATTATTATAATCCACATAATCAAGAAAATAGGAATACTGCCTATAAAGAGTAGTAGCAGTTGTTTTAACCAATTCAAAGTTTGATTATCAATGTTGGATAGCTTGTTTCTAATATCAGACTGGTGTTCTTTAATTAATCTCCGAGACCGCCACAGATAATAAAACAATATTAGCAAGGCAAAGAAGCCGAACTTGTCTAAGAACTCATGCAATCCATTTTCGGAATTTCTGCCCATTATAAGATGATATAAACTGTGGGGATAATCACCAATAAAAAACAACAAATGATAGTAATTGGGTTTTTTACTGGAAGTTAGCTCATGAACATACAAATATATTAGGGGTCCTAGCCCATATCCTACCCCAAAAGGAAGAAGATGTAGTAGCGGGTACTTGTCATATAACCCTAGGCTCAGTACCATTGAAAGAGCGAGGTTCAGACCAAGTGAAAGAATCAAAAGCCCAAGAAACAAATTGGCCCTCGTATTGATTTTGGTTAAAAACAATACAGATGCAAAGACGATTGCATTTGTACATCCCAATAAGGAAATCATTTGATTCCAATCCATAGCCCAGACCTGTGCAAAGTTGGTTATTGAAAGTATTAAATAGTTTGATGTGTTCGAGACTTTCGACAGATTAAAGTTCTCATAGAATGCAATGAGACCTTTCTACAGGTAAAACTCTCTTTTCACATGAAAAAAAAAGTTTCATTTGGATAAACGTATTTAGTATGAAACGGTTTTTCAGCGTACTGCTTATTGTAATTTTAGCCAAAACTCATGCTCAGGGAGAGGGAATTCAGGATTCAACATTTCTGAATCAGATCAATAAGGCCAAGGCATATATTGATTTTCTTAAAACCGGTCAGGATATACCTTCGATTTCAATTGCTGTGGGTAAAATGGGAAAATTGATATGGGCAGAAGCTTTTGGACTGGCGGATAGAAAAAACAAAACCCAAGCCACCCTTCAGACCAAATACAGGATCGGAAGTATCGGGAAAACGATCACGGCGCTTACGCTAGGAAAGCTTTACGACGAAGGACTAGTAGATTTTGATAAGGATATCACGCCCTTAATCCCTAAACTCAACACTTTGGGGCATCCATTGACTATAAGGCAATTGGCGGGACATCAGGGCGGAATTAGACACTATAAAGGATTTGAGTTTTATTCATCCAAACAGTACACCTCTATTGAGGAAAGTCTGGAAATATTTATAAAGGATGGCATCGAATTTGAACCCGGAACCAGGTATCTCTACAGTACTTATGGCTATGTTCTATTAAGTCGAATTATCGAGATAGTTACCAAGAACGATTATCTCAGTTATATGTCAGAGGAAATACTAAAACCGCTTAACATGTCAAATACCGTTGTGGAGGACGCTAATATGGATGAGTCAAATTTGGCAAAATTTTATGCTCCAAATGGAAAACGTGAAGTACGTGAGGTAAATGTTAGCAATAAATGGGGAGGTGGTGCATTTTTGTCTACCCCCTCTGATTTGGCCACAATGGTGAACAATTCCAATGCAATAATAGATACGCAAACATTATTTGAATTGGCCACACCTCAAAAATTAAAAGATGGCAAATCTACGGGCTATGGAATGGGATTTCGGATTTCAAGGGATACAACAAACGATCGGTTCATTTTCCACCATGGGGGAAAATCTCCTGGCGCAAGAGCATTTCTTCTGGTCTTACCGGCCGAACAAATAGTGATTGCAATTTGTGCCAACAGTCAGGCGGATTTTGGCTTAAACGAAGTTTACAAAGTAGCTAGAATATTTATCAAATAATACATTAAGCATGAAAACCAATTCTCAGGATATTAAGCATTATGCGGTTACCATTTTTGGTGTGGCAGTGGGGTTAATCATTGGAGTTATTTTAATTGATACCAATTTATTACCAGATGAAGCCGATGCTCAAGTATATGTTGCTTCTTCCTTGCTATTTGGATCATTGGCCTATTTGATTAACAACGCATTCAGCAAGAAATAGTCAGTGGATTTTTTAGTAACATACGTCGCTTACTAAACATTCAAAAGCAACTTCATCAGAAGGTTCTGGCTTGCCTTTGCGTGAAGTTTTTAATATGCTATCAACTTATTTCGGAGTCGCATCAAAATTTTGAAAATGC
Organism: Flavobacteriaceae bacterium; assembly: GCA_028277085.1. GTDB lineage: Bacteria > Bacteroidota > Bacteroidia > Flavobacteriales > Flavobacteriaceae > Croceivirga. The sequence goes on from JANQHL010000030.1 coordinate 9,908, forward strand.
TCCAGTTGTATATAAAAATCTATCTATCAGTGATTTACAATATATTTCTTCCATAGCAGATGTTTTTAATTCTTAAAATTTCCATAAAATAGTACCTTTTTATACATAGTACTGTAACAAAATAGTTTTTGTGGCGTCTATCCAGTGTAATCAAATTAAAACAACATCAAAAATTAGTACAATGAAAGCATCAATCAGCAGAACAGCAACAGAATCTAAAACAGGACAGTATTTCTCATCCCTTAGTGGTAGCAAAAGATCGCTATGGGCGCAGTACAGAAATTTTAATCGTTAAAATTTTAGGGCCGCACGGAAATAAAAACAATTGGGAAGGTATTTCTAACAACTCAGAAAGAGTTCTTCCCATCCAAAAAGAAAACAAAGCACATTTGCACAGCATTAATCAAAACAGAAAAAATACAATCATGAAAGCAACAAGTAATCCAACAGCAACAGAATCAAGAACAGGCAAATACTTTTCAGCCTTGAGCGGAACTAAAAGAGCGCTATGGGCCCAATACAGGAATTTTAACCGCTAAACCCTAGCATAATCAATCAAAAAATGAAACCAATCATCATCAATCAATCAACAATGGATTCAAAAAGGGCTGCCCTGCTCACCAACTTAATGAGCAGCAAGCGAATCCGCTGTACCGAATCAGTACAGTACTTTTAGCACCTACCTGATCTACAGGATTAAAGGGATGAATAGTAATCAGTATTCATCCCTTTTTTTGTTTCCATCCGCTATTTCCAATCGCGGGGATACCAATGGAGAGGAAAAAAAGACTTCAACTTCCAAAATGTCCAACAACGCTTATTGCGCTATTGCATAAAAAAACGGATTGTGTGTACACAACCTCTTGGGTTTATTGGACGATTCCTAAGGAGCGAGAAGGAGAGGTGAACTCCCGACCTCATGGTTATAAGATCGAACTTTTGTTTATAAATTGATTTTGGCCCCTTACCAAGCATTGTAATCTACAGTTTCCTGGATACTGAGGATCAATTTACACCATTACAAGTACTCCATTATTTCTACAACACGGTAAAGTATTCTTAAAAACGAAATGAAAACTATTCTTTGCCAGCCAAGTGTATTTGATAACAACATAATGGCTAGGGGAAAGGTGGCCATAAAAGGCAAATTTACCAGACTACCAAAAAAAATGAGGAATGGGACACTTAGATAAAAGAAAAACACTTTTGAAGGAACTGGTAAAACCACCGTTTTACAAGACTATGCAAACAAGTCAAAAAGTCCTAAGCCAATATCTATTGATTACGATCCAATTTTTATGGGGTCTCTATACGACTATGCAGAAGACAAAAATGCCTTACCTTTTGTTCGTTTTGTTTCTTTAGTTCTATTTTTATCTTAGACTTCCAAACATCCCTACAGCTTTTCCAATCGCTCTTTTATTTCTTTCAAGCGCAACCAGTTTTGGTAAAACACCGGTAGGGCAATGACGCTCTCGATATACTGAAAAACATAAATGATCAAGGAAAACAAGGCCCCATATGCGATATTTCCCGCACTTACCGAGAATACTATAGAAAGTACCAAAAAGGCCATTAAAACCAACCAGGATACTGAAAAATTGAACACCTCCAAATCCGATAGTTTGATGTTCCATTTCATCATATTCTTAAGATGGGATGCCAGCATTACATCATC
>JANQHL010000038.1 GCA_028277085.1 Flavobacteriaceae bacterium
AGTATAAAAAACAAGGATATCTCAATACCAGGGTCACTATTGCCACGGCCAAGGACACCGTAGGGACGAACAGTGAAAGCATGGTGATCAACGTACGAAAAGGCGATAAGGTAAAGATCCAAAGCATTGAATTTGAGGGCAATGAGAAACTCACCAATAAAAGGTTGCGAAAGTCCCTGAAAAATACCAAGAAGAAGAAACTTTATCGTTTCTGGAAAAAGTCAAAATATATTGAGGACGATTACAAAGAAGACCTTTCCAATTTGGTAGATACCTATGCAGAACGAGGGTATCGTGACGCACGCGTGGTCTCGGATACATTCATCAAAGTAGATGAGAACAATATTGCATTGAAAATTAAAGTTGAGGAGGGAAATAAATATTATTTTGGGAACATCGACTTTGTGGGAAATTCGGTATACACCGATCGCCAATTGGCACAAGTGCTGGGGATCAAAAAAGGTGACACCTACAATGGCGTTTTATTAAAAGAACGTATTGCTGATGATACCAAACCTGATGGAGAAGATCTTACCAACCTATATCAGAATAACGGATACCTTTTCTCCAGTATCAACCCGGTAGAAGTTTCTGCAGCGAATGATACCATCGATTTTGAGATTCGTATTATCGAAGGAAAAGAAACGTTCCTAAACCATGTTACCGTGGTGGGAAATGACAAAACCAACGACCATGTGGTTTTTAGGGAATTGCGCACCCGACCTGGACAAAAATACAGTAAGGACAATATTATTCGAAGTGTACGCGAGCTTGGACAACTCGGTTTTTTTGATGCGGAACAGATAGTTCCGGATATTGAAAACCCGGATCCAAATGCCGGTACTGTCGATTTAAAATATAGCCTTGTCGAAGCAGGTTCGAGCCAAATTGAACTTCAGGGTGGTTTTGGAGGAGGAGGTTTCATTGGTACACTGGGGCTTTCCTTTAACAATTTTTCCATCCAAAACCTGTTTAACGGAGAAGCGTACAAACCGGTTCCCATGGGTGATGGGCAGACCTTTGCCCTCCGTCTTCAGGCCAGTAGGACCTTCAGGGTATATAGCCTCAATTTTGCCGAACCCTGGTTGGGAGGGAAAAAGCCGGTTCGGTTTAACCTGTCTTTTTCCAGAACGCAACAGTTTGCTTCCAATTTTGACAATCAGGGTAGGTTAGATATAGACCGTGATCGAAGTTTTTCTATCACTGGCGTATCGGCAGGACTTGCAAAACGCGTGCAATGGCCGGATGATTTCTTTACCATTTCTCACGCTGCAAGTTATCAGCTCTATGATTTTAATAATTTCAACAATGGCCTGTTCAATTTTGGGAATGGAAGTTCTAACTCATTAACCTACACCTTGGGGATCACCAGAAGTTCACAGGGACCAAGTAGAATATTTCCATTAACGGGGTCTAATTTTGAGATCACGGCTAAACTAACCCCCCCGTGGTCCTTGTTCAGTAATAAGGATTTTGGAGCTATTTCCGATGAGATTGACGAGATTACTACGGAACTCCTGGAAATTGGTCCTAATGCTCCGGAATCACCAGGGCTTAGCAGACGCTTGGAAAACTTGGAAGAGGAGCGGTTTAAACTCCTGGAGTTTTATAAGATCAAGTTCAGAGGGGATTGGTACACCCGTTTGGTAGATAAACTGGTGTTGCGGACCAATGCTGAGTTTGGATTTTTAGGGGCCTACAACAACGATATTGGCAATGTACCCTTTGAGCGGTTTTTTGTTGGAGGGGATGGCTTAGGCAACTTTACCCTGGACGGACGGGAAATTGTACAATTGCGAGGGTATGAGAACAGTTCCATAACCCCGGTTAGTGTTAACCCTGTAACAGGTCAGTTAGAGCAGGATGGAGGTACTATATATAATAAATATACCATGGAACTGCGATATCCCTTGACTTTAAAACCATCTGCTTCCATTTACGTACAGACTTTTTTGGAGGCTGGTAATGCCTTTGACAATTTTAGAAGCTTTAATCCGTTTCAGTTAAAGAGATCAGCTGGAATGGGGCTACGTATTTTTATGCCGGCGTTTGGACTCTTAGGAATAGATTTTGGATACGGATTCGACGAAGACCTGAGGCCACAATCTGCAGGACAGGGACCTAGCGGATGGCAAACCCACTTCATTATTGGTCAACAGTTTTAACCTAATTGGAAAAATCAGACAAACCTTTTTCAGTTAAAATATTCATTTTAAATGATTTAAGTATTTTGGCACGATATTTTCTATGTAAATTGCGGATTCTAAAATGAAGACAAAGACGCTCTTTTTTATTATGGTGTTGTCGCTGTCCTTTTCCCTTTGGTCCCAACGAGGCGTACGGATTGGATATGTAGATATGGAATATATTTTGGAGAATGTTGAAGAATATCGCGACGCTTCGGAACAATTGAATACCAAGGCCAATAAATGGAAGCAGGAGATTGAGCTAAAACTGGGTCAGGTAGCCCAAATGAAAAAAGATTTAGCTGCTGAAAAGGTTTTGCTTACTGATGAGTTGATCGCAGAGCGGGAGGAAGATATTCAAATTCTGGAAACAGAGGTGCTCGATTATCAGCAAGACCGTTTTGGTCCGGAGGGGGATTTGGTACTGCAAAAGCAATTGTTAATCCAACCGATACAGGATCAGGTGTTTACCGAAGTGCAGAAGATTGGGAAGAACAAAAGATATGATTTTATTTTCGATAAATCGGCAGATGTTGTAATGTTGTACTCCGAAAAAAGACATGATATCAGTGATCTGGTTTTAAGGGAGATAGCACGAACCAGAAAAGTGAGCAAGTCAAATAAGGAAGAAAAGCTTAAAAATCGCTTAAAGGAGTTCCAGGAAACCGAGGCGGAGGCCGATGAAGAGATCAGCGAAGCGTTAAAAGCAAGGCAGGAGAAGGCAGAGAATGACAAGACGGCGAAAGAAAAGGCGATAGCGGATAGACGAGCGGAGCAACTCCGTTTGCGGGAAGAACGAAAAAAGGCCTATGAAGAGCGCAGGAAGAAATTGTTGGAGGAACGGGAGGCGAAACGAAAGGCAAAATTAGAAGAACGACAGAAAAAAGAACAGGAACAGGAGAAAGACTCCACCAGTCAGGATTAAACTTATAACACTAAAATTGTATACTCAAATTAAACTATTGGAATTATGAAAAAAGTAAGAATGTTGGTTATTGGGATGGTGTTGATGATTGCGACCACCGGCTTGGTAAATGCACAAAGCAAAGTGGCTCACATAAATGTACAACTACTACTTTCGGAAATGCCGGAAATGAAGGCGGCCCAGGCCGAACTGAAAAAGCTGCAGGAAACCTATCGTGCCGATTTGGAAGGCTCCATGACTGAGCTGAAGAATAAATATACACAGTATTCCAATGAGGCTTCTTCCAAATCAAAAGAAGAGAACGATAAGCGGGCTTTGGAACTACAACAGTTTGATAAAAATATTCAAGAGGCCGAAACTGCTGCTATGCAGGAAATGCAAAAAAAGCAGGCGGAACTTTTTGCCCCCATATCCGAGAAAGCGAAAGCTGCCATCGAAAAAGTGGCCGCTGCACAAGGTTTTGACTACGTGATTGATGCTTCTCAAGGTGGAGGATTAATAGTTGCCCGAGGTAAAGATCTACTTCCGGAAGTAAAACAGGAATTGGGATTCTAGGTCCCCCGCAACTAAAAAAAGACACCGCCTTTCTATACTAGGCGGTTTTTTTATGTTTTTTCGTATATGAATACACCCATTGGGATATTTGACTCTGGAGTAGGAGGCACTTCCATTTGGAAGGAGATCAATAGGCTTTTACCTTCAGAAGCTACTGTTTATTTAGCGGACAGCAGGAACGCACCTTATGGGAATAAATCCAAAGAAGCTATTTCGGCATTGGCGGTCAAGAATACAGAGTTACTCCTTTCCTACAATTGCAAGCTGATCGTTGTAGCATGCAACACGGCAACGACAAATGCTATAGGGTTTCTACGAAAAACGTATCCTGTTCCTTTTGTTGGAATTGAACCCGCTATCAAACCTGCCGCTTTGCAAACCAGAACCAAAAAAGTGGGGGTTTTGGCGACACAAGGCACACTATCCAGTGCGCTTTTTTACAATACGGCTAAACTCCATGCTTCCGGTATTACGGTTATAGAACGGGAGGGTAAAGGTTTGGTCGAATTGATTGAAACGGGAAAACAGCAATCAGAAGAAACCAGGAACCTACTGAAAGAATATTTGCAACCGATGCTGGAAGCAGGGATTGATTGTTTAGTACTGGGCTGTACCCATTATCCGTATTTGGTGCCCACCCTAAAAACAATACTACCGGAGCATATCAAAATAATAGACTCGGGAGAAGCTGTGGCCAGACAAACAAAGGCACTCCTGCAGGAGCGCAACCTGGCAGCTTCGCCAAATACCGTTCCAAAACATCAATTTTATTCCAATGCTGATGTGGCTGTCCTTTCATCCTTTGTTAAGGATCCAGTTATCCAGGTGTCTTTTTTGGACTTTTAAACGGTTTTCTTCAAATAGGTCTGGTAGGTAAAGTCATAGCTATGGCGCCCATCTATTGGATGGTGAACTTCTTTGATAAGTTCCCATTGTTCCGAATCAATTTCCGGGAAGAAAGTATCTGCTTCAAATGAGGCATGAATACGGGTGAGTTCAATTTTTGTGGCTACTTCCATAGCTTGCGCATAGATTTCGCCACCGCCAATAATAAAAGCGGAGGGGTCTTCTTTGGTCAGGGCAATTGCTTCTTCCAAAGTGTGAACAACTGTACAGGGAAATTTTGGAGTATAGTTCGTATCCCTTGTAATCACAATATGTTCCCTTTTGGGGAGCGGTTTGGGAAAACTTTCCAACGTTTTCCTGCCCATAATGATTTTGTGTCCGGTAGTGAGGTCCTTAAAGCGTTTAAAATCGTCCGGGAGGTGCCAGGGCAAATCGTTGTTAATTCCAAGGGCATTGTTTACCCCCGCCGCCGCTATTATGATTAATTCCGTCACTCTTTTTTTTTATTGATTTGAGACAATGGGAATTCCGTTTCAATCTCTTTCTGTAGTTCGGCGATGCGTTGCTTTTGTTTAGTTACCAGCCTTTCCCGTTGTTTTCTTTCCCAATCCATACCCATAAATCGTTGGGTGACAAATACATTGAAAGCATGAACAACAAACAAAAAAGCCCATACCAGGATTACCCAAACAAACCAGTCATATTGCTCGCCATACTTTAGGATTTTGTTGATTAGGATCAAAAAAACACCCCCTATCAGGAAAACGACAAAGTGGGAGAACACCCTTTTCTTTTGTTTTATGCGCCGCTGCGCATTCTCCAAAAGCTCATGCTGTTCCACATCTATTTGAGAATCTGCTTTCTTTTTCGAAAACATCTTTGGCTATCTTTAACAACAAAGATAACCGAATCCAACGGCATGGGAATAGCACCAAACATACGAACTCATTTTCCGGGTTTAAATTCTCACAGATATGTAAATACCGCTACCTCAGGATTATTGAGTGAGAGTTTGCTAAAGTGGCGTAGGGCGCATGACCTGGATTATACCCAATGGGGGAGTGAAAAGAAAGCACAAACGGAAGGACTACTTTCCCAACTCCGGAAAACGATAGGGGAATCCTTTGGCTGTACCACCGGAAACGTAGCCCTGGTTCCCAGTTTTAGCTTAGGCATTAACCTGTTGCTGGAAGGCCTGGGAAAAAAGGAGAAAATTGTGCTGCTGGAATCGGATTACCCCTCATTAAACTGGCCGTTTCAGCATCGGGATTTTGAAATTGAAATGCTTCCGATAATTGCCAGTTTGGAAGAATTGATCTATGATCGCATACAAGGTAGCGGTGCAACTGTTTTTGCGTGCAGTATGGTCCAATGGCTGAATGGTATACGGTTGGGAGTAGATTTTTTCAAGCAGTTAAAACGTAGTTTTCCGGGATTGTTGATCCTTGTAGATGGAACCCAATATTGCGGAACGGAACGCTTTGATTTTGCATCCTCCGGTATTGACATCCTGGGAACCAGTGGATACAAATGGTTGTTAGCCGGCTACGGAAATGGATTTTTCCTAGTAAACGAGGCAGCGAAAGAACGTTTTTCTTTACAAGCCATGGGCTACGGTTCCGGTCGCAATGCGAAAGAAAACAGGGGCGAACGTACTTTCTGCAAACACCTGGAACCGGGACATCTGGATTCGCTTAGTTTTGGCAGCCTTGACTATTCGCTACAGTTTTTGAATACCGTAGGCCTGGAAAATATTGAAAAACACAATCGAGAGCTCTCTGCAAAAGCCGGGGTTTCTTTTACGGATATGGGACTTTTGGGACCAATTGTCCAAACGCGAAAAGAGCACAGTACAATTTTTAACCTTGGGATAGAAAGCGAAACACATCAAAAATTGCTTAAAAACGGCTTTGTCTGTGCCCGAAGAGGAGGAGGGACCCGACTTAGCTTTCATTTCTACAATACTTTAGCGGATTTGGAAGCTATTATTGCCGTGCTCAAATCCTAGTTTTTTTGCAAGTAGGTAGGAAAAGTATTTTGTTTTTTAGAAAAGTCTACGAATTACAGAGCATATTTTAAAAAAATGATAAATCGGATATAATTTATTGACTGTTAATGGTTTTATGATTTGCTTTGTCCAAATTTTATAAATTCATTTACCATGGCAATCAAGAAACAGTATTTAAAGAGCAAGCCTATCTGCAAGGTGACCTTTACCGTACCTGCAAAGGAAGCAAAAAAGGTCGCTGTTGTCGGTGATTTCAATAACTGGAACCCGAAAGGAAGTATGCTGACTAAACTTAAGAACGGTACCTTCAAAGGGACATTTGAACTACCTAAAGAGAATACTTACGAATTTCGTTACTTGGTGGACGGCGCTTATGTTAATGACAGCGAAGCGGATCGTTACCAATGGAACGACTTCGCCGGAACTGAAAACGCAGTTCTGGAAGTATAACGGTTGATTGAGTTTCCGCCATTGAAGAAGTTATTCTTCAATGGCGACTCCTTTCCAAAAAGCCACATAACCTTCTATTTCTTTGGCCATTGCGCTGGCTTCCGGGTAGTACCAGGCCGCATCGGTATTGGTTTCACTACCCACTTCCAGAGAATAATAAGAGGCCTGACCTTTCCATGGACAGGTGGTATGGGAAGTACTGGGGACAAAATACTCCTTTTTTATACTTTCCGGAGGGAAGTAGTGATTGCCCTCAATTATTTTTGTGGCGTCACTTTCCGCAATTACGGTATTGTTCCAAATAGCTTTCATAGTGTTTTTTTCTTTACGATATAATCTTTAAAAAAATCATTTTTATCGGAAAAGGAAGTTACGATTTCCAACCCCGATTTTCCTGTTAACCATTCCACAGTGGGGTCGTCGTATTTTTGGGAGATCTCCGTATGAATGGTTTCCCACCGCGAAAACGAGATTTTCAAATCCAGATCCGCAATCGCTACCGTATGTTTTTCTGTAGCTACCAGGTAACTTTTGGCAGTTCCTGTTTCCGGGTCGTAGACTTCCCAGTGCATAAACTTATTAGCATCAAAATTCCCACGGAATTCGGTATTGATCCTTTTCAAAATATTCTTGTTGAAGGCCTCGGTAATCCCTTCTTTATCGTTGTAAGCATTAAGTATCGTCTGGGGGTGTTTTTTTTGATCCATTCCTATAAAAAGCAGGTCCTTCTCCCCAAGGACTGCTGTCATTTTCTGCAAAAAGTCAATGGCTTGTGGATGTAATAAGTTGCCAATATTAGAGCCCAAAAACAGTATGATCTTTTTTCTGCCATTCTGCTTTCCAATATCCTGTAAGGTGTCAAAATAGGTGCCCTGAATTGGGTTTACAATCACAGCAGGTAATTCCGTTGTTATCGATCGCTCCAGTTGATCCAGGGCATTCTGGCTGATATCAATAGGGCGGTAATCGAAATCTACCTTATTTGCTACGAGTTGCTGCAAGAGGATTTTCGTTTTCTTGCCATCACCAGCTCCCAGCTCGAAAAGGCTGAAAGGCTGTCCATCACCGGCGAATTGCTGCGTAATTTCCGAACTGTATTCTTCCAAGATGGCATGCTCGCTTTCCGTCAGGTAGTAGTCCGGCATCGCCATGATATCCTGAAACAGTTTGTCCCCGATTTCATCGTAAAAATATTTGGAGGACAGGTGTTTGGGGAAAGCCGTCAAACCTTCATATACTTCTTTCCCAAATTGGGTGTCCTTCGCCAGGACTGTTTTGTTTTGCATAGTGTATCTGTCGGAATTATCGAGCCAGCCTTAATCCTGTAAATTGCCAGCGGAGATGTGGGTGGAAAAAGTTTCTGTAGGTGGGCCGTATATGTTTTTGAGGAGTGGCAATAGATCCCCCACGCAATACTTTTTGATTTACCATGAATTTGCCGTTGTATTCGCCAAGGGCCCCTGCTGCCTTTTTGTAATTGGGATAGGGGAGGTAGGCACTTTCCGTCCATTCCCATCGTTTTCCCCAGGAAAAGTAAGGCTGGGCAGCCTCCCATTCAAATTCCGTAGGAAGTCGAAGCCCTTTCCATTGCGCATATGCAAAGGCTTCATAATAGGAGATATGACTTACAGGGGCCTCCTCCTTCACTTTGGTCAATCCTCCAAGGCTATAATAATACCATTCCCCGTTTTTGTGATGCCAATACAATGGCGCTTTAATACCGTTTTGATTTACCCAATCCCATCCTTCGCCATGCCATAGGTCAAATCGGGCATACCCACCATCGGCAATAAATTCTAAGTACTCCCTATTGGTTACTAAGGTGCTCGAAATGGCATAGCCCTGTAAAAATACCTTGTGACGACCCAATTCATTATCATAACAAAAGCTATCCGTGGAATGCCCTATATCATAAAGGCCTTCTTCCATGGAGACCCATTCCTGTTCATGATCTTCCGGGTGATATTCATCCAGGGTGCGAGAATATTCCGGTAGCAACGGATTGTTTCCCAAAATGTATTTGATATCTGTTAGGAGCAATTCCTGATGTTGTTTTTCATGGTGAATGCCAATTTCCAATAGGGCGATCATTTCTTCCGACGGCCTGTCTTGGAACAGCTGTTGAATCCCTTCTGTAACATGCTTCCGATAGGCATACACTTTTTTTACGGATGGCCGGCTCAGGTTGCCGCGGTCGGAGCGCACTACCCTTTCACCAACTGTCTCATAATAGCTGTTAAAAACAAAAGAAAAGTCTTTATCAAAAACGCCGTAATCCTTTGCAAAAGGTTTTAAAAGGAACTCCTCAAAGAACCAGGTGGTATGCCCCAAATGCCATTTGGGGGGGCTAACGTCTACCACGGGTTGCACTACATAATCTTCAATTTCCAGGGGCTCGCAAAGGGTTTCGGAATGCTTTCGGGTATCCAGGAAAAAATCCACTAGGGAATCAGTAAGGATCATCAATGGCAAAGTTTTCCTTAAAGATAACCAATACACCTGGTTTTTGTAGGAATTAGCGGAAACTTAAGCCGTTTTCATATACCGGTAAACTAAAGCTAAATGCGGTGCCCTCGTTCGGTTTGCTCAATACTTTTATGCTGGCATTATGTAGTTCCATTATTTTACGGACGATGGCCAGCCCCAAACCAGCACCCTCTTTCTCTTTTCCGGTCTTTGTCTGTCGATAGCGTTCAAAAACGAGCAATTGGTTTTCTTTGGTGATTCCCGGTCCCGAATCTTTAATGGTGATCTCCACATCCTTGTTTAGTGGAGTGATCTTTACAATTACCTCTCCCCCTTCCGGAGTGAATTTTAAGGCATTGTCCATCAGGTTTTGAATAGCACGTTCTACCAGCGAAATATCTGCGAAGACCAGGGGCACCTTTTCTGCCATCTCTAGCTGCAGGGCAATATTTTTCTTCCTGGCCAAAAGCTGATAATTTCTATGAATGTCATTGGCCAATTCTGAAATAAGAAAAGGTTCTTTTTCCGGGGTAATTTGGTTGGCCTCCAACTTGGAATATTCGAACAATTGTCCGATAAGTTTGGACAAGCGCTCCCCACTGCTGCTTATTTTTTGAAGGTATTCCGAACGCTCTTTGTCACTAAGGACTTCGTCTTTGATCTGAAGTGTGTCAATATATCCCTGGATGATCGCGAGAGGGGTGCGCAGATCATGGGAGATATTGGCAATTAGCTCACGTCGAAGCTTTTCCAAAGCGGTGATGCGGTCCATATCTTTTAAAATAGTGTCCGCCATTTCATTGTAAGTTTGCGCCAATCCGGTGAGATCGGTTTTCTCATCTTTATTAATCCTGTAGTGCAGGTCACCCTGCTGGAATCGCTCTGCGGCATAATTGATTTCCCGTAGGTTTTTGGTGAGGTACCATATGGACAGTATCCCCAGTATACCGGCAAAAAAGAGGGTCAACAGGGAGGCGCCCAGGCCCAGTTTAAGGGCATAGCTGCCCAATAAGGTGTTTCGGGTGTCCAGGTAATCCTGACCGGCCAGAATGATGTAGATATAGCCTTCCTTTCCCCCTTTGTTAAATCTAGCAGCGGAAAAAACTTGCTGTTCACCAACGTTTTTAGGGTCGTCCCCAAGAACATAGCCCTTACCATTATTGGCGATATATTGGTGAATTGGTTTCAGGGAAACTTTTTTAGCCGTAGCATCTGGATCACTATGGTCCAGTACTACCGAGTATTGCACGTTCCCTTGCATATCCAGGAGGTATACTTCAATAGCGCGATTTACGGCCATCATATCATGCATGATGTCTCCGAACAGGGGCTTGTTTACATTGCCTAAACTGTCAAAGGGGCTCTGATCCACAAATTTTTCTTCAATAAGATCCTGGGCCAGATTGGCATGTAGCCGTTGTGTGGTCTCGTGAAAATGCTGATTGGAAAAATACAAGGTAGCGATGGTGTAGCCAATGCCGGCAAATACCAAAATGCATATAAAAGCTACCATGAGCTTTCTGATCAGGCGGTTGGAAAATAGCTTGTTATTCATAGTTCTTCGTTGAATTTATACCCCACTCCCCAGGTGGTAAGAATAAATTTAGGATTGCCCATATCCGGCTCGATCTTCGAGCGAAGGCGATTGATATGGGAATTTACGGTATGCTCATATCCTTTGAAGTCGTACCCCCAAATAAGGTTGAGTAGTTTGGTTCGGTCATAGCTTTTCCCCGGATTAGAAGATAACAACACCAGCAATTCAAACTCTTTTGGGGAAAGCTCAACGCGCCGCTGATCGAGGATGACTTTGCGCTTTTCAACGTCGATTTGGAGATTATCAAATTGCAGTTGTTCCTGATTGTTAGTAGGCGGCGGCGCGGTACGCGTCATTTTTTGCCTCCTGAAAATTGCCTTTACCCGGGCGATAAACTCCCGTACGCTAAAGGGTTTGGTCAGATAATCATCGGCACCTACCTCCAGCCCTAAGACCTTATCAATCTCTTCGGATTTGGCGGTAAGCATCATTATGGGCGATTTGATATTGTTCGCCCGTATCTTTTGACAGACTTCAATGCCATCCATTTCCGGAAGCATGACATCCAGGATGACCAGATCCGGTTCCTGCTCAATGGCCAGGCGCAAACCTGCATCGCCTTGTCGGGCAGAGAGCGTAGTGCACCCCAGGTCGTTCAGATGAATTTCCAACAACTGGATGATTTCCGGATCGTCCTCAATGATCAATACCTTTTTCATCGGCAGCAAATTAAACGGTAAAATCTCACGAAATGTTCACAAGTACCGCCCTAATATCAATGCTTTTGTCGGGGAAAATCCAAAAATATTGCATCTGAGGCTTTAAAAATATCATAACCAATTAAAAATCAAAAGGTTAAAAAAGTTGAGATTTCTGTGAACTTTCTGCAACATCTTCTGTAGTCCTTTGCTATGAACTTTAAAAACACTACGAAGATGAGCAACTTAAAAACATTTTTAGGAATTTGTGTAGCCACGTGTTTGCTGGCCAGTTGTGTCGGAAAAGGAGATGATGATGACGTAATTTTATTGGAGGCAGGAACGCTTTCCGGTGGGCCTTTTAGTTTTACGGTAGACGGCGTGCCGGATATGGTAAGCGGGATCACTTTATCTGGTTTTACAGGGGCAGGGGATGTACAATCCTATGTGATTACCGACGACGCAAAAAATATTTTGGGAATACCGCCTACACTTGAAGCTGTAGAAGGAGTCGATTTTGATGCTGCCGGAGTCGGAGATTGCTACATTTATCATATTACCTATAACGAAGGGCTTATTGGTCTTGTAGCCGGGGAAAATCTGGATAATTTGAGCGGAGAATTTGACCTCTCCAATTTTATCGTTGTCAACCGTGGGGCACTCAACGCCGGCGAGCTCTCGGGAGGTCCCTATGAATTTGTCGTGGATGGCTCTCCTGATATGGTAAGCGGGATTGTGCTGGATGACACGAATCTAACCGGGGATAATCAAACCTATGTGATTACGGATGACAGCCGAAACATTCTTGGGATCCCACCAACCCTGGAAGCTGTTGAGGGAGTAGATTTTGACGGTGCCGGAGTAGGGCGTTGCTATATTTATCACTTAACCTATTCCACAGGATTAGGAGGATTGGAAATGGGCAATAACCTGGATGATCTGACCGGGCTATTTGACCTTTCCAACTTCATTGTGGTTGACCGCCTGGCACTGAATGCTGGCGTATTGAATGGAGGGCCGTATATGTTCTCCGTAGATGGTACTCCGGATAGGGTCAGTGGAATTACCCTGGATGATACCGACTTAAATGGTTCTAACCAAGGGTATATCATTACCGATGACGCACTGAATATCCTGGGCTTACCACCCACCCTGGAAGCTGTGGAAGGGGTTGACTTTGACGCAGCCGGGATTGGATTATGTTTTATTTGGCACATTACCTATGAAGATGGAATTATGGGCCTGGAAGCCGGGCAAAACGCCGGGGATTTGAGTGGTTACTTTGCGCTGTCCAATGCCATTCGGGTGTATCGTAACCCAAATGCCGGAACAATTTCCGGAGGGCCATTCACCTTTGATGTTGATGGAACTCCTGATATGGTCAACGGGATACTACTGGACAGTAGTAACGCTACCGGGACAAACCGAATCTGGGTAATCACAGATGATCAAAATAACATTTTGGGATTACCCCCAACATTGGCCGATGTGGAAGGTGTGGATTTTGATGCTGCCGGGCCAGGGGTTTGTTTTATCTGGTATATGCGTTATGAAGACGGATTGACAGGATTGGCCGCCGGAAACAATGTTGCAGATCTTGAAGGGCTATACGGTCTATCCAACAGCATTATGGTAACCAGAAACTAGCACTAGCTATGAAAAGGGAGATGATGCTTCCCTGAGTGTTTTGTTTAATTGGCGAAATCGCCCGGAGGAAACTCCGGGCGATTTTATATTGACCGCTACCAGGGGATTATTGTTGCACTTTATCAGTACCGTTCCCCAAAGGTTTCCGAAGGTGCGTTTTCTTGAATAACCGCAAGATCATCTGCAGTTAATTCCACCTCAAGGGCCCCCAGATTCTCTTCCAGGCGATGTACCTTCCGGGTACCAGGAATCGCTGTGATCTCATCATTTTGGCTGAGTAACCAGGCAAGGGCTACCTGGGCTTTGGTAGCACCTCTACTTTGTGCAATACGATCAATGACGTCAACAAACCTGAGGTTTTCTTTGATCGCTTCGTTGGTAAACCTTGGATTCCCTAAGCGAAAATCCCCCTCTTCCAAATCAGCACGACTTTTTATGGCTCCCGTGAGGAAACCACGTCCCAGCGGGCTATAGGCCACGAAAGTGATACCAAGCTCCTTGCAAACCTTAAAGAGTTCTTTTTCGGGTTCCCGACTCCATAGTGAGTATTCGGTTTGCAGGGCGGTAATTGGATGTACGGCATGGGCACGCCGAAGGGTTTCAGGAGCTACTTCAGATAATCCTAGGTATTTCACCTTACCTTCCTTGACCAGATCGGCCATAGTGCCTACAATTTCTTCAATCTCCACTTCCGGGTCTTGCCGGTGCATGTAGTAAAGATCGATGGCGTCAACGCCGAGATTTTGTAAACTTTGATCGCATGCTTTACGGATGTATTCCGGTTTTCCGTTGATCCCAAGGAATTCGCCCTTGGGTCCACGTAGTATTCCAAATTTGGTGGCCAGCACCAGGCTATCCCAGTGGTTTTTAAAGGCTTTCCCCAGGAGTTGTTCATTAGCCTCACTGCCGTACATATCTGCGGTATCGAAAAAATTGACCCCAAGATCAAGGGCTTTATGCAAGGTGGTAATCGATTCTTCTTCATTAAAAGAACCGTAGAATTCAGACATCCCCATACAGCCCAGGCCAATCCGGTTGACCTCCAGCGTGCTGTGTCCAAGTATTGTACTATGTTTCATTGTTGTTGTATTACGTTTCTGATGCAAAAATGGATCCTATTCTCAGGAACTCTATGACCGATTTCAAAGAATCGATGATCTATCTCAAAGTTAGTTGTTGCTTTCGATAGGCACTTGGTGTAGTATTCGCGTGTTTCTTAAAAAAACGATTGAAGTGTGTGGGTTCGCTAAACCCTAATTTATAGGCAATTTCCTTGGAGCTCAACGCTGTGTTACGCAGTAAGGATTTAGCCGTGCTAAGCGTCCTGGCGGTGAGCCAGTCATTGATCGTTCTTCCTGTCTTTGATCGGATAACGGTGTTCAAATAGTTGGGATGCAGATGCAGTTGGTTAGCAAAATCCTTTACCTGGGGCCTTCTGTTGGTTAAGGTGTCAGCAACCATCTTTTTAAACTCCTTTTCAAGTAGTTGCTTAAAGGATTGCACAATTCGGGAATTTCGGCTGCCTTCTGTTTTGGGATTATAGTCCAGCCAAAAATCCTCTTTTATCTTCAGTAAAAGCACTACAAACAGCTTAGCTAAGATGTTGTTTTTGTAGATCGAAGGCCTTTCAAATTCATTGTGGATTTGCTTGTACAAGGCCTCATATTCTTCAAACTTTTTATCGGAAAGTGCTTTTGGAGGCGCAATTTCCGCCAGGAGAAAAGGGAATTCATCAAAAATGTCCGAATGCACATGTTCCCGTAAAAAGTTTTCCGTAAGTATAATGATATACCCCTCGTTGGCTTCCTGTAACTCATAGGATTTGATATGCCCCGGATTCGTAAAATAGAGCATTCTGGAATGGAAAGGAAAGCGGTTGTTATCCAGATAATAGACCCCGGAACCCGCTTTCGTCAAAATGAACGAAAAATAGTCGGCCCGCAATACCGGAGAGGTAAAAGGGATCTCCTGATGAATATCCCGGATATTAAGGATGGTAAAATCCAGTTCCTCATCCAGCGGAAGCTGCAACGTGTGATAGAGGTCGGAGATACTATGATGGACAACTACTGCCATTGATAAAATTGCGAATTACTTTGGTTGTAGGCTACGACATTGGAGCAATTAAAATTATGCAATATTCCTGGGGTTAACCGGCTAGCTCTCATTATATGGGAATGTTAGTAAATGTTTTTCGTTCCACCCTTTCTTAGGCTGATCTATATCGTCAACCTAAAGTCAGTTCATTCATTAATTACTTTTCAAGTCGACTTTGGATCATTACAAGTAAAGTGGAAATGCCAATCCCAAAATGAGGTAAATAAGTCGGCCATCCTCCAATTAAGATTTGTGCTAAAATATAAATCGAAAATCCGTTAAGGATCAGAATTAAAATGGTCAAAATTAGATTAAGAAGAGAAGGGTGCTTTTTGAAAGTAAAGATTGAATAGACGGTGCCCGTAAACCCTATGAAAATAGGAATCCAAGCCCATATCGCGGTTTCCAAATCCAAATTTCAAACAATTGATAACGGTTTGTATATGAACTGTGGGCGTCAGCTTATCGCTTATATGCGTTGTAATGCTCTGCCTTATTCTTTACTGTGGCAGATGTAATAAGCTCTTTCATAAAGTTCATCATATGTTATAATTTCTATGTTTTTCAGGTTTTTACGAAACATTTCAAATGATGAGAATTTCATTTCATTGATTGTTCCGTCAACAACAAACTCGTTCAAATTGCCAATTAGGATAAATGCTTTGGGATTATAAAAGTAAAGTGTTTCTCCAGTTAAATTATCTTGATTATCCTTAATTTCTGTCTTGCTTGAAAAGTCCTTTACTGCTTTGTGAACAGTTCTCTGAACTTGTGCTATTGCGCCCGCAAGTGTATCTGAAATTTGCCATGATTCTCCACGATAGGCATTTTTTACATCTTTCAAAAGGGAATCAGTATCTAACTTTAGCTCGCAGAAGCAGAGTGAATTTATTGCTCCTAATGATTTAAGTAAGGCGTCCGTTCTTTTACCTCCAGAATTAAGTTTGGCACCAGAAGTAACCTGCTCTAGTTTCTTTTCATCCAATTCTGAATTGAAAATGTAGTCAAGGCCATATCCCAGTATCCAGGTGTTTCTTTCAAAAAAAATTTGCCACAAATCTTCGTTTCTCACGTTTTTACCCAGTTGATCAATTAGTGATGATTTGTACTCTTCAAAAAAGTTGGGGTCTTCGAGCAATTTTTCAAATATTTCTAGTTGACTTTTTCTATAACCGAAATTGATTAAATCTTTTGTGGTAATGTTATTATTCAAAGCATCTTGAAGAAGTTCCAAATTGTCTTCAATTAGTCTTCCAGCTTGTTCTTTATTCAAAAGTAAACTAGCAAGTTCCGAGTCTTTAACGTTGTATGTATTATCATTCGGGAAGTCCGCTTCTTTTATGCCTTTTAGGAAGAAATATAGACGTTCAACCTCAATTCCATGGAATGAGGCTTCCTTTAGTCTATTTTTAATGGCATCATCATGAATTCCAAATTGTTGGATTATGAGTTTTTCAATTCGTCTGTTATCTTCTAGAAAAAGTGCCTTAAGTTGCCGTTTACCATTGTAAGAAAAGCCTAGTGTTTTTTGGTCCTTTAGAATAAATTCGTTTTTATCATGATCTAATAATTTGTGCGCGAACCTCTTTTTTCTTTTGTCAAAAGGAGAACGGAATGACTTTGAAAAATATAGTTTGTCCAAAGTCCTTTGAAGGGCATGTAGTCTCTCTTTTTGTTCGTCATTCATAGATGAATTTGAATATTAGTCAAATTAAGGTTGCACATAGAAACCGAATATAGCATTGATCCTATTCCCTTTTATACCTTTACCCATTCCTTAAACCGCCACCATCGCCTTAATCGCCGGATACGGATCGTAATTTAATAAGGTAAAGTCCTCAAAGGTGAAATCAAAAATATCCGTTACTTCCGGGTTGAGCTGCATGGTTGGCAATTTCCGGGGTTCCCGGGACAATTGCAACTGTACTTGCTCCAAATGGTTGTTGTAGATGTGGACATCGCCAAAGGTGTGGATAAACTCCCCGGGTTGGTAACCCGCCACCTGCGCGATCATCAGCGTTAGCAGGGCATAGCTGGCAATATTAAAAGGCACCCCTAAAAACACATCAGCACTGCGTTGATACAACTGGCAACTTAATCTGTCCTCCGCTACGTAAAATTGAAAAAAGGCATGGCAGGGGGGTAGCGCCGCCTTGCCATTGGCTACATTTTCACTGAAGGAAACCGAAGGATCCGGAAGCACGCTGGGGTTCCAGGCAGAGACCAGCATACGGCGACTGTTGGGATTGGTCTTTAGACTTTCGATCACGGCTTTGATCTGGTCAATCTCCTCATTGTTCCAATTTCGCCATTGATGCCCGTAAACAGGGCCGAGATCCCCGTTCGCATCCGCCCATTCGTTCCAGATCCGTACCCCGTTTTCCTGTAAATAGTTTACATTGGTATCACCTTTTAAAAACCAGAGTAACTCGTGGATAATTGATTTTAAGTGTAGTTTTTTGGTGGTCACCATAGGAAAGCCTTCTTCCAGGTCAAACCGCATCTGATAGCCAAAAACACTTAGTGTTCCCGTTCCGGTTCGGTCGCCTTTTTGGGCGCCGGTATCTAAAATGTGTTGTAGTAAATCGTGGTATTGCTTCATAAGGTATAAAGGTAAAATGGAAAGGGGAAAAGGTGAAGGGTTTTAGGCTAGGAGTTATTGTATTTTATTAACGAGCTGATTCGCTTTTGCAACCGCTGAACTTTTTCAATGATTTGAGCGGACTCTTCTGATCCAACAAGCTGTAAATCAGCGCAAAGGATAAAGTGTGTTTCCAATTCGTAAGTGGAACCTAAACTAATCTGAAGAAATCGTACAAAGTCCTTTTGTGAATATTTTGCACAGCCTTCAGCAATATTAGCGGGAATAGAAACGGCACAACGATTAATTTGGGATACCAGCCCATACTTTTCGCTATCAGGAAGTAGCTTTGAAAGTTGATAGGCCTCCTTAACAAGTTGCCGGGCATCCTGCCACACTTCCAATTCCCTGAAATTTCTCATTTGCTGAATGTTATCGATCGTTGGCTAAGAATCACCAATACCCTTCACCCTCAACCCTTTCATCTTTTATCCTCAACCCTTTCACCCTTCACCTTTTTAACCCTTCACCTTTTTAACCCTTCACCTTTTAACCCTTGGAGCTATCCCAAAATCATCCCGGCAATAGTGGCCGAAAGCAAAGAAGCCAGGGAGCCCCCTAAAACGGCCCGCATCCCGAATTCGGAAAGAGTTTTGCGTTGTCCGGGCGCCAAGGAACCAATTCCCCCGATTTGGATACCGATAGAGGCGAAATTCGCGAAACCACAGAGCATATAGGTAGCCATGATCACGGATTTGTTGTAGGTAAAACGCGTAACACTGGTGACATCTTTTAGCTCTGCCAACTGGATATAGCCAACAAATTCGCTGGCAGCCAGTTTGATCCCTAACAATTGTCCCATTAGCATGACATCAGCATTATTTACCCCAATCAGCCACATCAGCGGGGCAAAAAGGGTACCCAATATGGCTTCCAGGGAAAAGGAATTGTAAGGAGAGTTGGCACTGATCCAGGTATTTAGGGTGCTCCAATCACCAATCCAGCCCAATATGCCGTTGATCATCGCGATAAATGCTACAAAGACCAGCAACATCGCACCCACATTTAAGGCAAGTTTTAAGCCTTCTGTGGTCCCGTTGGCAATAGCATCCAAAAAATTCGCTCCAATTTTATCAGAAGAGACCTTTACATCGGTATTTATGGTTTCGGTTTGTGGATATAATATTTTGGAGACTACAATCGCCCCGGGGGCCGCCATAACAGAGGCCGCCAACAAGTGTTTGGCAAAAACTAATTGCAATTCAGGATCGTCCCCACCGAGGAAGCCAATATAGGCGGCCAAAACCGCTCCGGCCACGGTTGCCATTCCACCGATCATAACCAGCAGGATCTCGGACCGGTTCATCTTTTCCAAATAAGCTTTGATCAATAAAGGGGCTTCTGTTTGCCCCAAAAAGATATTCCCGGCAATGGACAGGCTTTCCGCCCCTGAGATCCCCAGGGATTTGGTCAGTAACCAGGCCAGTGCTCTTACCACTTTCTGGATGATGCCTAGATAAAACAAGACCGAAGTTAAGGCCGAGAAGAAAATAATAGTGGGTAACACCTGAAAGGCAAAAATGTAGCCGAAGGTATCTGTATCTACCACCAGCCCTTCGAATAAAAACTTACTTCCCGATCGGGTGAAGTCCAATACACTGATGAAAACTTTCCCGATACTCTCGAAAATGGTTTTCACCAGGGGGATTTTTAACACCCCTATGGCAATGAGTAACTGGATGGTCAACCCAATGCCCACTGTTTTCCAGTTAATGGCCCTTCGATTGGCGCTAAATAGATAGGAAATACCAACCAGCACGGCCATGCCCAGTGCCCCGCGCCACAAGCTGTTTAGGGAAAAGCCCTGGTTGGGAACCAAAGTATCATTGGAACCAGCCAGCGCATCCACAACAACCTTTTCCTGACCGAAGAGTGCTCCAATACCTGCAAAGAGCAGTACAAGCACTAAAACTCCGGTTTTCTTCATATAAGAATGATTGGTTTTACTTCCGTTTGGAAATCTCGTCGCGAAGTTTGGCGGCCTTCTCGTAGTCTTCGTTGGCCACGGCTTTGTCTAATTCTTTATGGAGTTCGTCTAACGTCATTTCCCGGTAGGCCTCGCTACCTCCCGATTCAATTTCTACGGTTTCCCCTTCCTGAAGTATTTCATCTACTACAATGCTATCGTCCCCTTCTTCATCTTTCTCCTTGGAGGAAAACTTTAGGAAAATACCTGCCTTGTCCAAAATGGTCTTGTAGGTAAAAATAGGTGCACCAAAGCGCAACGCCAATGCAATGGCATCGCTGGTACGTGCATCAACTATTTCCTCTTCACCCTCCCGTTCGCTGATAATGCTGGAATAGAACACACCATCCACCAGTTTGTGAATGATCACTTGCTTGATCACAATCCCAAAACGGTCGCAAAAATTTTTGAACAGATCATGGGTCAAGGGCCGGGGTGGTTTGATCTCCTTTTCAAGGGCAATTGCTATGGACTGGGCTTCAAATGCCCCTATGACAATAGGTAGCTTTCGATCGCCCTCTACCTCATTTAGAATAAGCGCATATGCCCCATTTTGGGTTTGGCTGTACGATATGCCCTTTATTTTTAGCCGAACTAAACTCATCTGCAAATTCTCCCTGTAAAATAAAAAAACTGTTCAAATAAGTGGCGTTACCCGTTATCTGAACAGCCGCTTTAGCGAGGCAAATTAACAAAAATTAGCCGTTTTGCCCCTTAAATTCCTTTAATTTTTCGATGAGTTCGGGCACTACCTCAAAGGCATCTCCAACTACTCCATAGTCTGCCGCTTTGAAGAAAGGCGCCTCAGGGTCATTGTTGATTACCACTTTGGTTTTCGAGGCGCTCACACCGGCAAGGTGTTGGATTGCTCCTGAAATTCCGATTGCAATATAGAGGTTACTGGCTACCGGTTTTCCGGTTTGCCCTACATGCTCTCCATGGGGTCTCCAGCCCAAATCCGAAACCGGTTTGGAGCAGGCGGTAGCCGCACCTAGGATGCCTGCCAGTTCTTCGATCATTCCCCAATTTTCAGGACCTTTTAAGCCACGCCCGCCTGACACTACGATATCGGCATCTGCAATAGTTGCTTTCCCTACTACCTTATCCACTTCAACAGACTTCGCCCCAAAGTCGCTATCATTTACAGCTGGCGAAAACTCCTCCAAAGAAGCATTTGTAGGGTTTTCCACTAGGCCGAAAGCGTTATTGGAAACTCCAATTATTTTTACTTCGGCCGTGATTTCAGTATGTGCAAAGCCTTTGTTACTAAATGCAGTACGTTTCACCACAAAAGGGGAGGTGGTTTCCGGAGGAGCCACCACATTGGGTACATAGCCCGCATTTAGTTTAGCGGCAAGAATCCCGCTTAAGTATTTGCTGTCCGCACTGGAGCTAATGATCACAACCTTCGCATTTTCCTGTTCGGCCGCTTGCGCGATCACGTTGGCGTAGGCTTTAGCATTAAAGCCTTGCAACGCCTGGTTGGAAACCCCTAAAACTTTAGCCACACCATAGGTGCCCAGCGATGCCGGATCTTCCACATTGATGGCCACTGCGGTGACGCTTAGCCCGAGTTGATCTGCTACATGTTTCGCATAAGCGGCTACTTCCAAAGCACTCTTCTTCAGTTTGCCGTTTTCAGATTCTGTATATACTACTACTGCCATATTTTTTTCTTAACTACCCGAAAGTAAATTCCAAAAAAACTATTGCGATCCGGAATTTGAAATTTGGGATTCTTCGTATTAAATCACTTTTGCTTCGTTATGTAATAAATCTACCAATTCTTGAATGTTACCGGCATCCACAAGTTTCACAGGGCCTTTTGCCGGGGGACGTTCAAATTTCTGATCGGTGGTTTGAGAAGGTGCGTCAACAGGCGCTACAACATTTAAGGCTTTTTTTCGGGCCATCATAATGCCGCGCATGTTAGGAATACGAAGTTCGCTTTCCTCTACCAATCCTTTTTGTCCTCCAATTATTAATGGTAAGGTGGTACTTATGGTTTCTTTACCACCGTCAATTTCACGGTGAGCAGTGGCCTGATTTCCTTCAATTTCAAGCCCGATACAGGTGTTGACAAAGTTCATATCCAAAAGGGTAGCCATGATCCCGGGAACCATACCACCATTGTAATCAATGGACTCCCGACCTGCAATTACCAGGTCATACCCTCCATTTTTGACAATTTCAGCCAGTTGTCGGGCAACATAAAACCCGTCCGTAGGGGTGGCGTCAATACGGATACCCTCATCAGCACCAATAGCGAGTGCTTTTCGGATCGTAGGTTCTACCGTACTGTTCCCAACTGTAGCTACATGTACCGTGGCGCCTTGTTTCTCCTTGAACCACATGGCACGGGTTAAACCAAATTCATCGTTGGGATTAATTACAAACTGTACACCATTAGTGTCGAATTTGGTGTCCCCGTCGGTAAAATTGATCTTTGAAGTAGTGTCGGGGACGTTGCTAATGCAAACCAATATCTTCATAATCGCTTATTTTTTTTCGCCCGTAAAGATATTAAAAACTATCTAATTTATTATGCATGCATAATAAATTTTTATCCTTTTTTTGATTTGGCACAACTTCGGTTTCTTACTTATTTTCCTATTTTTGTTCGCACTTAAAAAACCGCTGCTGCGATATGAAAACACTACAATTTAGGGAAGCCATTGCCGAGGCCATGTCCGAAGAGATGCGCCGGGATGAATCCATTTACCTTATGGGCGAAGAAGTAGCCGAATACAATGGTGCTTACAAGGCTTCTAAAGGAATGCTGGACGAGTTTGGTCCGGATCGTGTTGTGGATACGCCCATCTCTGAGCTGGGTTTTGCAGGAGTGGGGGTAGGATCTGCTATGAATGGCAATCGTCCTATCATTGAGTTTATGACCTTCAATTTTTCATTGGTGGGTATTGATCAAATCATAAACAACGCAGCGAAGATCCGGCAAATGTCCGGAGGACAATTTAACTGTCCCATAGTTTTCAGAGGGCCGACCGCTTCCGCCGGACAATTGGCAGCAACGCACTCTCAGGCATTCGAAAGCTGGTTTGCCAACTGTCCCGGCCTTAAAGTGGTAGTTCCTTCCAATCCTGCAGATGCCAAAGGATTGCTGAAATCGGCTATTCGTGATGACGACCCCGTTATTTTTATGGAATCTGAGCAAATGTATGGGGATAAGGGCGAAGTGCCGGAGGGAGAATATACCATTCCTTTAGGAGTGGCAGAGATTAAACGGGAAGGTTCTGATGTTACCATCGTCTCCTTTGGCAAGATCATTAAAGAAGCGTATAAAGCGGCCGAGGAATTGGAAAAAGAAGGAATACGTTGTGAGATCATAGATTTACGAACCGTGCGGCCTATGGATCACGACGCTATTTTGAACTCGGTAAAGAAAACGAATCGTCTCGTAGTTTTAGAAGAAGCTTGGCCTTTTGGGAATGTTGCCACGGAAATCATTTACCAGGTGCAGGATAAGGCCTTCGACTATTTGGATGCTCCCGTAGTGAAATTGAACACCGCTGATACCCCGGCGCCATACTCTCCGGTACTTTTACAGGAGTGGTTGCCCAATCATCAGGATGTTATTAAAGCTGTTAAGAAAGTGTTATATCGGGAATGAAAACGAACAAGAAAGGTATCTTAGCCTCGCCAAAAATCCCTTGGCGGGGTTTTTTGTTAAAAGGAATGTTTTTGATTCGATAACTACTTGAAGCCTAAACCGAATTAACCGAAATTGTAAGTTGCAGTAGCTTACTTTTGCCGAATCTGCTATGAAAAAATTCCTTTTTATTTTTTCGCTATTACTGTCTTTTTCCCTTTTCGCACAAACTAAAGTAGGCGGTATTGTTGTAGACGAATCCGGAGATCCCATTGCTTTTGCCAATGTTATTCTGAAGAATTCTTTTGAAGGAACCATCACCAATGATAATGGTCGCTTTTACCTGGAAGCCGAGGAAAGCTACTCCACTTTGGTAGTTTCGTTTATCGGTTATGATACCCGAGAAATTGAATTGCAGGGCAGTGTTAACTACAATCTGCGCGTGGTGTTAGCAGAATCTGCTGAGCAATTGCAAGAAGTAATTGTGTACACCGGCAAGCAATCTAAAAAAGATAATCCGGCTATTGACATTCTCCGAAAAATATGGGCCAAAAAACGAGAAAATGGGGTGCGAAAATTTAAAAGTTACCAATACGACAAGTATGAAAAAGTAGAGTTTGACCTAAATACTATTGATAGTACCTTGATTAAAAGCAGGTTGTTCCGTGGGTTGGAATTTATGTTTGAAGGCCTGGATACTTCCAAGATTACAGGAAAAACCTATCTCCCGATGTTCTTAAACGAGGTATTTTCCAAGGTTTATGGGGATAATCGTATAGCTTTGGAAAAAGAAGATGTACTGGGGAATAAAAGCTCCGGATTTGGTGGTAATCAGGCAATTACAGCTTTTGTGGAAGACCTGTATTCGGATTACGATATTTATGAAAACTACCTGAAGTTCTTTGATAAGAGTTTTACCAGTCCCTTATCCAAAACAGGAGTGGACGTGTACAATTACGTGCTTTCAGACAGCACCTATATCGATAATAAGTGGTGCTATAACATTATTTATTATCCCCGTCGGAAGAATGCACTCACTTTTAAGGGAGATTTTTGGGTGAACGATACCACCTTCGCCATTAAAAAAATCAATATGGAGGTGGTCAAGAGCGCCAACATTAACTGGGTAAAGGAAATTTATATTGAGCAGGACTTTGATGTGGTTAATGATTCTGTCTTTTTGCTCAAACGGGACTATATGCTTACGGACTTCGCCTTCTCTAAGAAGGAAACCTCCAGGGGGGTGTATGGAAAGCGGACCACAGTATATGATAACTACAATTTTAACATTGACCGGCCAGAAGAGTTTTACAAGGCAGCATCCGATCCGTATGATCCCAGGGTGTTCAACCAGGATAGCATATTCTGGAAAAATGCCCGGTTGGAACGGTTAAGCGAAGACGAAGCCGGGATCTTTAAACTGTTGGATACCCTGAAAACCGTGCCAAAATTTAGAACCTATTACGACATTGTTAGTGTACTGGGCTCTGGTTATATTGAGATAGACAAATGGAATCTGGATATTGGGGATATCTACAGCACTTTTGGATTTAATGATGCGGAAGGTATTCGGCTGCGGGGCGGCGCCCGTACGTATTTTGGGCAGAATGATACCTGGCGCCTGGAAGGGTATATGGCCTACGGCTTTGACGACAAGAAATTTAAACATGGTTTTTCCGGGAAGTTCTTGTTGGATCGAAAAACGCGGCTAATACTCTCCGGAGGAAATAGACGGGATATTGAGCAACTGGGTATAAGTCTTACCAGCACAACCGATGTTTTAGGAAGAAGTATAGCGTCCTCTGCTTTGGTCACGGTGGGAAATAATAACCGCTTAAGCAATATCAACCTTTCGGTCCTGGCATTGGAAATGGAACCCGTAAAAAACCTGAGATTTCGTTTGGGCGGTTCCTTCCGCACCCTGAGTTCCGCCCTCCCGGATGCATTTAGCCTGGATTATATTGATCCGGACGCCCCCAGCGGTATTTCCTCGGAGGTCAAGCAATTTGACCTGAATACGACCATTATTTATACTCCGGGGCGGCGCACCATCGGATATGGAGTAGAACGCAATACTATAAATGATAATTATAGCACCCTGGTATTGAATTATACTCAGGGATCGGAAGGGTTTTTGGAAAGTGATTTTAACTATCAGCGACTGCAGTTTTCCTATACCCAACCCTGGCAGCTGGGAGGCTTTGGAAGATTGCGTTCCACCGTAGAATTTGGAAGGACATTTGGGGAAGTTCCGTTGGGTTTATTGAGTGTAATTCCAGGGAACCAAACGGTTTTTTCATTATACAACACCTTTCCCAATCTTGATTTTTACGAGTTCGTCACGGACACCTATGCTACGCTACATTTAGAACACAATTTCAACGGAAGGCTATTTTCGAGAATCCCTTTGCTGCGCAAATGGAATCTCAGAGAAATTGTGGGTGTTCGAGCGGCCTGGGGGTCTATTTCCGACGAAAATATTGCCTTGAGCGCCCCCTCAAATATTCCGCTGCAAGCTCCGAACGATGAACCCTATTGGGAATACTCTTTTGGAATTGGCAATATCTTTAAAATATTTCGGATCGATTTTAACTTTAGGGGGAATTACCTGGACGCGCCAGAAGCCCGGCCTTTTGGCGTAACGGGAACGTTTGGATTTAGCTTTTAATTTGGCTTGGTCGTTTTGGTCACCAGGCTACGGCATTTGCTATTGAAATAAACTCGGACTGGCAATACCCCTGCACTGTTATCGTTCCTTTACCTTTTTGTAACTTAAACCTCAATTATGGCCAAAAAAGAAGAAATAACTTTTGACGTACTCATCGAAATTCCGAAGGGTAGTCGCAACAAATACGAATACGATTTTACCCTACACAAAATCCGATTTGACACGACCTTGTTTTCCTCCATGATGTATCCCGGAGATTACGGCTTTATCCCGGAAACCCTGGCACTGGATCAGGATCCATTGGATGTATTGGTGTTGGGAACGGAACCCACTTTTCCCATGGTGGTTATGGAAGTAAAACCTATCGGTGTCTTTCATATGACCGATGAAAAAGGGCCCGATGAGAAAATAATTTGTGTTCCTGTTAGTGATCCTATCTGGAGTAAAAAAAATGATATAGCAGACCTTAATCCGCATCGATTGAAAGAGATTGAACACTTTTTTCAAGTCTACAAGGATCTGGAGGAAAAGAAAGTGGATACTGGGGGTTGGAGCGGCGCTGATGCGGCTAAAGAGATCTATCATAAATGCGTTACCCGGTACGCTGAAAGTGATCATAAAACCAAGCGAGCTTTTATGATTTAATGACTTTAAAATGAACTGAAAAAGCCTGTTTTTCTCATTGAAACGGGCTTTTTTTATTCATAGGTATTTTACTACATTTGCAGCCATTAAAAATTCTTAAGAAAAACCTAATAAATTAACGAATCAACTATGGAGCTAATCGTAACGTTTTTGCCCGCTTTTGGTGTGTTGGGCCTATTGTATGTGCTGGTGAAGAACATGTGGGTGTCCAAGCAGGAGGTAGGAGAGGAGAAAATGGCAAACATTGCCAGGAATATTGCGGATGGGGCAATGTCTTTCTTAAAAGCAGAATATAAAATACTTGCAGTTTTTGTGCTTGCGGTTGCCGTGCTACTTTTCTTTAAAGGACAAAACGAAGAAGGCTCTAATGGAATGGTGGCCGTGTCCTTTATTGTTGGGGCTATTTGTTCTGCACTGGCAGGATTTATCGGTATGCGTGTTGCTACCAAAGCCAATGTACGAACTACCCAAGCCGCACGAACTTCCTTGAGCAAAGCCCTTGAAGTGGCTTTTGCAGGGGGGTCTGTAATGGGACTGGGCGTTGTTGGTTTGGGTGTATTGGGCTTGAGTGGACTCTTTATGATTTACAGTGGTCAGGGTTGGGCGCTGACGGAGGTATTAAATGTACTTTCCGGATTCTCGTTAGGAGCATCCTCTATAGCACTTTTTGCGCGTGTAGGTGGTGGTATTTACACCAAAGCAGCAGATGTTGGAGCCGATTTGGTAGGAAAAGTGGAGGCCGGTATTCCGGAAGACCACCCATTGAACCCTGCTACAATTGCCGATAACGTGGGCGATAACGTGGGTGACGTTGCCGGAATGGGAGCGGACCTTTTTGAATCCTATGTAGGATCTATTATCGGAACTATGGTACTGGGCGCCATTTTTGCGGCTAACCCAGCTTTTGCAGAGTCCTTTGATGGTTTGGGAGCCGTATATTTACCTCTTGCCTTAGCAGCTGTAGGGATTATTATGTCCATTATTGGAACCTTTTTTGTTCGAGTAAAAGATGGTGGAAATCCGCAAACAGCGTTAAATATTGGTGAGTTTGGTTCTGCCGGATTGATGTTGGTAGCGTCTTATTTTCTGATCACCGGGATGCTTCCGGATACCTGGGTAGATGGCGGAAAAGAATTTACTTCTATGGGCGTTTTTTGGGCCACTATTGCCGGTCTTGTTGCCGGTTTAGCGGTTGGTAAAGTAACAGAATACTACACAGGTACGGGAACTAAGCCGGTAAATTCTATTGTACGTCAATCGGAAACAGGTTCCGCAACAAATATTATTGCCGGTCTTGGCGTGGGGATGATGTCTACCATGATCCCTATTATTTTGATTGCAGCGGCCATCATGGTTTCACATCATTTTGCGGGGCTTTACGGTATTGCGATTGCTGCTGTAGGAATGCTGGCCAATACAGGGATTCAATTGGCGGTTGATGCCTACGGTCCTATTTCAGACAATGCAGGAGGTATTGCCGAGATGGCGGAATTACCTGGGGAAGTTCGTGAGCGAACCGATAAATTGGATGCTGTTGGAAATACCACGGCTGCCATCGGAAAAGGATTTGCAATTGCCTCTGCTGCCTTAACCGCTTTGGCTTTGTTTGCGGCTTATATGAAGACTGCCGGAGTTACCTCTATTGACGTTTCTCAGCCAAAAATCATGGCGGGCTTGTTGATTGGTGGGATGTTACCGTTTGTTTTCTCGGCTTTATCCATGAATGCCGTGGGTCGTGCAGCGATGTCCATGATTGAAGAAGTACGGAGACAATTCCGGGATATCCCGCAGTTAAAAGCGGCATTGGAAGTAATGCGGAAACACGATTCTGATCTTTCCCAGGCAAGTGAAGCGGACCTAAAGATTTTTGAGGCTGCCGATGGTCTTGCGGAATACGATAAGTGTGTTGAAATTTCAACTAGGGCCTCTATCAAGGAAATGGTATTGCCTGGTTTGTTGGCCATTGCGGTTCCGGTGGCTGTTGGTTTCATTGGAGGTGCGAATATGTTGGGCGGACTACTTGCCGGAGTAACCACTGCCGGGGTATTGATGGCCATCTTCCAATCCAATGCCGGTGGTGCCTGGGATAACGCTAAAAAGACGATAGAAGGTGAAGGCCGCAAAGGTTCCGATGCCCATAAGGCGGCAGTAGTTGGAGATACTGTGGGAGACCCCTTTAAAGATACTTCGGGACCTTCTTTGAATATCTTGTTGAAATTAATGAGTGTTGTTGCATTGGTCATTGCTCCCAGCTTGGTAAGCTTAGCGCCGGCTGATGAAGTAAGCCTGGTTAAAGCGGATGGTACAAAAATTTCCATTACCACAGAAGGTATGAAAGCTTCCCAGGAGGTAGAAAAGCAGATCCGCGTGGAGATGAGCAATACCGAAGACGGCAAGTTTAAAGCCGTTGTGACAACTTCCTCCGAAGTGAATGGAGAAACAACGGAGGAGGTAAAAGAGTTTGTTGGCTCTACCAAAGAAGAGGTAGAAGCCCAGGTGGAAGGGTATAAAAAAGAAATCAAAATTGAATAGATAGCTAATTTCAAATGATTGCAGTTAAAAAACCACGCTGAAAGGCGTGGTTTTTTTGTTACTGTTGGCTCACATCGTAAACTACTGCAATACAAAATTGATAGGGATTGAAAAGGGGACTTTGACAGGGGTTCCCCTTTGTTTACCAGGTTTCATTTTGGGTAATTTTTTTATGATCCTTGATGCCTCGTCTTCCAGTAATTTATGCGGCCCACGCATTTGAATATTACCAATACTACCGTCTTTTTGGATAGTAAATTTTATATGTACTTTACCCTTAATACCAAGGTCAATGGCGGTTTCCGGGTAGTTGAAGTTTTTCCAGATATGCTTTTGCATCATTTCTTGAAAACAAGAGTACTTGTCTGTGGCGTCTTCACAGCCAGGAAAAATTGGTTTTTCCTCTACGTTGACAAAAATTATTTCTCCATCAACAGGTGGTTCTTCAAAAACTACACTTTCCAGTGGGGTAATTTCTGTAGTTTGATCAACTTCGGGTATATCAATTATGGATTCCGGTTCATCCGAAATATCAGGAAGGATTTCAATGATTGGAGGAGCTACTTTTGGTTTTGGGGGCTCAGGGGGTTTAATAAACGGAATCTCTTCGTTAGGGAGAAAATCGGGTTTATCCAATTTGGCAACTTCCCAAACTGGGATTTTGTGGAAGGTTTTCCATTCCAACGCAACATAGGTCAGTGCTAAAACCAAACATAGTGCTAAGACAAAATAAAGGTTGGATTCTTTTTCAATCTGTACTTTTTCATTCTTTTTTGCTTCCATGATTTCAATTTTTCAGTTCGTATCCTGAAAGTATCTGATAATCACAGTTTTTGAAAGTGAGAATGAGGGAAGAGGGTATCCGGGTGAGTGAAGTTTAGTTTTTTAAACAACAGGCGATAAATACTTCTTGTATCTACATTCTAATAGCATAGCGGTGTAATGGCTAAGTCAAAACAACCCATGGATCTCCGCATCTATATTTTGGATCACTTGTCCCAGATCTTCGGGTTCGTCCACAAAGTTCACCTTGTCTACATTTACGATCAGGAGTTTTCCTTTTTCATACGTATTGACCCAGGCTTCGTAGCGTTCATTCAATCGGCTTAAGTAGTCGATGGAGATACTACTTTCGTATTCGCGCCCCCTGTTATGGATCTGTTCCACTAGATTAGGGATGGAACTGCGTAAATAGATCAAAAGGTCAGGGGGTTGTACCAAACTTTCCATTAAATCGAATAAACTTCGGTAATTCTCAAAATCCCTGTTGGTCATCAATCCCATGGCATGAAGGTTGGGTGCAAAAATGTGGGCATCCTCATAGATGGTCCGGTCCTGGATTACATTTTTTCCACTTTCCCGAATTTTTAAGATCTGCCGGTAACGGCTGTTTAGGAAATAGATTTGCAGATTAAAGCTCCAACGTTCCATCTGGGTATAAAAATCATCCAAGTACGGATTGTCTACCACGTCTTCAAAATGTGCTTCCCATTTGTAATGTTTTGAAAGTAAGGTGGTTAAAGTGGTCTTGCCAGCTCCAATATTTCCCGCTACCGCAATGTGCATAGTCTGATGTGTTTGTGGATAATTGCTTAAAAGACGGAGCTTGCAATATACAACGAATAATAGTTTTTGGGAAAGATTGCGCTGATTTCCATGCCTGCTTTTAATAAAAAAACTTAGGTTTTGAAATGCTTGTCAAATTGCTACCTTTGCGCCTCATTAATGAGGAAAGATTTGACTGATTGCAACCTCGGTAAAAATGCTAAAGCAGTTTAAGCCAAATTATGTTTGGGCGGACTCCTTTAAAGAGAAAGACTTCTTTAGCAGCAATCATCAAGCTTTCATAAAAAAGATTAAATGCCATATTTATTCACATCGGAGTCAGTTAGTGAAGGACATCCGGACAAAATTGCAGATCAGATTAGCGATGCGCTTCTTGATAATTTTTTAGCTTTTGACTCGGAAAGCAAAGTAGCCTGCGAAACCCTGGTTACCACAGGACAAGTGGTTCTAGCCGGAGAGGTAAAAAGTGGTACCTACCTAGATGTACAAAACATTGCCCGGGATGTTATTAATAAAATTGGATACACTAAGGGAGAATACCAATTTAGCGGAGACTCCTGCGGGGTGATATCTTTAATACACGAACAATCCCAGGATATTAACCAGGGAGTAGATCGGGCTTCTAAAGAGGAGCAAGGTGCCGGGGACCAGGGAATGATGTTTGGCTATGCCACAAAAGAAACCGAAAACTATATGCCTCTGGCATTGGATATCTCTCACAAGATATTGGAAACCCTTGCAGAGTTACGAAGAGCTGGAGACAGCATTCCCTATTTACGTCCTGATGCCAAAGCTCAGGTCACCATAGAATACTCCGATGAAAATGTTCCGCAACGCATAGATACTATTGTAGTTTCTACCCAACACGATCCTTTTGATACCGATGAAGTGATGTTGGCCCGGATAAAAAGAGATATTGTAGAGTTGGTCATCCCTAAAGTAAAAGAGCAACTCTCAAAAGAGATTCAGGCCTTGTTTACCGATAGCATTACCTACCACATAAACCCTACTGGGAAATTTGTGATTGGTGGACCTCATGGGGACGCTGGCTTGACTGGCCGAAAAATAATCGTAGATACCTATGGCGGTAAAGGAGCACATGGTGGTGGTGCATTTAGTGGCAAAGATCCCAGTAAAGTGGATCGAAGCGCTGCCTATGCGGCAAGGCACGCTGCTAAGAATTTGGTGGCTGCTGGAGTAGGCGACGAGATATTAGTGCAGGTAAGCTATGCCATTGGGGTAGTGGAACCTACTTCCGTTTTTGTAGATACTTTTGGAACCGCTAAAGTGGACCTTACCGATGGGGAGATCGCAGAGAAAGTAAGTCAAATATTTGATTTCAAACCCTTTAGTATCGAACAACGACTACAGCTGCGAAATCCGATTTATTCTGAAACGGCGGCCTATGGCCACTTTGGAAAAGCACCTCGTAGTGTAAAAAAAGTTTTTGAGTCGCCCTACAACGGTAAGATAGAAAAACAAGTAGAGCTGTTTACCTGGGAAAAATTGGATAGTGTTGAGGCAGTGAAGGCCGCTTTCGGTCTTTAGACCTTTCTGCCAAAGCGGAACCAAATTCTTCGTAGTTTTAGGATTGCTAAAATCAAGAAAACAATGAAACTATTCCGTGTATTTCTCATTTCCCTTTGTTTTGCTACAGTATTTTATGCGTGCAAGAAAGAGGTAGCAAAAGCAGAGGAGAATTATGTGGCGGAACACTATACCAAAGCGGAGGTTGACATTAGCATGCGCGATGGGGTAAAATTGCATACCACCATTTATGCTCCAAAGGATACCTCAAAGGAGTATCCTATAATAATGCAACGAACACCCTACAGCACCAGGTCCTATGGTGAAGGACAATTCAGGAAACAAATAAGCCCGAACATCAATATGATGAAGGAAGGCTATATTGTCGTGTATCAGGATGTTCGTGGCAGATGGATGAGTGAAGGGCATTATGAAAATAT
>JANQHL010000119.1 GCA_028277085.1 Flavobacteriaceae bacterium
GACCTGGACCTCTTTGGAAAAGGTTCACTCTTTCAATACATCAACAGAACCCAGCTTCCTGAAGGGGAGCAGCTGTTGGCAAAAAAGTTAACGGAAAACGGGGTAACCGCCGTACCCGAAAAACAGAAGATCATAAAAGAATTAGCACAAAAGGTGGAATGGCGACAGCATTTCAGTGCCCAGGGGGCATTGATTACACAAGAAGCAAAAATTGCAGATATCCTAACATGGTTGCAACACTATTCCCCATTCGTTCCGGGTGGTATGCGTTATCTTCCATGGCTCTTTTTATCTGTTTTTGTCGGATTGGCGGCATTGGTGTATTGGCAAGGAGCGGCTGAGAGCCTGTTGTTATTTTGGCTACTGCTGGGGCTAGGGATCACTGCCCGGTACTTCAGGCGGATATCGCAGCTCGCACATCAGGCCGATCGTATTAAGGCGACTTTTAAGCAGTATTCGCAATTGCTTAAGATCCTGGAGGAAACGAATTTCGAGGCCCCACAATTGCAATCTAAAAAAAAGCAGTTGTTAGTGGCAAATAAAAAGGCTTCCCTTGCTATTCGGCAGTTTTCCAAACTGCTGAATACCATGGATTACAACAACAATATTTTTTATGCCATTTTTGGGAATGGTTGCTTCCTGGGAGCGCTACATACCGCCTATCGCATTGAAAGATGGATTCAGCAATACAAAACGCATGTAGGCGACTGGTTTGCGGTTATTGCTTTTTTTGATGCCTATAACAGCCTGGGGAATTTCGCATTTAATCATCCGCACTATAGCTATCCTGTAATTAACGAAAGGAATTTTGTGCTGTCTTGCAAAAAAGCGGGACACCCGTTAATTCCCGCCAAGAGCAGTGTACGAAATGATTTTACGATCAGCCGGGAAAACTTTTTTATCATTACCGGTTCCAATATGGCGGGGAAAAGCACTTTTTTGCGTACTGTAGGGCTGTGTGTGGTAATGGGAAATATGGGGTTGCCGGTTTGTGCGGAAAAGTGTGTTTATTCACCGGTAAAATTGGTCACCAGTATGCGAAGTGTTGATTCGCTCTATAAAGGGGATTCCTATTTTCTGTCGGAATTAAAACGCCTAAAGAAAGTGGTACAGCTTTTAGAGCAGGAGCCGTTTTTTGTCTTGCTCGATGAGATACTAAAAGGCACCAATAGTACGGATAAGGCCAAAGGTTCCAGGAGATTCGTGGAACGCTTACTTCGTGCCAATGCCACAGGCCTGATCGCTACCCATGACTTGAGTTTATGTGATGTTGCCAAAGCCCACTCCAAGGTGCACAATTATCATTTGGATGCAACGATCCAGAACAATGCGCTTTACTTTGACTATTTATTGAAAAAGGGTGTCAGCAAAACGATGAACGCCTCCTTTCTTTTAGAACAGATGGACCTGGTATAGTGGGTATAGTAGAAGACCTAAAGTCCTTTTACCTGTACATTGTGAAATGCATCAGCCTGTAAGCGCAATAGTTCTTCCGCTTTCTCCTTTTTATACCGGTACAGTGCCTCTTCAGCTTTAATATCAGCATAGATCTGATCATTTAACGCCCCATCCGTTGCCAATAAGAGTTTACGCTGCTCAACTTTTTGGGTTACCCATGTAGCTACCACGCTCTCGCCCTCCTCAAACTTATAGTCGTATTCTCCTTTGGGGGCCAATAGTTTTGCGATGATAGGCGCAGTTTCAATGGCCAGGAACAACAAAAAGATGAAAAAGGAAGGGAACCAGGGCAGTTTCCCAAGGGCATTGATGCGGGCCATGAGGCCGTCAAAACCATCAATAATAGGCTGGGAATCGATCACCGCTTTTTCGTAGTCCTGGCCCAAGGCAGCAATCTGGTTCTCGAGGGCGATAATCTTTTCACCGTTTGTGGCCTTTAAGGCGTTCAATTCGGCCAGATAAGCATCGTGCTTTTCCCGCTTTTCTTTATATACGGGACCTTTCCCCAGCAATCCAGTTCCAGCAGTACCTTCTGCTTCCGAAATATAGGTGTCATATAAAGCGTTGGTTTCCGCCTCTTTCTTTGCAACCTCATCTTTCAATGCCTGGATATCCTGTTCCAAAGCTTCAACGGTAGGGGTGTATTGCAAGGCAAGTTGCTCCTTATTGGCAAGGGTCATTGCATTTTTTTCTTCGAGTAATACCTGGTCGATTTCCTTTTCAAATATCTTCATCTCAAGTGGTTTGGAAATCACCACAGCGATGATCACGGCAAGAAGAATTCGAGGTGCGGCTTGCAGCAATTCATTTTTAAAAGAATCACGCTTTTTTATGGTGGAAACGATATATCGATCTAAATTGAAGATAAGTAACCCCCAGATCAATCCAAAGAAAATAGAAGTATAGATAGAATCAAAAACGGTATACAGTGCATATCCTGAGGCTATAAAAGCCATAACCGCCGTAAAGAATACAGTGGCTCCAATGCCAGCATATTTGTCGCGTTCCCCTTTTGAGCAAGTAGCTAAAATATCAGCATCAGCTCCGGAGCAGAAGATAAAAAAGCGTAGTAACATGATAGTGTTCGTTTAGGTTTGAAAAAAAGGTTCTGATTGGATCTTTAAGTGCTTCGGAGGGTTGGTATAAGCGGGTAAAATCCAAAAACTAATGGTATTAGAACGCAATTTATCAGGATTTGTTACAAAAAAAGCCCTGAATACAGGGCTTTTCTACCGAATTACAACAGTTTATTTTTTGGGAACTTCGGAATCTGCCGAAACGCGGACTACAAAATTAGAATCTCCGGTATGTCGGGTCATGATATTCATTGGACCGTCCTTTTGAAGTATTTCAATGATTTTGGCGGCAGAAGTTCTTTCGCCTTCGAGATAAAAAATAGCACCTTTTTGCGCTACTTCTTTTATATGCCCAATTTGATTCTCCGCCGTTATCGGAGCGGGGAAGGTTGGTGGTTCCGGGGCCTCCGGGTCGGTAAAATCAGGACTTGGAGGCTCAGGAGGCATTGGAGGCTCCAGGATCTCCGGAAAAGGTTCGGCATCCGCTCGTTGCTTTTCCGACATGAGGTCATAAATGTACCGCATCCGCTCTACTTCTTTTTTTTTGATATGGAAGGCCTCTTTGGTCATCGCGTTGTATCTCTTGGCAAGGGCATTGTATTCCTTCATTTGTTCCCTTGAAGCACTTTTTTGCGGCGGCCATTTTTCAAGAATAAGAGATGGAAAAGGTTGTGCATCTTGCCGTTGTTTGTCCGACATGAGATTATGAATATAGGTCATTCTTTCAATTTCTTTCTTTGAAATAGAACCACCTAAAAATTGATTGTACTTCTTAGCTAACGCATTGTATTCTTTCATTTGCTCCCGGGAAGCGCCTTCTTGAATAATTAAGGGAGGGATATTTTCTTTGGATATCTCGTATATGGTTTTTGTCGTACTGAACCCATAAAGCAATACTAGGGTCATAGGCAGTAACAATACAATTCTCAGGGCAATTGAGGTTTTTGATGTTTCTTTTTTCATGATAGTAAACCGTTTTTTGATGGATGAATAATTAATGGCATTCGCCATTTTGATCGACTGATATTTTGCTTCGCTATCCCTGGATAAGTAAGACAGCAACGTATTTTGATATTTTTGAGTGTTCACTTTTTCGTTAAGCACGGCCCTATCTGCTAAAAACTCATGGTTCAGTTTGATGTTTCTTTTAAACAGCAAGAGTAATGGGTTAAACCAAAGGATGACCTGTGCTAATTCTACGAACAAGACATCAAAACTATGATACTGCCGGGCATGCGTTTCTTCATGCAGCATTACTTCCCCAGGAATGGTATTGGCCTCATACTTTTCCTTGTTCAAAAAAATATAGCGCAAAAAAGTGTGTGGAGGTAGCTGCTCTTCCAACAATACTTTGGTAACCGTTTTCCCCCTGAGTTTTTGGTTTTTTCGTATCCGATGAAGGATTTGATACAGGTGGCTGCCAAACCGAAGCCCAAATCCAAGTACTCCGAAAAAGTAAAGTGACCAGAATAGTTTAGACCAGTTAACAACGTCCATATCTGAGATCGGTTGGGCGGTAGAAAGCTCAACCTGTTGCGCCGCTGGACCAGGGACGACTGAAACGGTGGAAGGCACCGCTTCTACATATTCGGTAAAAACCAATTTTGGGATAACTAAGGAAGCGATAAGGGCTGCCAAAAGGAAGAAGCGTTTGAATTGATGCATATTCTCCTTTTCCAAAAGAAACTGGTAGAAAAGCAGAAACACAATCATACAAGCCGAAGATTTTAGCACATATTCCAACATCGTGTCATTTCTTTTTGATCGCGTCGTCAATCAATTTTTTTAATTCCTCCAGTTCTTCTTTGTTCAGGTCCGTCTGTTGTGTAAAAAAGGAGGCAAACTGGCTGGGACTGTCGTTAAAGAAGCTTTTGATCAATCCTTTTAATTGCTTGGAGAAGTAATCTTTCTTCTTTACCAAAGGATAGTATTGTCTGGAACGACCAAAACTTTTGTAGGCAACAACCCCCTTATCCATCATCCGCTTTAGCAAAGTAGCCACCGTTGTTGGCGCTGGCTTAGGTTCAGGATACGCTTCCAGGATGTCTTTCATAAAAGGGCGTTGGTGTTTCCAGATAATATGCATCAATTCTTCTTCCGATTTGGATAATTTCATTTCTACAAAATAAGAAGTTGTTCTACAAATATAGAAATAATATTTTATTCTACAAGTGTAGAATAAAAACTTTAAAAAAGTTCTTCTTGTGTGACTTAAGTAGCTGTGGGTATTCCATTGTACGGCTACTTTTACGAATACAAAAGCTGGAGGCCATGAAAACAACTGTCGTTATTGGTGGAAATTTTGCAGGAATGACCGCCGCACTGGAAATTAAACGTAAAGGGAAACGCGATCATAGGGTTGTGGTGATCGATAAGTCACCGTTATTTCTTTTTATTCCTTCTTTGATCTGGGTGCCACTCGGTCGTAGGGAGGTAAAAGATATTTCGTTTAGGAAAGACGCCATTTTAAAGAAGAAGGGAGTGGAGTTCATACAAACCGAAGCCTTAGGTGTCGATCCTTCGGTTAACACCGTAAAAACAAAGCAAGGCGATTTTGTATACGATCACCTGGTGATTGCCACCGGACCGAAAGTGGACTATGATGTAGCCCCCGGGGTTAAGGAGTATGCCCATTATATCGGCACCCCAAAGGGCGCCATGAAAACCCGGAAAGCCTTGGAGGAATTCAAGAAAAATCCCGGACCTATTGTTATAGGTGCCACCCAAAATGCAGGTTGTATGGGG
>JANQHL010000121.1 GCA_028277085.1 Flavobacteriaceae bacterium
ATATCCCGTTGCACATAGACTCTTAACAAAGTGCGACGCCATTCTCCGGATTAAAGGAGCTTCTAAAGGGGCGGATCAGGATGTAGCCTTGGGCGAAAAACTGGGCCTAACCATTTACCACAGTTTGGACGAAATCCCGGATAGTAATGGGTAAGGTAAGAAACAATGAAAAGGAGCTGCTGTCAGACAATTGGTATTCGCTTAGTAAGGTCACGTTTGAA
Source organism: Flavobacteriaceae bacterium (assembly GCA_028277085.1). Lineage (GTDB taxonomy): Bacteria > Bacteroidota > Bacteroidia > Flavobacteriales > Flavobacteriaceae > Croceivirga. The sequence continues at coordinate 222 of JANQHL010000121.1, forward strand.
TACCAGAGAGCGGATGGACAATGGGAGACGCAGGTAAGAGAAGCCTATGATCGTGGGAATGGTGCAGTAATTCTCCTGTATAACAAGGCGAAACAATCGGTGGTACTTACCCGTCAGTTTCGGATGCCGACCTATTTGAATGGAAATCCCGATGGGATGATGATCGAAGCTTGTGCCGGGATCCTGGAAAAAGGCAATGCAGAAGAAACCATTCGAATGGAAGTGACCGAAGAGACGGGATACGAAGTAGATCAAGTAGAAAAGGTCTTTGAATCCTACATGTCGCCGGGTTCCGTCACAGAAATACTGCATTTTTTTATCGGGGAGTACGAAGATAGCATGAAAGTAAGTGCCGGTGGAGGAGCCGCCGGGGAAACGGAAAACATTGAGGTACTGGAGTTGTCCTTTGCTGAAGCCTTGCGATTGTTTGCGGTCGGGGAAATTAAGGACGCCAAGACCATAATGCTGTTGCAATGGGCTGAAGTGAATGGACTGTTTCAGGATTAGTACTCCAAATGGATCGCTTTTAGTATGGAATACATCCGTGTCCGAACTTCACGGGACGGGCTTCTAAAATGATTGTTCATAAAACTAAAGGCCAAAAGTTTACCGGAACTTGTTCGAAGATACCCGCTTAGATTGTAGGTGTTTCCCATGGAACCTGATTTTGCCAACAGAAAATGATGCCTGAAATCCTCGCTTTCCTCATCCAATGTCCCATCCTCGTTCCAGCGTGGAAGTAAGGAAAAGAGTCGGGTGGTATCTATTTCCTGGTATAATTGGGTCAATACCGTTACCATGGACTCCGGACTGAACAGGTTATATCGGGAAAGCCCTGAACCGTCTACCCATCTGGGAGGTTGTCGCAGTGAGCTTAAATGGTGTTCGAGAACATGATCTCTGGCCAAGGTAAAACTTAGGGTGTCGGACAATACAGACGAAACCATTAGCATGGTCTGTTCTGCCAAAAAATTATCGCTTTTCGCCAACATCTGTTTTAAAATACTATCTGTTGCTACCCCGTATAAGATGCTCGCCTCGGTGGGCGGATTTTCTTCAGAGAGCGTAATTTTTTTATTGATTTTTTGGCCTAACAACTGCAGGACTAAGGAATCGGAGGTTATAAAGGGGATTTCCAGGGTATCCTGCAACTGCAATGGAAGATAAAACCGGTTCTTATTCCATGCTCTTGTGGGTGCTCCATCGATTGTTGCAATTGCGCTCTTAAAAAATTTTGGTTGGATTCGCCATGGTTTACCCGGGAACACTTTAAGGACATTGCCATAAAGCGGTAATGGGCTGATTTCTGCAGAAAAATAATAAGGATAGTCCTCCCAGGCCCATCCCGGACCGTATTTTTCGCCCGTATAGTGGTTTGTGCTGAGGAGAATGGTGTTGTAGTTAGTTAAGAAGGTAATCGCAGTACTGTCGTTAAAATAAGGATGCAGAAAAGCCGGATTTCCAGTTCCGGAAATATACAGGGAATCCTGCTGCTCACGGTATTTTAGCAATGGAGTGTGTTTGTCCAGTGTTTTTAATGCGGTGTATAAGGTAAAAAGTTTAACAGTGCTTGCCGGAGTAAAATATTTCTTCGCGTTCACACTAAAAAGCGTATCGCTGCTGGCCAAATCCACCGCCAAAAAGCCCGTAAATTGTTCGTTAAATGCTGGGGCGTTTAATTGGGGAATCACCGTTTTTTTGAGGGTACTGAGCCTGGAAGAGGCACAACTGACAAGGAGGAGGAGCAGGAGCAAAAACCATAGCCACTTATGGCTAAATAATTGTTTTAAAAGGATTTGTGTTAAGGAATTAGTCAGAATTAACATGAAATTATCCAATTTTTAACGGCAACAGATTTTCAAGATATCGCTTTTATCAGTATTTTAGTACAAGACCAATGAACCTAAAATAATCAAATAGATAGTATGGCCAGAGCAATGTTGGAGTACACCAAAACTGTTTTGCAAAAAGTAAGTTTTGATGCGAAGTTGTTCGTTAAAGAAGTAAAAAAAGCGGTTTCCAGGCTTTTGCCGGAAGAAATCGAAGAGCTGAGAATCTGGTTGACCCAATTTACGCATGACAAACCAGAGTTACACCAAAGTTTATTGTATCTTAAAGCATAGTTAAACCGCCCTTGAGGCGGTTTTTTTATTTGGCCAGAGGGCTAATAATTTCCACATCCTGAAAAGCAATAGCGCCACGAACTATCCCCGATATTACCTCACGTAACGCCTCCGTAATTTGAATTTTAAGCTCGCTTTTATGATAGATGAGGCTTATTTCCCTGGCAGGAGATGGCGGGGTAAAATGCTTTAAATTCTCTTTTTTTCGTTGATCCAATTCCATCGTATTTAAATAGGGTAACAGCGTCATTCCCATTCCTTCATCAGAAAGGTTGACGAGGGTTTCGAAACTTCCGCTTTCTATCTGAAAGTGTTCTACCGGAGCTATTCTGGAAGATGTACAGAGATTGATTACCCCATCCCGAAAACAATGCCCATCCTGTAACAATAGAATGTCCGAAATATCCAGATCCGTGGTCCCAATTTCCTTTTTTCCGGACAACCGATGGTTAGGGGGAACATAGCCCACAAAAGGTTCGTAATACAGAGGACGCTCTTTAATAAACGCAACTTCCAACGGAGTAGCTGCAATAGCGGCATCTAAATGGCCGTCTTGCAGGTTAGCGATCAAGGTATCGGTAGGTTGTTCTTTGATGATTAGGTTTACTTTGGGGTATTTTTTAATAAAGGTGGGCAGGAACATAGGAAGTAGTGTAGGCATTACAGTTGGGATAATTCCTAGTGTGTATTCGCCTCCAATAAATCCTTTGTCCTGATCTACGATATCTTTAATGCGCTCTGCCTCTGCAACGATATTTTTTGCCTGTGCTACCACCTTTTTTCCAACTTCGGTAATGCCAATGGGTTTTTTACTCCGGTCAAAAATTAGAATATCCAGTTCGTCTTCCAGTTTTTGTACCTGCATGCTTAAGGTAGGCTGGGTTACAAAACTTTTCTCCGCGGCTAGGGTGAAGTTCTGATATTCTGCCACAGCAAGAACATACTGTAACTGTGTAATAGTCATTTGTATTATTTACTAAAATAAAGATATAAAAAACATTGATAAAAACTATTGAGAAAGCATCTTTACATTTATTAATCTTATACTTTAATTAAAACATTACCTTATGACCCTAAATAGTATTGGATTGAATATCCAAAAATCGAAAGAACTGGCAACCGAGCTAAATCAATTATTAGCTAATTTTCAGCAATATTATCTGAACTTAAGGGGGATTCATTGGAATATTAAAGGAAAGCGATTCTTTGATCTCCACCAAAAGTTCGAGGAATTGTATGTTGATGCAAATGTTAAGGTAGATGAGATTGCAGAACGGATTTTGACATTAGGAGGTTTACCGTTTCACACTTTTGAGGATTACAAGGAAAACGCAAAAGTACCTGTTGGCAAGAACATTACGCAAGATGAGGGTGCCATTCGGCTAATAGTAGCTTCTTTAACGCAGTTGTTGTTAATAGAACGAAGTATCCTGGATGCCTCCGAAGCGGCAAAAGATGAAGGGACGAATGCCATGATGAGTGATTTCATTACAGAACAGGAAAAGACCGTTTGGATGATGAAGGCCTGGTTAGCCGAGGAGATATAATCTTTGAAAAAAGAAAATCCCCGGCTACTGCCGGGGATCGTTTTTTGATCGAATAGCCTCTTTAAAACCTGATATTGAATTGTAAATCCTCGTTAGCAACCTCAAACTTTGAGGATTCAAAGGATGGTGGCCCCATTGTCATATCGTTTCCACTTGTTCCATAACTTTCCTTTGGCATGCCATTGGTTTCGTAATCCATTCTTTTGTTGTCATTTTCATCGTGCATTGTCATGATGGCATAGGTGCCGGGAACAACGTTTTCAAATACAAAAGTGAGTTCGCCTTCCCTCGCTTGCTCGGATAGCGTTATAATTCCACCACCTTTCATGAATGTATCTTGGGTATGTAAAGCCGTCAAAACCTTGCCCTGATCGTTTGATACATTTTCAATGGTGACCGTAATTGTTACCGTTTCTGCATCCTGACCATATGAGAGGATGGTGGTCAATAGTGTCACAAAAAGTAAAGCCAATGTTTTCATCTGTTTTTTGATTTATTGTTAATGATGGAGCAAAAGTGTTGACCAGCTGTTAAGAAAAGAATTTTGTATTGCCCAATTGTAAATTATTGCTACCGAATTGTAATCTGTTGTACCTAAAGGATACCGGTATACTTGGATTTCGAGTGGTAGTCCAAAATAACGGATGACCTTAATCAGGAGATCCTACTGGCAACAGAGGAGCTTAGGGTGCCCCTAATGCTAACACCATTTGAATGTTGCATCGTTTATAAGGGGCAACAATCCCTTCCACCTCTGCAAACCCCAGCTTTCGATACAGACGAATAGCTGGTTTAAGTAGCGTATTGCTTTCGATATAGATGTTTTTCGCTTCAAAAGTTTTTGCTTTTTCAATAATGGCGCGCCCTAAAGCATATCCAATTCCTTTGCCCTGCGCCTTTGGTGAAACCCCCATTTTAGCAAGTTCGTAGTCAAACGGGCCATTTTCCATCTTCAACAAGGCGCAAACACCAACAGGTGCTTCATTCCATAAGGCAACTGCGATGTGACCCCCTTTGTCCAGTACATTTTCACGTGGATGATCCAATACCTCGAGGTCAGCCGGTTCCATTTCGAAATACTTCCTGATCCAGTACGCATTCAGTGACTTGAAAGCATGGCGATAATGATCCTTGTAGTCTACAATTTGTATTTCCTGCATTAGCTGTGCTACAAATTGGCGTGTTTTTGTTTACTTATGATTTCCACGAGCCAATACACGAACTGCCCGATACCTCCCACGAAGATGAACAACAAAATCCAGACAATAAGAAGATTATCCCCTTTTAGGTTAGGATTTTGTACAGCGTGAACAATATAGAAGATAAGACTGGCAAATGCGATCACGATAACCAACAGGATCATCAAGAAGAAAAATCCTAGTCCACCAAAAAACTCAGCAGGAGGAGTGTCATTTTGCTCCAGTTCCGGTAGATTGGAAAAGATGGAAAACATAAAAACAATATAGCCTAAAAGGATAAGTACAAATGAAGCAATAGGGGCAATGGCAAAAAATGCCTGCCAAAACTTGTTGTGTAACATAATTGGTCGTTTGGAATAAAGTTAAGCGCTTTTCAGAAAGTACGTCATGATCAGTATCATTGTTGCATTTTCAGGTAGTAATCTGCGGAATGCTTACCGGACCCATACAACAAAAAGAAGATGCAAACCACCAGTGTAATGGAGGAAAGCAACAAATCAACACCACTCATTTCACCAATGAAATTGGTCAATACGGCACCGATCAAGATCGGTAACTGTGCTGCTGCTGCCCAACGCGTAAGCAATCCAATTACGATCAGAAAACCGCCAACAAAGTGTGCCGGGACCAGGTAATGTAAAAACAGCATGCTACCCGGAACTTCTTTCAAAGGTTTGGAAAGTGCCGCCAATTGCTCCGGGTTAGACATAAAATCGATCCCTTTGTAAAAAAGGAATACCCCAAGGGCAACTCTAAGGATATCCAAGGGATAGTACGTATGGGCATTGGCCCATTTATTCAAACTTTTTATGGACGCCATGATATAATATTTATTGGTTGAATCTATAAGTTACTCATTTTAAATGAGATATGAAAGGATGTCGCTAAAATTGTACTGAAAAACCGTACTACTCCTTAGCCTTTGAGATCTTTGAGATTTGCGTTGCGATGGCATGGGAACCCGCATCTTCCTGCTGTTTGAGTTCAGCAAGAATTTGAGGGTGGTCTTCGGTTCGGGTTTGGGAAAGCTTATAGGCGGCCTGGATGGAGCTGATTTCAATTTGGAATCCAACGACACCTTTGACCTGGCGTAAGGTTTTAGGGGACATCCTTTGCAAGGAAACCGGATTTTTGGACTGTCTTTCATAGTTGTCTACAAGGCGGTGCAGGGCTTCCATGGTAGCCGCTTCGGTGAGTGTGGATAGTTTGCCGTAGACATGTACTGCAATATAATCCCAGGTGGGTACTTCTTCTTCTTTGTACCAGGAGGAAGAAATATAGGCATGGGGACCATTAAAAATACAAAGTACCGTAGCTTTATCCTTAAAGGATTTCCATTGTGGATTGGCTTTAGCGATGTGTCCGACCAGAACGTCCTTTCCTTCGGCATTCGTTTCTAACTCCAACGGAATATGTGTGGCCCACGGGGTTCCATCCAATTGGTTTACCAGGATGCCAAAACTGTTTTGCCGGATAAATGCCTTAACCTCTTCCAGGTTTTCATTTTTGTAGTGATGCGGGATGTACATTACTGAAACTATTAATTCGTTCGAGTGTTTTAGTCTTCTTCCTCTTTTTTAAGCTTACGGTATCTGGAATAAAGTCTAACGCCCAATCTTGCAAAAAGAATGATAGCAATAAGCGTTATGAGATTGATGGTATTCATCTAAGAAAAAGGAGAATAGCTGCCAAAATTCCAAATATAACCTTCCGGATCCTTACAGCTATAATTACGTCCCCCATAGTCTTCATCTTTTATTGGCATCACAATTTTTGCCCCTTGTGCCACTGCATTTTCGTAATGCGCATCAATGGCCTCGATAATAAAATAGGGGCTCTGGGTATTGAAACCACCAACTTCTTCTGGGGTTCGGGTCATTTTGCCAAAATCAGAGGTATTATCGGCCGTCCCCAGCATTACAAAAGCCTTGCCCAAAGAAAGCTCTGCATGCATCACTTCTCCCTTCTCGTTATGGTATACGTTCTCAACACCAAACCCAAGCGCTTTAGTTAAAAAATCAATAGCGGCATCTGCGTCTTTATATGCCAGGGTAGGAATTGCTCCGTAGTTACTCATGACCGTAGTTTTTAATCGGATTTTGTAAAGGTATATTCCCAAAAGTTCAGGCTTTCCACTGTGGCTTGGCCATTCAGCTGAAAGCTGATTAGATTGGGGGATGTCCAGCGTTTGCTTGTTGCTGTTCTAAAGGTGTCATAATGCCAATGACCGGCACGCATGGTTTCAAAATCGTTGAAATTCAACAGGAGACTATCGTCTTCAATTGTAATGGTGAGTTGACCACATAGGGGATGATGATAGGTTCCCGAATAGGAGGCTAATTCCAAAGAGGGCTTGGTATTAGTAATGCGTTCTTCTACTTCTTTTTGCAATCGTTCTTTGCGCTCTTCTTTCAACTTCTGGTAGTGCTGGAAAATCCTGGGATGCCAGTTTGTACTGCTATCATTAAACGCAAACAGATCCATGGCCTGATAAAGGATAGCATGGCGCAACTCCGCATGATCCAGATTGGCAAAGACGTATACTGCGGTATTGGTGTTGTGGATAACTCCAGTAATAGCGACCAAGCCCTGGAGGCTTCCTGTATGGAAGTCAAGTTTGTGGCCGCGGTAATCGTGCTGGAACCACCCCAGGCCATAACTTATCCAATTAGGTTGGGTTAGGGAGGCCGTGGGATAGAACTGGTTCTTGGGAATGAGGGTATGTGGTTGGAATAAAGTCTTAAAGGTAGTTGGGTGTAAAATCGTGTCGTTGCCAACAACGCCTTTGTTCACAATAAATTTAAGGTAGTTGGTGATATCATCCAGGCAGGACCACATCATCCCTGCTGCTCCAATCTGATCAGAATAGTTGCGATCTACGACCTGTACCCCGCCTTTATCAAAATCATAATGCGGTGTTGTATAGTTGTCCACTTTCAAAATGTCCATTGCCCTTGTTTGTGAACGCGGCATTTGCAAAGGGGTAAACAACCGGTTTTGTACAAATTCATGCCAAGGTATTCCACTTACCCGTTCAATGACCTCTCCTGCGACGGCGTACATGATATTTTGATACACAAACCCGCCTCTCAGCGGATATACATCCTGGGTGTGTTTAAAGCGTTGTAGGGTTGATTTTGTGGAAATGCTGTCCAACGCCCACAACACGTCTGCGTTAGCAATGCCTAAATTATGGGTAAGTAAGTCCTTTACCCGTGCGTTTGCTGCAATATAAGGATCGGATAGTTGAAAATCGGGTAAATGCGCTATCACCTTATCGTTCCAATGTAACTTCCCTTCGTCTACGAGGATGCCTAGAGCCATAGCGACCATGGCTTTTGTGGTGGATGCCATGGCAAACAGGGTTTCCCCATTTACGGCTTCTTTAGAAAGGATGCTTTTTATCCCATAAGTTTTTTTAAAGACCACTTCGCCGTCCTTTACCACTACAGCGGCCAGACCGGGAATTTTCCAGTCCTGCATCCCGGTTACTATCATTTCGTCCAGTATTCTAATTTCCTTTTCATATTGCGCAGCTATTGAGGAGACAATGACAAGGAATAACGGGAGGATAATTTTTTTCATGGAGATTTCCGCCTTTTAGTTGTGTAAGTAAGGTATGAAAATTATTAATCGCTACAGCTACTAATGAAAAAAGGCCCATCAAAGGGCCTTAATTCTTCTAAAGGAATATATGGCTATTGCCAACTAACTGCTACAATTAAAAGTGTTTTTCCTTTTTGGCAGTCAGCTTTTATGATTATTCAGATGCTGTTTCTTCATCACTATTTGCTTCTTTGGCCTGTGCCGCAATTTTTTGAAGTTCCAGGACCACTTCGGTGGGGTCCCAATACCCGTATTCCTTTACGATTTTACCTTCGACGAATTGATAGGTGAGATGTACCGGGATTACAATCTCCTTTCCTGTTGCAGCGATTGTACCTTTCCAATTCATCCAGCAATTCACCCAGGTTTCTCCGTTATCTGCAATTACCTTTTCGTATTCCTGGTTGTCTTCTTCAAATGCCCGTGCAGAATAGTTGGCATCATTTTGTTTGTGATAGTCCATTACTTCACCTGGTGATAAGGGATTGTCCTTGGTATTGTAATAGGTTTTGGAGCTATCTGCATACATGCTGGTATCATAGGACTCACTGTCATAGTTTGCGAGTAACTGTTTGATCGTATCAATTTCAGGAGCATTTTGTGTATAGCGAACAGGCCCTTGGTTACACGAAAGAAAGAGCAATGCGGCTATACCTGCTAAAAGTGTTGTTTTCATTATTTGTTGATTTAAATAGTTGAGGTTAAAAAAACCAGCAAAATCTTGCTGGTTTTGGTATTACATACTGGCAGGGGAATAGGCCATATCGGGGCGCATGCGTCCCACAAATTCCTCGTATTGGAGTAAATTGCCAAAGAGGTCCTGCATCATAAGATTACCATCTTCGCCAAGAAGTGCTTCGTTCGCCTTGCTTTTGGTAGCGTAGTCTACTTCATCTTTGGCAGCCACGGCTACCATAAGGAATTCTCCCCGGGTCCCGAAACCACTCTTGTAGACACGATAATGCACTTTGGAACCTTTCTCCTCGAACATTTTTTTGATGGCCTGCATCTTGTCCATGATCATTTTTCGATCTCCCGGAGAATAGTGGAGGTAGTGGAATTTTCGGTAATCCTGGCCCTCTGGAGTTTGTGTGATTCCTCCTGGCATGTATGAAAGTTCTTTGTCTAAATGAATGATATAATTCTGCTCAATATCATAGCATTTATCCATTCTGTCAAAAAGGTCAACCATGGCAGTGCCTCCCATTTTTTCAGCTAAGGTTTCAAAAACCGGTCTTTCTATGTCTGACATGCTTTCGATAGGGCTTACCCACAGATACCTTGAATCCGCCGTATTGGTTACGATAACATTCATGTCCTGAATGTTGTGCTTCCGCATATTATCGGTAAGTTCCTTGCAAACGGTTTCATATTCACCTACCATAGCGGGCTTTACCACATCTTCGTGTACCCAATAGGCTTGTGTTGTTTTTTCCTGCGCAAAAATTGTGCAGCTAAGGGTCATTACAAGTAAAGCCAGAATAGGCTTTATGCTACATGTTCTCATACTATGTTGATTTAATGGTTACGGGTTGAAATTGCTACTATGGCTTGCGATGATGTTATCTCAAAAGCTCCTCGGACACGCAAGTAGGGGGTCAAAAACCAAGAAAGTGAGGCTTGAAGGAAACCATTCGGGGGTAGTGAATTATGGTTTTCCTTGTTAAAAGATAGGGAAAAACTGATAATAAGTGGGCTTTTTTGTTAAAAATGTTAATAACTCCTTAAAATATCCTCTTTTAAATGAGAATCTTTTTTTGCTGACCCGATGACAATCCAGCATTCAAATTATACAATTCGGTCGATCTAAATTTTCTCCATAAAGGAATTCCATGACTTTTGAAGCATCAAACAACGAACAGTCATGAAAAACCAAATTCTAATCGCAGTAGTACTCCTTGGAAGCTGTTTTGCTTCCGCTCAAACTACGGTTAGCGGCAGGGTCACCGATAAATCCGGGAATCCTATTCCCGAGGCAAATGTATACCTGGAGGGTACGTATGATGGTGCCTCCACAGATATTGAAGGGAGTTTTTATTTTGAAACTTCCGAATCAGGGACTCAGACCTTGGCCGTTTCAGTATTGGGCTACGAGCCCCATTACGAAATGGGGGAGGTAAGCTATTTTGAAAATCTTACCATCGTTTTGGTAGAAGCCATTAACCAACTTACCGGGGTTACACTTTCCGCAGGTACTTTTGAGGCCGGGGATAACTCAAAGGTTTCAGCGTTAAAACCTCTGGATATCGTTACCACAGCCGGGGCGGCTGGCGATTTTGTGGCTGCGCTACAGACGCTTCCGGGAACCACAACGGTCAATGAGGATGGAAGACTCTTTGTACGTGGGGGTGGGGCAGGAGAGACCCAGATATTTATTGATGGTTTACGGGTGTTTCAACCTTTTAATGCCACTACCGTTAACCTCCCAACGAGAGCTCGGTTTTCGCCATTTCTTTTCAAAGGAATCACCTTTAGTACAGGGGGATATTCCGCAGAATACGGGCAGGCACTTTCCAGTGTTTTATTGCTGAATTCTATCGACGTTCCCGATCAGGAAAAGACAGATATCTCGGCAATGTCTGTGGGTGCAGGAGTAGGTCACACTGAAATTTGGGGGGATGCTTCTCTTAGTTTCAATACCCAATACATTAATCTATCCCCTTACGAAACCCTAATTCCTTCCACTCAGGGCATGCGATGGAATAGTCCCTATGAATCCATAGCCGGCGAGGCAATTTTCAGATCTCGAGGGGATAAGAGCATGTTCAAGCTATACACCGGGTTTAACTATGCCAACTTTGACATTGAGCAAGAGGATATCAATTTTGAGGAATTCGTCCGCTTTCGTCTAAGGAACAATAATCTATACTATAATTCCACATACCGGTATTTTTTTGACAACAACTGGACCATAAGCGCTGGGGGGAGTATTTCTTGGGACACCAATGATATTGGGGTTTTAACAGATGAAATTCAAACCCGTGAGACAGCTAGCCATGTAAAATTGAAACTGAAAAAGATGTTCGGCAGTAGGTTTACCTTGAACATGGGTAGCGAGCTATTTAATATCAATTATACAGAGACCTTTACTGCTCCGGATGGCTTCACGTTCGACAGTGATTTTAATGATCGTATTTGGGCAGGATTTGCCGAAGGGGATCTATTTTTTAGTAACGAGCTTGCACTTAAGCTAGGAGCAAGAGCAGAACATACCTCAGTGTTGGGAGAGTTTACAATAGCACCACGACTTTCGTTGGCCTACAAAAGTGGAGAATACGCTCAGTTTTCGCTAGCCTACGGAGACTTTTACCAGAACCCACTTTCTGAGGTTATAAAGTTTGATCAAGACCTGGGCTTGGAAAAAACGTCCCATTATATCCTAAACTACCAGTATTTGAAGAACGGCAAGACCTTTCGGGCAGAGGCCTATTATAAAGATTACGATAACCTTATCAAATTTGACACGGAATTACCGCAATTTGACTCTCAATTTGATAATACCGGTGAGGGATATGCAGCAGGCTTAGACATTTTTTGGCGGGATAACAAAACCGTGAAAAATCTGGACTACTGGATTTCCTACAGTTACCTGGATACCGAGCGAAACTTCAGGAATTTTGTCGAAACTGCCACGCCTAACTTTGCTCCCAAACACAATTTTTCTTTGGTCACCAAATACTGGGTGGATAAGTTAAAATCCCAGATTGGGGTTTCTTACAACTTTGCTACCGGAAGGCCGTATGAAAATCCAAATACGCCAGGTTTTTTGAATGAAAGGACAAGAACCTTAAACAATTTAAGTATTAATTGGTCCTATTTGATCGATCAGCAGAAGATCCTCTTCTTCTCTGCAAGCAATGTTTTAGGATTCAATAACATTAGCGATTATCAGTACGCCAATACTCCTAACGCCAATGGAATTTTTGATAGACGTGCCATTACGCCACCCGCAGACAGCTTCTTTTTTGTGGGGTTCTTTTGGACCATTAGTGCTGACAAAAAGAGCAATCAGTTGGATAATCTGTAGGGATCAATTCGTCCGGGAAAAACAACAATTCAGAACAGTTAATTATTGAAATGAAAAAGGATAGTACAATTTTACTATGCAATCAAATAACAATAACTCTAAAACGATACACCATGAAAAAAATACTTTTAATTATCGCATTTGTGATTTCACTGGGTGGTATTGCCCAGGATCAGTACACGAAAGGAATGCAAAAGGCCTTTTCCCTTTGGGAAGAAGGAAAGATAGCAGAGGCTTCTAATTTGTTTGAACGTATTGCCCTGGCAGAACAGGATAATTGGATCCCGTATTATTATGCCGCACAGGTTAACGCTGTTTCCTGTTTTGGATTAAAAGATGAGGTTTTGTTGACCCAACGCCTCGAAAAAGCAAAAGAAATTGTGGATATTGCTAAACGACTGTCTCCGGATAACGCAGAACTTTTAGTTCAGGAAGCCACAATCAATATGGCCTGGATCGTCTTTGACGGGGCAACCTATGGGATGACCTTGTCGGGCAAAAACACACAACTCTATCAGGAAGCGTTAGCACTGGCTCCGGATAATCCCAGAGTGGTCTTTTCCAAGGCAGAGTGGGATATGGGGTCTGCGCGCTATTTTGGCAAGGATACTACCCCTTATTGCAAGGATGTAGAAAAGGCATTGGAACTATTCGCTACCTTTGAGTCGGATGTGCCCTTTTATCCTGGCTGGGGAGAAGACCGGGCAAAGCAAGTGCTACAAAACTGTAAGAGTTAAATAAAACAATGCGACGCTTCCAAATAGTTCTAAAGTATGCTATTCTCATTACTATTGTGGTGGTCCTCTTTGACATTGTCATTTACGGCAACGGAGACTACTCCTGGGGGAATATTGGTCCTCAGATATTGATAGATTTTATTTTCTCCTTCTCCCTTACCGCTGTCAATTCGTATTATTACGATGGGCTGAATTTACGGTTCAACTGGGAGACGGATGCTAAAAAAAGACTTTGGCTTGGGGCGCTGGGGTCTATAGTTTTTTCCATTTTAACCATAATTGTCCTTCGTTATCTCATTTACTTTTACTATACCGGTAATGGCGTTTCGGATTTTTGGGCCAGAGAGAGGCTCGAGGACTACGTGTTCACTGTGGTTATTACGTTTATTGCTATTCTCTTTTTTCACGCTTTTTACTTTTATCGGGCGCTTCAGAAACGTGAGGTTAAACAACAAAAGATTATTGCAGGAACGGCTTCCGCTCGTTTTGATGCGCTTAAAAACCAACTGGATCCCCATTTTTTATTCAACAGCCTTAATGTGCTGACCAGTCTGATTGAAGAAGATCCCCATCAGGCACAAAAATTCACTACCTCCCTCTCTAAAGTGTATCGCTACGTATTGGAGCAAAAAAACAAGGATTTGGTCAGCGTAGATGAAGAGCTCAATTTTGCCCGAACCTATGTACGCTTGCTTAAAATGCGATTTGAAGACAGTATTGTATTTGACATTCCTGAAAAAGCTTCCGACCCGGAAGCTAAAATAGTTCCGTTATCGCTTCAATTATTATTGGAGAATGCCGTTAAGCATAACATTGTCACATCGTCAAAACCCTTGCACATTAAAGTAACCGAAAACAATGGCAACTTGGAGGTGAGCAATAATCTTCAGGAAAAGCAGGTGGTTAAAAAAAGTAGTGGTGTAGGCTTACAAAATATCAGGCAACGCTATTCCATTCTAACGGACCGTGAGGTTGGTATTTCTAAAACCGATACAGATTTTAGTGTACAGTTGCCCATGCTTTCAAAACAAATTACCGTTATAGAAACCCAGGAATCTCATATAGAGGAGAAACGGTACTTGAAAGCGAAAGAACGGGTGGAGCAGATTAAGGGATTCTATGGTAACTTTATTTCGTATTGTTTGGTGATCCCCTTTTTATGGTGGATCAATTCCCGTACTACTTCCTTTACCTGGGCTATTTTTCCAACCATAGGGTGGGGAATAGGGCTTTTCTTCCACGGTATGGAGGCCTTTGGGTACAATCCTTTTTTGGGAAAGAGATGGGAAGAAAAAAAGATCCGGGAGCTCATGGAAAAGGACGATTTCTAAAGCGATTCCCGGGTCCAAAAAAGGGTTACCACTGTTCCCTTTACAATCCATCTTAAAAATCCAACAATTCAGTTATTGACTTTTTATTTCCCCTACCCATTTTAAGAAATTTGGGGTATCAATTAAGATCAAAATTTAAAAACCGAATACCATGGAAAACAACAACGAGTACCGATACAGAAAAGCAAAGAAAAAAGTGGAGAAAATCAAAGGATTCTACGGGAATCTAACCGCTTATGTGATAGTAATAACATTATTGGCACTATTAAATTATCATACTACCAGTTTTCCCTGGGTTATTTTCCCGGCTGTAGGGTGGGGACTAGGACTGATCGGACACGGCTTTTGTGCGTTTGACTATCTCCCCTTTTTAGGTAAGGACTGGGAAGAACGCAAGATCAAAGAACTTATGAATAGCGATTCTTTTTAATTACTTTTAAAGAGAGCAAGCAGTAACCAACAAATTTAAGAGCATGGAGATCGATAAAAGAGAAAGCAGGTATGTTAAAGCCAAAGAACGCGTAGACGAGATACGGGGATTTTATGGTAATCTCACTGCCTATGTTTTGGTGATCACAGGGCTGGCTATTTTGAATTACTATGTGAATGGTTGGAGCTATATGTGGTTTCTCTGGGCAGCATTTGGATGGGGAATAGGACTGTTCTTCCACGCTGTTAATGCGTTTCGATGGAACCCCTTTTTTGGTAAAGACTGGGAAGAACGTAAGATCAGAGAGTTTATGGACAAAGAAAATGAGAACAAAACAAAATGGGAGTAATCATGGAACCACGAAATACAAAAAAATACGATAGGGCTAAAAAACGGGTTGATCAACTAAAAGGCTTTTACATCCACTTTCTGGTGTATGTTTGCGTCAACGCCTTTATTCTGATAAATATATATCTGAACCTTAGAAACGGAGAAAGCTTTTGGCAATGGGGACACTTCTTTGTACTCTTTGCCTGGGGAATAGGGATCGGCTTTCATGCCGCCAAGACCTTTGGATTTAATCCCATTCTCGGTAAAAACTGGGAAGAGCGGCAAATCCAAAAATACATGGAACAAGATAGGGATGATGCCAATAAGTTCATTTAGTAATCGTATTATGGAAGGTCTAGAACAAAAACGCAAACGCGCTAGGGAAAGGGTTGAAGTATTAAAAGGCTTTTACAATCATGTTAAGATTTTTGTCCTGATTAATGGCTTTTTGTATTTAACAAAAAGTGGGCTGTTTAATCGTTTCATGCCGGAAGGTTTCCAAATGGAACCCTATTATTTTGGTTGGTTAGAGCTGAACCTGATCATTTGGGGAGGCATTTTGGTTGTTCATGGTATTTTTGTATTCCACAATAGATTGCCGTTTTTCAAAAAATGGGAGGAACGACAAATTCGAAAGTTTATGGAAAAAGACCAGGATGAAGTCAAAAAATATAGATAACCTTTACCAGCGGAAAACACTATGAAAGCCATTATAATCGAAGATGAAAAACCGGCTGCAAGGAGATTAGGACGTTTGCTGGATGAACTGGAGGTGGATGTGTCCACCATTTTATACTCGGTTGAAGAATCAATCGCCTGGTTTCAAGATAATGAGCATCCCGATCTGATTTTCCTCGATATTCAGCTTTCGGATGGACTTTCCTTTGAGATCTTTGACATCATAGAGGTTAAAAGCGCAATCATATTTACAACAGCCTATGATGAGTATGCGTTACAGGCGTTTAAACTGAATAGCATCGACTATTTACTAAAACCAATTGATGACGAAGAGCTGGAAAAAGCGGTAAAAAAGTATAAGGAACTCAAGCCAGAAACGGAAAGTATCTCCATGGATTTTGAAGACATAAAAAAGTTGTTGGTCAATCCTGTAGAACGGGAATATAAAAAACGGTTCACTGCCAAAGTAGGGCAGCACCTTAAGATCATTAACGCCGATGAAGTGGAATGTTTTTATAGTGAAAACAAGGGGACGTATGCCGCAACTACCGATGGAAGAAACTATCTTCTCGACACTACTTTGGAGCATCTGGAAGGCGAACTGGCACCTAAAACCTTCTTCAGGGTGAGTCGGAAGTTTTATGTAAACATCAATCACATAAATGATATCGTTGCTTACACGAATTCCCGACTTCAAATCAAGATGAACCACTTTCGGGACCAATCAATCATAGTAAGCCGCGAAAGGGTAAAAGACTTTAAGCTTTGGTTGGAATAGAATGGTTTAAAATTCTGGAATACAATTTTATGGATTCTTCTATAGATTTTTCTTATACCTCCTTTTGAGCAGGATTTTCCTAATTTTCACTCACTCGATTATCATCAAAGGCAGAGGGAAGAAGCCTTGGAATAAGTTTAATAAAAATGGGGAGCAGTACTGCGCCACCAGGGAGCATAAAAATCGCTAAACTGGGGATTGTCTTAAAAATATCCAATAACTGTGTCTGGATTTTTTTTCGCTCTTGGGCGGTGAGATCGTGAGCAGTAGCCTTAGCGAGTAATTGTACTAACTCTTTGCTTTCGGATAATTCCTTTTTGAGGCGTTTGCTATTTCGTAAAATCAGTTTCCCTACATTCTTTGTCATTCCGTCATAAAATTTAGCGGCCAGATTGGTGTCCTTTAGGTAAGGAATGTTATTTCGATTCTGCTCAAAAAAAGTGATCACTTTATGCAGTGCTGTCTCAATCACTTTTCTTTCCTTATTAAGAATATTTCCGATATCGTAAATAAATACAGTCTCAGCACCTTCGAGGTGGCTATCTTCCCAAACCGTCAGGCAGGCAAGATCCAATAGGTAGTCCTTTTCACAAGCGCTAAAATTATGTTGAATGAGTTCCTGATAACTTGCCTGGTAGTGTGTATCTTTCAGATCAGCATAGGTTAAAGATGACGCCAACAATTGCATAAGCTTAACATCACTCTTATGGGTCTCTTTGGAGTTTAGCGCCTGGTAGGCAATGTTGATGGCTACATATTCCAACAGCTGCGCCTGGCCGATGAGATCGATATGGCCTTGTAGATAACGTCTAAAAATCAGTACATCTACATAGAGCAGGGAATTGGTTAAACTATTGCCAAAGGCCCTGCTAAAAGCACTGCCATTTAGGTAGATGCGAGAGTCCAATAGCTTCTCGAGTTGTGCCTCCGTTTTTTTACCACTCAGAATTTTACTGAGAAAAGATATTTTCCCTACCTCCAATGAAGTGTAGTATTCAAACACCGTGGCAACAAAAGCATTAAAATCAGTATTTCCGGTTTCAAAGGTAAAGGCATAGTACAGGGCAGTAAGCAGGTTGGTCTTTGCCACTTCATCCTCTGTGAAGCTGTGCTCCGCTTTTACAAAATCCGGAACCCTCAAATGGATGCCATAGACAAAGCCATAGTCCACCAATGCGCTATACAAGTCGTCAAAAGTTGCATAGCCAGGAGGGTTTTGCTTGAGTAAGTACCCAAATTTTTTAATCCAACCTTGCGCGGAGGGGTTCATGTTTTCTTTGATTGATATCCCCAAAGAAAACGAAATTATAGGACTTTACCCACGAGAAAACGTCACTGTAATAAACTCAGGAAATAGTAATGGCGGTTTTTTTAATAATTACAACCCAACTACCGGCTCCGAGCGCTACGGGAAGGAGTGTTTTGGTCACAGGCAGAAAATTGAGGCCATAGCACGCTCCATGCTTAAAGCGTGATGAAGTTATCCAGGGCCAACGTCCAATCGTAGTTGGTGTAGCGGAGATCCACCCCTTTACTATCCGGGATAAGATCGTGCGCTTTTAGTATCTTTTTTATACCGCTTTTCCCTCCAAAATCACCACGGAACCAGTTAAAAAGCGAGGTAACCGAAACTTCTTTTTTAGCAGCGTCGTAGGTAGTGGATTTTTCCAGGAATTGCGTGGTACTTTTTTGCAGTTGTTCTTCAAGACGTTCAGGATTATAGATGGCTACGGGGGGACAATCCTTTGCTCCGCAGTTCAGTGCAAAGTGTATCCTGTACTCTCTTTTAACCACTCTAAGTTTCCGCTCAAACGTATCCGTAAACCATTTTCTAACGTATCCCAGTCCTAACTCCCACTGTGATTTGCGAAGTATCCCATGCTCTATTTTAGCAAAGGATACCAACTCCCCTGCAATAGGAATTTGTGGTTTGGCAAAAAAGGCGCTCCGGTCTTCATAATCTTCGGGATGTTCCCGGAGGATTACCTGTATATAAGCGTTGTAGAGGTTGATCCAAAAGGCATAGCGCTGTGCATCGGTTTTCAACGCATCTCGCAATTCTACTATGGAGGTGTTGGCCAATTGCTCCTGGATTTCCTCGGTATCCTGCCCAGCGATTATCCTTTCTAAAAACTGTTCAGATAGTAAATTAAAAGAAGTTGTTTGTGAAGTTACTTCGGATAGGGGGGCTTCTTTTATCTTAAAGCAACTAAGGAGCAATACCGCCAAAGGGACAAGTACCGGAAATTTCATAGCAATATTTTAGCTTGGAGTAACACCTAATTCTGTTAACGTCGCTCTATTGGTCGGAGGAATTGCAACTTACTTTCAAATCCCCACGGCCCTTTGGAACAGTTAGACAAATCGGGTTTGCAGATAATGTAACAGTGTTGCGCTATCCAGTACGGTGGCAAATTCGTTGTGAAGACTGGCCAGTGTGGTTTGATGGATCGTTTCTGCATCCCATTGTTCTCCATTAACACCCACCCGATCAAAAGTTGCTGTTGCATCAGAAACGAGATACGTTTCAAATCCCAGGTTCCCAGCCATTCGCACACTGGTAGAGATGCAATGATTTGTGGTTAATCCAACGACAACCAGCGTAGTGATTCCCTGATTTCGAAGCCGTTCTTCCAGATCCGTACCGATAAAGGCACTGTTGACGTGCTTCACGAAAAGCGGTTCCCCATTAATTGGGTCAAACCCCTCTTTTAGTTGAAATCCTGGTTTTGAAGGATGCAATGGGGATTCCGGATTTGTAGAACTGTGTTGTATATGAAAAACAGGCTCGCCTGTTTTACGCCATTGCCGTAAAATAGCCATCATCTTCGTCTCGGCATCAGGGTTGTTCCGATTACCCCCGTAAAAGGCCCCATTATCAAGACCATATTGGATATCGATGAGTAATAAGGCTGTGTTTCCTTTTTTTAAATCAAACATGTTACCGATTTTCAATGATAAATACGAATAATTTCCCCATTTCCTTTGCCATGGATGCTACGTACATAGCCGTTCACCATTTTAATCATTGGAATGGGATTATGGCCTGGAAAATAGGAATGATACCGCTCATAGGCATCTTCCACCATCCCCGAGGAAACCACATTCAGCCGAATACCATTTTTCATTTCCAAAGCGGCTGCTTTTACAAAGCTATGAATCCCTCCGTTGACCATTGCGGCACTCGCCGTTTTTACCACAGGGTCATCTGCCAGAATACCTGTCGTAAGGGTTATGGAACCTTTTGGATGGACAAATTCTTTCCCAATCCGGACCAGATTTACCTGGCCCATCAATTTGCTTTTTAAGCCAATTTGGTAATCTTCTTCGCTGAGGTCATCGAAATTGCCCCATTTAGCTTCTCCAGCTATGTTGATAATGGCATCTAGTGGCCCTGTTGTTTCGAAAAGCCGCTGTATGGAAGCGCTATCGGCGATATCTACCAGAACATCCCCAGTAGAACGACCTGCGACGATCACTTCGTTTTCTTTTCTAAAGTACTTTGCTACCGGGGTCCCAACGGTACCGTTCCCTCCAATAATCACAATTCTCATAGTTGATATTTAGGGTTCTAAGGCGCCTAAGGTATACAATTGTTCTAAAGTGGGTGATTCGCTGCCTCCTTCCGGTTCCAGGGTAATTCCAAACCCTTCGGAGGTATTAGGATTAGATAATTGGAATAAGTGGTTTTCATTGGAACTAAAATCTTCCAGTAGCCCAATACTGGTTGCTGTTAAAGGATCAAGTAATAAAGACCATACCTGATACGTAAATCCTGGCGGAGGGTCGGGTAGTCCCAGGGCATCGATATAAACACTTTGGGTAGTGGGATTCCAATAGGCTTTCGCGAAGGTCCCTGGAGCTGCCGTTTGTCCGTTCAAGACCACTGTAATAACACTTTTGTCTCTTAAATCTTCAAAGATAGTTGTTGTGGTATGTAATGTCTTTCTTGCCTGTAAGATCTGTTCCTCAAGGGTTTCTTTCTGTCGATTGATGAGCTGTACTTCGGATTGCAAACGGTTGTTCTCTACATACACCCAAAGTAAGCCTACTGCAAATAGTAGCGCTGCCGTCCAACCCAGGTAATTTATCCATGGTGTTTTTCCTTCCTTACGATTGGGCTGAAATGTTAAGGTGTCATTGTCCACGTTGGTGATATTGGCCCAATCGATCTGTGGCATTCCGGGAGCGGCCGTTTTGGTCATTCTCAGCATTACCCGTTCAATCGCTTCAATTTCAGACAGAATGTCCGGGTACTTCCTGGCCAGGCGATCTACTTCCCTGTTCTCCTTTTCGCTAAGAATACCCGCGACGTAGAGTTCCAGAATTCCTGACGCTATGTATGCTGACACGTCCATTATAGCCGGCTATTTTTCCGTATCCTGGCAATACAGTTCCTATTTCTTGTTTTTACCGTTACAATAGGGATACCCTGAGCTGCCAATGCTTTCTTTTAGGGATATCCCTTAAAATAGAGCAATTTTATGATTTGTCTGCACTAGGTTCATCAAGTTTTAGGGTGCACCTCTAAAGATAGGGAAAGCGAAAGGAAATAGAAACAAACACTTGTTATTGGCACAGGAACCATCGTCCTGCAGTCATTTTGAACATCGCGAGAAATCTAAAACTACGTATTGCGGATTTCTCGTTTGCGGTACTTTTACGAAGTATTAGTTGCGATTATTGTTCCAACAACGTTGCCAGGCGATCAAAGGTGGTTCCCCAACCGTTGTAAAAGCCCATGGCTTCCTGTTGTTTACAGTATTCTTCCGTTTCATGTACTACGTGAAAGATAAAATGGGTTTTGTCCCCTTCTGGTCTAAAATGGGCGTGCATCACTACATTTTCCGTCATGGGTTTAAAATTAGCGGAGGTGACAATCTTTTCGTGATGCACTATTTCCTGATAGCTCCCTTCGGCAACGAACTCCCTCCCGTCTGGCATCGGCATTATGTAATGCCAGCGACCACCTTTTGCAAAATTGTGTTCTACCACCTGGATCTTCATTCCTTTAGGCGCCCACCAATTTGTAATGTGTTCCGCCTGACTCCAGGCTTCCCAAACCAGGGGTAGGGGGGCGTTAAAAGTGCGTTCCAGGGTTAAGGTACGGTTGCTGGGAAATTGAGTAGTGCTCATACTATTATTTTTTGGTTTTAAGTTGTTCCAGATACTGTTCAAAGCGATCCAGTTGTTCCTCCCATAGCGGGCGGTATTGGTCAATCCATAAAAAAGCAGGGATCAACGCCTTGGGTTGTAGCAGACAGTAGCGCTCCCGGCCTTTTTGTTCCAGAGTAATGATCCCACATTCGTTTAGGATCTTTAGATGTTTGGAAATTGCCGGCCTACTCACATCAAAGTGTTCCGCAACGGCATTAACAGTCAGCGGTTGCTGACTTAACAACTGGACAATGTCCCGCCGAACAGGATCTGCCATGGCTTGAAAAACATCTCTTCGCATTAAAATAAGTAACTAATCGGTTACAAATATATATGAAACCGTTTGGTTACGCAAATGATTTGAATAGTAATGGTACAGTGGTGTTGCCGCATAGGGGTTACTGAACAACTTCTTTCAACACGCCCCACACGTTTTCCCGAACAATCTGATGTCCCTGAGGGGTAGGATGAATGCCATCTTCCAAATTTAGCTCTGGGATGCCGGCAACCCCTTCCAACAAAAAGGGGATCAACGGAATTTGATTCTCTTCCGCTAATTCCGGGAATATTTTCCGGAATTCTGTAGTGTATTCCGGACCCATATTGGGAGGTATTTGCATCCCGGCCAGTACAATCTGTGTGTTTGCGTTCTTTTCTTTTACCAAATCGATCATGGCCTGCAGGTTGTTCCGTGTCTCATCCAACGGGATGCCCCGCAAACCGTCATTGGCACCCAATTCCAGGACAAAAACGTCAACCTCCTGGTTAAGTACCCAACTCAAACGGTTAAGTCCCCCCGAGGTAGTCTCCCCGCTTAAGCCGGAATTGATCACAGTATACCCAAGCTCCAAAGAATCCAGGCGGTTTTGGATAAGCGCTGGAAAAGCCTCTTCTAGCTCAATTCCATATCCTGCAGTAAGGCTGTCGCCAAAAAAGAGGATCACTTTGTTGGTTGTAGTGATTTCTTCTTCGCTTTCTAAAGGGGTTGTAGTTGCCGGCGTTTCGGCCGTGGATTTTGTGGTTTCCTTGCAGGAAATAAGGCATACAAGCAGTAAAAAATAACGAAACTTTAAGAGGTGTTGCATGGGATACTAGACTAAAAATCAAAATCAATTGCCTATTTTTCGAGTTTGAGAAAAAAGGAAGCTTTCACGCTATGTCAAAGATATTAAACGTTAGCCAGCTGGGGAAAACCTATACTAGCGGAACAAAACGATTAACGGTGTTGGAGGATGTTACCTTCAGCATTAACGCAGGAGAAACTTTTGCCATTGTTGGCCCTTCGGGAAGTGGTAAGACAACACTTTTAGGCCTTTGTGCCGGACTGGATTATCCGGATACCGGTAATGTGGAACTGTGTGGAACCGCACTGGGGGATTTAAATGAAGATCAGCGCGCTCGCCTTCGTAATGAAAAAGTGGGTTTTATTTTTCAGAACTTCCAATTGCTACCTACCCTAACGGCACTTGAAAACGTAGTGGTTCCCTTGGAGTTACAGGGCGTGAAGCAACCCTCAAAAACAGGTAAGGAACTGTTGGGTAAGGTAGGTCTAAGTGATCGTTTACACCATTATCCTTCCCAATTATCCGGTGGGGAGCAACAACGTGTGGCGTTGGCCCGGGCCTTTTCTAACCGTCCTTCTGTGTTGTTTGCAGACGAACCTACCGGTAATCTCGATCAGGATACCGGGGACAAGGTAGTGCAGTTATTGTTCGAGCTCAACCAGGAAGCAGGGACTACCTTAGTCATTGTTTCCCATGATATGGAACTGGCACAAAAATGCCAGCGTATTTTGAAGCTTCGGGGAGGGAAAGTAGTCGCCAACGAAGTGTTAGTACAATCATGAGCGATTCGGTATCGAACAAAGCAGGATGGCCCTGGTTGTTCAAAATGGCATGGCGGGATAGCAAGGCCAGTGGCAGTCGGTTACTATTATTTATGGCTTCCATCATTTTGGGTATTGCTGCGGTAGTGTCCATTCAGTCCTTTAGTGAAAATCTCAAAGAAAATATAGCGGTACAGTCCAAAGCGCTCATGGGAGCGGATTTTGTAATTGACAGTAACCAACCGCCTAATGAAAAAGTAGAGGCCATTATTGATTCCCTGGGGGGTGCAGATGGCCGCGCTATAGAATTTGGGTCAATGGCCATTTTTCCGAAAAACGGTGATACCAAACTTGTTGGAGTACGCGGGATTGAAGGAGGGTATCCTTTTTA
Source organism: Flavobacteriaceae bacterium (assembly GCA_028277085.1). GTDB lineage: Bacteria > Bacteroidota > Bacteroidia > Flavobacteriales > Flavobacteriaceae > Croceivirga. The sequence continues at coordinate 24,381 of JANQHL010000121.1, forward strand.
TGGGGAACTGGAAACTGAACCCGTTGAAGCCGCTCAGGCGTATCAGGAAGGTGGCGGGGCGTTGTTAGATGCCACCCTAATGCTTCAGTTTGGCATACAAAATGGCGATTCTATAAAGCTGGGAGATACGGTGTTTCCGATAATTGGTACCCTGATCGCTGTACCGGGAAGTTCGGGAATTGGTGCGTCCATTGCTCCTCCGGTATTGATCCCCTATGATGCCGTGGAAGGCACCGGCCTCATCCAAACCGGAAGTCGTGTGGGGTATGATTTTTATTTTATTGCGCAACCGGAACAGGACCTTGAGGAATTAGACACCGTAGTAGACCCCCAACTGGATGTGGAAAATGCAGATTTAGATACTCATATCAGTACAGGACGACAATTAGGGAACAGTTATGGCAATTTTGGGAAGTTTCTGAATTTGGTTGCCTTTATTGCCCTATTGTTGGGCTGTGTAGGCGTTGCCAGCTCTGTACATATTTATATCAAGGAGAAGTTGCGATCGGTTGCGGTGTTAAAATGTATTGGTGCCACGCGAAGGCAAACTTTTTTGATCTATTTACTCCAAATTGCCGGAATGGGGCTCCTCGGAGGGATCTTGGGGGTATTAGGAGGTTTGCTGTTGCAACAGTCTTTCCCATTAGTATTGCAAGGATTTTTACCCTTTGAAGTGCAGATATCCCTGGCTCCTAATGCAATGCTGGCCGGACTGGTGCTGGGCATCCTGCTCTCCGTATTATTTGCGCTGTCTCCCTTGCTGAACACCTGGTTTGTCTCTCCCCTACAGGTATTACGTGTTCAGGAGAGCGAAAACCTGCAATCCAGAAGGGCACAATTATGGGTGCTTTTGGCCATTGTTGTATTTGTGTTTTCGTTTTCCTTTTGGCTTTTGGGAAGCGTACGGTATGCGTTCTATTTCGTTTCGGGCATCCTGGTGGTCTTTGCCATATTGGGAGGAATAGCTACGCTATTTATGCGTGCTATTAAAAGATATTTCCCTATGTCCTGGGGGTTTACCGCACGTCAAAGCCTATTGAACCTTTACCGGCCCAACAATCAAACTACAGTATTAGTGCTGGCTATTGGGGTAGGGGCATTTCTGATCAGCACACTGTATTTTACCAAAGACATTTTATTGGCGCAGGCTTCCTTAGAATCTGCAGAGGAAACACCTAATATCATCTTATTGGATGTACAGACCGATCAAAAGGAGGAGGCGGCCACTAGCATTGCAGCGGCCGGCTTTCCGGTCATCAATAATATTCCCATTATTACGATGCGGATGCAAAAGATTAAAGAGCGACCTGTTCGGGAATTGATATTGGACACTACAACCACGATGAATCGATGGGTGTTGTTTCACGAGTTCCGGGTAACGTATCGCGATTCCTTAATGACTTCCGAGCGTACTGTGGAAGGTGTCTGGCCGCAGCAACGGGAAGGGGAGGGGCTTATTCCCATTTCGATGTCGGCCAATGTGGCCGAAGATGCCCAGGTGAAGGTAGGGGATACTATCGTATTCAATGTTCAGGGGGTGTTGATGGAAACCCGTTTGGCGCACCTTCGAGAGGTAGACTGGGCACGGATGCAGATCAATTTTAACATCCTCTTTCCCTCCGGGGTATTGGAAAATGCTCCGCAATTTCATGTATTGACCACCAATGCTCCGGACGTTGCCCAATCGGCAGCCTTGCAGCGCAAACTGGTACGACAATTCCCTACGATCTCCATTATTGATTTACGACAGATACTTACCGTTATAGAAGACATCTTAAACAAGATTTCCTGGGTGATCAACTTCATGGCCTTTTTCAGTATCCTAACCGGCATTATTGTCCTAATTGGTTCGGTACGCACCAGCAAATACCAGCGTATTAAAGAAAATGTGCTTTTGCGGACCTTGGGCGCCAAAGGGAAGCAGATCCTTCAGATCACCACTTTCGAGTACTTGTATTTAGGCGTTATAGGAGCGGGTATCGGGATCCTCCTTTCCTTGTTAGGTAGCTTTCTATTGGCCCAATTCATTTTTGAAGTGGACTTTATCCCTTCCGGGGTACCCTTCCTGGTGGTTTTACCCGGAATTACCATCCTGGTATTGCTAATAGGACTCTTTAATAGCAAAAGTGTATTGCAAAGCCCTCCGTTGGAAGTGTTGCGAAAGGAAGTGGCTTAGTTTCTGCTTTATATTCCGGGATTAAGAGTTGTCTTTGGTAGATTATTTTTTTCGAAACACCTCCCTTGGTCCCCGCGCGAACGGTGCGGGTGAACCTTCTTTCTAGAAGGAAAATGTAGTTTGCGCTGTCACGTAATGTCATTTCGAACCCCGAGCGGAGATAAGGGGTGAGAAATCTAAAAGAATCCAGTACATTTTTTCTTAGAGTTCTCGCCCTTTCCTTCGACAGCGCCTGCCGGTCCATTCGGGTGGGCTCAAGATAATAGCTTCGAAATGACTCTGCTCTGCGAAGTGGAACACTTCGCAGCGATAGAATGAAAAGCGATGAAGTGCGAAGTTTCACTTGCCCGCCATCTATAGGCTGATAAACCTCTGGTGGGGACTTCGCACAGCAGGGTAATTCTATGGGATTTCTCACCCCTTCGGGGATTCGAAATGACTGAACAGTAGTATTGTAACAAAAAAGCCACCTTAGGGTGGCTTTGATAATTGTATTCATGTCCTAGGACATTCGGGCTTCTACTTTTTCCCAATTAATAATATTGATAATATTCTGGAGGTATTCTCCCCTTTTGTTCTGGTATTTTAAATAGTAGGCATGTTCCCAAACATCTATCCCTAAGACCGGCGTACCCATACGCTCCGAGACCTTCATCAAAGGGTTGTCCTGATTAGGAGTGGAGCAAATATGTAGTTTTTTATCAGTGTCCTGGCATACCCAGGCCCAACCAGAACCAAAACGTTTAGCCCCCGCATCTGCCAATTGCTGTTTAAAAGCTTCCTCCGAACCAAAATCCCCGGTGATCTTGGCTTTAAAAGTATCGCTCATAGCCCCTCCTGGAGTAAGAATGTCCCAATACAAACTGTGATTATAAAAGCCTCCACCATTATTGCGTATGGCCGTTGGCAGATCGTCCATCATAAGGATATCTTCAATAGTTTTTCCCGAGATGTTGGCGGCTTCCAAAGCTGCATTCAGTTTATTGGTGTAGCCTTGATGATGTTTTGAATGGTGAATTTCCATAGTCATCGCATCTATCGTGTCCGGAAATGCATTGTAGCCGTAAGGAATTTCAGGTAGGGCAAAAGTGGTTGCTGCACTAGCAGGGGTAGCTTCCATGTTTTCTTCTTTTTTAGGTTCGTTTTTACAGGAGGATAATAAAATAGTCGGGGTCACTGTCATACCAGTGGTAGCGATCAAAGTGTTTTTTAAAAACTTCCGCTTATTCATAAGAGTGTTTTTAGGGTTTGCTTAAAGGTAGGTATTATTCGGGGGCATGTCAACCTAAAACGGTTTCAGTAATTCCCTGGAATCACGGATACCCCGCTTTAAGTTTTCACATAGGA
>JANQHL010000044.1 GCA_028277085.1 Flavobacteriaceae bacterium
CGATTCGAAAAGCAACAAAACATTCTCTATGCTATGGGGGTAAATGAGAATACTCCTGATAGCGGAGTGAATTTTATCCCTACGGACGTCGTTGAAGGGATGTTCACAGAACGTATCAAAAAACAATATGTTCTGGTCAATGGGGAATTAGAAGAAGATGACCAGGCATATCTTATCGATATGAAAAAGCAGCTTGATGCGCTAAAAAAGGGGGGTGATGCCCGTCTACCCATTTTCATCGGCGAAAAAGAGGGCGAAGAGATATATGTGCTGCCTATGCATGGTAAAGGGCTTTGGGACGCCATTTGGGGTTTTATGGCCGTGGACAAGGAGATGGTGGTCCAAGGAGTGTATTTTGATCACAAGGCTGAGACTGCCGGTTTAGGAGCCAACATCAAGATGCGGTTCTTTATGGATGATTTTACTGGAGAATCATTACTGGATGAAGGGAGCTATACTGGGATAGTCGTTTCCAAGACAAACAATGACCCTTTAAATCAGGATAAAGCAGATAATGAGGTAGATGCTCTAGCCGGAGCTACCATTACGGGTAACGGAGTCTCGGCAATGATCAAAGAAACCTTGAAAGTGTATAGACCTTACTTACAAACAATACGAAATAATTAAAGCAATGGCGTTACTTTCCAAAAAAGATGCGAATTTAATATTGGATCCTCTTGCGGATAATAATCCCATTACTATTCAGGTGTTGGGAATTTGTTCTGCATTGGCAATTACGGCAGAATTAAAAGCCTCTGTAGTGATGGCAATTTCTGTAATTTTTGTGATGGGGATAGGAAATGTGGTGATATCGCTTATGCGGAACATCATTCCTTCAAAAATCAGGATTATTGTTCAGCTGGTCGTTATCGCTGCCTTGGTAATTGTAGTGGATCAGGTACTAAAGGCTTACGCCTATGATTTGAGCAAGACCTTATCGGTATTTGTAGGATTGATCATTACCAACTGTATTATTATGGGCCGTTTTGAAGCCTTTGCGCTGGGTAATGGTATTTGGCGCTCCTTTTTGGATGGTATAGGGAATGCCTTAGGTTATGGGGTGATCCTTATTATAGTTGGCTTTTTCCGGGAGCTTTTGGGTTCGGGAACTTTATTTGGGATCCCGGTGTTGGGAGATCCTATCGCCAAAACAGGCTTGTATTCCATTGGGTATGAAAACAATGGATTTATGATCATTCCTCCTGCTGCGCTAATTGTTGTGGGGGTAATTATTTGGGTACAACGCTCGAGAAACAGGGCATTAATTGAAGAAGCTTAAAAAGACGCGCTATGGAACATATAGAATTATTTTTTAAGTCCATATTCATCGATAACATGGTGTTTGCCGTGTTCTTGGGAATGTGCTCCTATCTGGCGGTATCCAAAAAGGTGAGTACTGCAGTAGGTTTAGGAGCTGCGGTGATCTTTGTACTGGGGGTTACGGTTCCTTTGAACTGGTTATTAGATCAGTATTTGTTAAGGGATGGAGCATTAGCCTGGTTAGGTCCTGAATACGCAGATTACAATTTAAGCTTTCTCTCGTTCATACTTTTTATCGCTACCATAGCCACCATGGTGCAATTGGTGGAGATTGTGGTGGAGAAGTTTTCACCCGCGCTCTATAATTCGTTGGGGATCTTCTTGCCGCTAATCGCGGTAAACTGTGCTATCCTGGGAGGGTCGCTCTTTATGCAGGCCCGGGAGATCCCTAGCCTGGGATTAGCGTTGAATTACGGAATTAGTTCGGGAATCGGATGGTTCCTGGCTATCCTGGCCATCGCGGCAATTCGGGAAAAAATACGCTACTCCAATGTTCCTGCTCCGCTTCGCGGGCTGGGAATCACCTTTATCATAACAGGTTTAATGGGGATTGGATTCCAAAGCTTTGGCGGTATGCTTACAGGAGATAACGAACCCCCTGAAGAGACTACTCCCACTACAGCGGAGAAGGCAATAGAAGAAAAAGAAATTAAAAAAGAGATTGAAGAAGATGAAAAAGCAGTCTCTTATAACGACGTAATAAACGAATAAAATGATATTAGCTACCTCTATAGGCGGTACCATACTAATTACCGTTGTTGCATTTCTGGTGTTGATTCTTCTCTTGGTGGCATTGCTTTTATTTACCAAGGAAAAATTATCGCCTTCCGGTCCGGTAACCATCACCATTAATGGTGAGAAAGAGATAGAAGTTGCTTCTGGTAGTTCTTTGTTGGCCACCTTGGGTAACCAAAAGGTGTTTTTGCCTTCCGCTTGCGGGGGAGGGGGAACCTGCATTCAATGTGAATGCCATGTACTCTCCGGAGGAGGAGAGGCCTTGCCGACAGAGACACCACACTTTTCCAAAAGAGAACTGAATGAAGGGGCTCGACTAGCCTGCCAGGTGAAAGTGAAGCAGGATATGGAGATCACAATACCCGAAGAAGTATTTGGGATCAAAAAGTGGCAAGCTAAAGTGGTTCGGAACTATAATGTAGCCTCTTTTATCAAAGAATTTGTGGTGGAAATCCCCGAGATGATGAACTATAAGGCTGGGGGTTACATTCAAATTGAGATTCCACCTTGCGAGGTGAAATACCAGGACATGGATATTACTGCCCATCCCGAGGAACACGAAACTCCGGATAAATTTAAAACGGAGTGGGACAAGTTTAATCTCTGGCCATTGGTCATGAAGAATAACGAAACTGTTGAGCGTGCTTACTCAATGGCCTCCTATCCTGCGGAAGGAAGGGAGATCATGTTGAATGTACGTATTGCGACACCTCCATGGGATCGTTCTAAAAATGGCTGGATGGATGTAAACCCAGGTGTGGCGTCCTCTTATATTTTTGGATTGAAGCCCGGGGATGAGGTGACCATCTCTGGTCCATTTGGGGAGTTCTTTATCAATGAATCCGAAGCGGAAATGCTCTATGTTGGTGGTGGGGCTGGTATGGCGCCTATGCGTTCCCATTTGTATCACTTGTTCAAGACCTTAAAAACGAATCGGAAAGTTACCTATTGGTATGGCGGACGTTCAAAGCGGGAATTGTTCTATATTGATCATTTCAAGCAATTAGAGGAGGATTTTCCTAACTTCAAATTTTACATGGCACTTTCAGAACCTTTGGAAGAGGATAACTGGAAGATCAAGAAAGACCTCAATGATGAAGAAGGGGATGGTTTTGTAGGCTTCATTCACAATTGTGTGATTGATAACTATCTAAATGACCACGATGCGCCGGAAGATATTGAACTGTATTTCTGTGGCCCACCGCTAATGAACAAAGCGGTCCAGAAAATGGGTGAAGATTTTGGGATTCCAGATGAGAACATCCGTTTTGACGATTTTGGAGGATAAAACCCTATTACAAATCTTTTTATCCCTGCGATAGGGGTTGAGCAATAGAACCAAACCGATGCCTCGCATCGGTTTTTTTGATAATTATGTCTAGAGAGCTAACACCACAGGAAATCCATAATCTGGCCATGAATTTGGTTGGAAAACAATTGGAAGAAGATGGTTTTGAGTTTATGGCGGTAAATAGCAAACCCAAGAAAGATCCACAGTTTGTTTGCCTTAAAGACAAAACACTTCACTTTATTGTAGTCCGATACGTCTTGTTCCCTGAAGATCCAAGGGAATTGGATAGGGGACTTATGGATAAAGTGAAAAACCATGCAGAAAAATTTGAGGCGCTGACGTATTATGCGGGTGTTGGGCTATCCAATGCTGCAGATAGACGGTCGCCTCTTATTTTGAATGCACCTTACATCGTAGACTACGAGGGATTAGTGTCGTATTAATAACAAGAACAGACGTGTTATGAAGAGATGGATAGTTGTGATTGGAATAGTGCTGTCAGGTTGTGTTGAGCAACCGGCCTGGGTACGAAACCAAAATGTGGGAAATGCTTTGGGCACAACCTACTCTATCATTTATCTGGCAGATGAAGCATTGGATTTGCAACAGGAAATTGATTCGGTATTCCAGGTAGTGAATCGATCAATGTCCACTTATATTCCGGATTCGGATATTTCTAAAATAAATCGGGGTGATAGCACCGTTGTAGTGGACGCTATGTTCCGCGAAGTATTCCTACTGTCCAAAAGGGTGTATGAGACTTCTGATGGGTATTTTGATCCTACAGTAGGTGTTTTGGTGAATGCCTGGGGCTTTGGACCCGGGGAACAGATTGCCCTGGACAGTACCAAGGTGGATAGTCTTTTGCAATACGTGGGGTTCGATAAAGTGCAACTTACTGTCGAGGGAACGATTCGTAAACGCAGCCCGGAATTGTTTTTCGATTTTAATGCAATAGCCAAAGGCTATGCTATTGACCGACTGGGGAAGCTCTTGGAGGCGAATGCTATTGATAATTATTTGGTTGAGGTAGGAGGGGAGGTGCTGTCGAAAGGGGAGAACACAATTTCCGAAAAGCAGTGGACCGTGGGGATTGATGATCCCGAGGCAGAAAATGGTAGGCAACTAAAGCGGATTATTAGGCTTAAAGATAAGGCGCTGGCATCTTCGGGGAATTATCGGAAATTTCGTGTAGATCCTGATACCGGCGAAAAATATGTGCATACTATTAACCCGAAGACAGGATATACCAAAAACTCAAAAGTATTGGCAGCCAGTGTAATCGCCGATGATTGTGCTACGGCAGATGCCTATGCTACCGCTTTTATGGCGATGGATCTGGAGGATTCAAAAGCGGTATTAGCCAAAACGTCCGGGTTATACGCGTATATCATTTACCTGGATGAGGAGGGTAGTACCCAGGAATTTATGACTCCGCATTTTCGCAAAGCTATCGCTCCTTAGGGTTTCGAGACAAAAGGAATGCGTTCTCCCTTTGCAAGGCGATATCGGTCAATTTCCGAATCGGAAAACTGGGAGGTATAATCTACAGCATCGACAGTAAAGCCTGCTTTTCGCAATCGATCAAAATAATCCAATCCGTAGATACGGACGTGATCGTATTGGCCGAAGATCTTAGCGCGTTCTTTTTTATCCGTTATGGTGTTGTCCTCAAAGGTATGATCACGATTGAGGTCCTGAGGTACCTGAAAGATACCCCATCCGCCTGGTTTCATCACCCGGAACAATTCCTTCATTGCCTTCCTATCATCAGGAATATGTTCCAGGACATGATTGCAAAGAATAACATCAAATTCCCCTTCTTTGAAGGGTAGATTACAAATGTCTGCTTTCACATCTGCTAGTGGGGAATTAAGGTCCGTTGTGATGTACTCCAGACGCTTCATTTTTTTAAAACGCTTGTAGAAGGCCTGTTCAGGAGCAAAATGCAATACTTTGAGCGAATTTGTAAAAAGCGGGGTTTCGCCTTGTAAAAATAACCAAAGCAGTCGATGGCGTTCCAGGGACAGTGTAGAAGGAGAGAGGACATTTTCCCTGGGATTTTCGTATCCGTAGGGGAGAAATTTTCGAAAACTCGTACCGTCTATGGGATCAGTGTAGGTACTCCCTCTTAAAAAAAAGGCGATTGCAGGCCGTATCCAATAACTTATTGTAATCAACCATGGCCTTGGAATTAAATTCAAGAGATATTTAAAAAGGTTTGACACGATCTTTAGTGAAATTCGTGTCTTGTAAATTCAGCCTCTTCTTCAGACCGTATTCCCAGCGCATCATAAATGTATTGAAAGGTGGATAGCAGTTCTGGTTTACCGTTAACCAATGCTACATTGTGCTCAAAGTGGGCGCTGGGGAGGCCATCTGCGGTCAGAATGGTCCATCCGTCCTTCAACTGTTTTATGCTACGGGTGCCCATATTGATCATAGGCTCAATGGCCACCACCATACCATTTACAAATTTTTTACCACGTCCCCGTTTCCCGTAGTTCGGCATTTGCGGGTCTTCGTGCAAATCCCTTCCTAACCCATGGCCTACTAATTCCCTTACCACTCCATAACCATGGCTTTCGCAATAGGTTTGGATAGCGTGAGCCACATCCCCAACCCGATTACCCAATTTAAACTCCCGGATACCGATGTACAAGGATGCCTTAGTGACTCGCAACAACTTTTTGGTTTTCTCGGGTACTTCTCCTACTTCAAAAGTATACGCGTGATCTCCGTAAAAGCCATTTTTAAGTGCTCCACAGTCCACGGATACAATATCGCCCTCTTTGAGTAATTCATTGTTGGGTATTCCATGTACAACTTGCGCATTGGGGCTCCAGTTAAGGGTGTTTGGAAAATCATACATCCCTAAAAAACCGGGTACTGCCCCTTGTTCCCTGATGAACTCTTCCGCCATTTTGTCTAACTTTAACGGATCGGCTCCTGGCTTAATTTCGGATGCCAGCATACCAAGAGTTTTGGAAACCACTAATGCACTCTCGCGCATAAGCTCTATTTCTTCAGCAGTCTTAATCAGAATCATAGACGCAAAGATAAACAACCATGCAAAAGCTATTAAATCAACGGTTTTTGAGTCATAACTTCAGGTTGTGCCAGCCCCATGAGCTTCAAGACCGTAGGAGCAATATCCCCAAGCACACCGTCCTTGATCTCGGTAATGTCTTTATCAACAAGAATAAGCGGAACTGGATTTGTGGTGTGCGCGGTATTGGGGCTTCCATCGGGGTTGATCATGGTATCACAATTCCCATGATCTGCAATTATGATGTTAGTGTAACCGTTTTCAAGGCCCGCTCCTACCACATCTCTGGCGCACTCATCCACAGTTTCACAGGCTTTAACGGCAGCTTCCATAACTCCTGTATGCCCTACCATATCGGGGTTGGCAAAATTCAAACAAACAAAATCCACTTCACCCTTTTTTAACTCGGGAACAATGGCGTCTCTTACTTCATAAGCGCTCATTTCCGGTTTTAGATCATAAGTAGCCACTTTGGGAGAAGGGCACAATATACGTTGTTCTCCCTCAAAGGGTTCTTCCCTGCCACCATTAAAAAAGAAGGTAACATGGGGGTATTTCTCAGTTTCTGCAATGCGAATTTGTTTCTTACCCGCTTTGGCCAGTACCTCGCCCAGGGTATCTTTTATTTTTTCCTTGCCGTAGATGACATGCACATTTTTAAATGTATCGTCATAATTGGTCATTGTTACATAATGCAAAGGCATTTTTTTCATATCCTGATCCGGAAAGTCCTGTTGACTCAACGTCATCGTAAGCTCCCGTCCCCTGTCCGTTCTGAAATTGAAAAAGAGGACCACATCTCCCGCTTCAATCCTTGCGTTTTCATTAAGGACTATAGGTTCAATGAATTCATCGGTAATTCCACTATCATAACTGGTTTGCATGGCATCAGCAACATTAGTAAAGGGAGTTCCCTTGCCGTGGACTACCAGGTCGTAGGCCTTTTTTACACGCTCCCAACGTTTATCGCGATCCATGGCATAATATCTTCCAATGACAGTAGCCAGCTGTGTCTTCTTCCCCTGACAGCTCTTGGAAAGATCCGTTAAAAACCCTTTGCCACTTTTGGGATCTACATCACGACCGTCGGTAAATGCATGGATATAGGCAACTTCTGCATCAGCGCCTTCTACGGCTTCAACAAGCGCTTTTAAATGGTCGATATGACTATGTACACCACCATCGCTTACCAAACCTAGCAAATGGATCTTTTTGTTGTTGGCCTTTGCATATGCCAAGGCTTCTTTTAACACGTTTTCGTCTTTTAAGGTATTCTCCTGTACAGCCTTGTTGATTTTCGCCAGATCCTGGTATACAATTCGCCCCGCTCCAAGGTTCATATGCCCTACTTCGCTATTCCCCATTTGCCCTTCCGGCAAACCCACGTTCATGCCATCGGTCAACAAAATCCCGTTGGGGTAGGTGTCGTAGAGCGAATCTATAAACGGTGTGTTAGCATGTTCGATAGCTGAAACTTCCGGATCCGGAGACTTTCCCCAGCCGTCTAATATCATCAACAGTACTTTTTTGTTCATGGCAATTCGGATAAACTCCAAAAATATGAGGAAATCCGATGAACTGCCAACCTTTTGGACCTTTTTTGAGATTGTGAATTGTTACTCTCGAAAAATGTACAGTTGTTAAAATTTAGTTATATAACTGTTAATGCCGTAACAAATACCCCAGTTACCAAGTCTATTAGAATATCAATTAAATCTATAATCAAAAATTTATTCATCATGAGAAAAACGATCCTAACCGTAGCTATGGCTTGTGGAATGGTATTCACAGGTGTACTGGCCAGCACTGGCATGGCCCAACCCGAAGTTTATGGGGAATCTAACGCAATTGTGGCTGTTGAAATCAATGCTTTCTGTAAAGCCATTGTACAAGGCGATATTGAAACGGTTAAACAAATGATCGCCCAGGGAGAAGATGTAAACAAAAGATCTTTGGGCAAAACCCCTGCGCATTACGCTGCTCGGTACAACAAGCCGGAAATCCTAAAAGTGTTGATAGCAAACGGCGCAAAACTTAAGAAGCGGTGTGCCCAGGGCTACACTGTTAAGAAATACGCAGAACTTGCTGATGCCAAGGAAGTTCTTGAAGTGATTAATGCCGCTATGAAGAAGTAACGACCGGAGATTATTTGTCGATCAAAAAACCCTGACCATTGGTCAGGGTTTTTGATTTTCCCTATAGTGTTCGCGTAAAAAGGGAATTTATAATGCAGTTAAAACTCAAATCCGGTAAATGCTCTGTAAAGAAATGCATACAGTGCCATAAATATCATAAGTGCGCAGAAGACTGAATACAATTTTAACAGCACTACAAGGTAGGCTGGTTTGCAGTCGTCAAACGCCTCCAAATAAACGTTCTTAAAATTTAATAGTGTTCCCATTGTATAAAGCGTTTCAATAGCTACAATGGGTCAAGTTCGCGTAAGCTTTGGTGCTATAAAGATAGGCATATTCCTTGGATTCCAGCAATCTATCGATGAACGCACAGAATTTATCGACCTTGATACTTTCTGATAGCTTCCTCGATCTTTTCGATCCGGTTTTCCGGATCCGGGTGGGTACTTTGAAATTCCGGCACCCGGTTGGGACCTGCTGCTGCTTTAAGGATTTGCATTACCGCTACCAATTCATAGGGGTCATATCCGGATTGTATCATTAACAATACACCCAGATCATCACTTTCCAATTCATCTCCCCTTCCGTTTTTCAGTAAGGTATTCTGACCGATACCTTGCACCAGTTCTCCCATGTCACCACCTACAGCAGCCCCCATAGTTAGCGTTTGCCAGAAGCTGCTTTCCGCAATACGTTCCGCGGAATGTCGCCCAATAACATGGCCAATTTCATGCCCCAGCACTCCGGCTAATTGCGCTTCATTCAATTGTCGGAACAAGGCGTAAGTGATGAAACATTGCCCCCCGGGTAAAGCGAAGGCATTAATAGCACGATCGTCTGCTAACAAATGAAAATCAAATTGATAGGGTGTTTCCCGGGCAATACTGTTACGTACCAGTTTTTGCCCAACGGCATCTACCAGGGCTTGCATTCGCTCGTCCGGGTAGAGTCCGCCATGCTGTTGTGCCATTTCCGGAGCACTTTGCAGGCCAATGGCAATTTCTTGCTCTGCAGACATGTTGATGTTTTGCACCCTTCCGGTATAGGGATTTTCTTGCTTGTTGTTGCAACGTTGTACAAAAGCGAATACCACTATGGTTAATCCGATAAGTATTCGAATTTTCCAGCTTCCTCTACTACGCATGATTGTTAGTGTTGTATAGCGATAAGGTACAAAAAAGCGCTACAACAGATAAGGATTGATATCCAAAATGTTGTTGTGAATATAGTCCTTTAGAAACCCTGCAGTAAAGTGTTCCGCTCCTTCAAAATCTTCATTTCGAATCAATTTCGCCAGGTTGTTCTTCCGATACTGGGTGAGCATGGGCTTGGATAAGGGGGCATAACTATAATGCCAGGGTTCATATTTAAATCCTTTTCTGAAATAACTATCGGTATAGACCAAATGATAGTCGAAGTCAGAAGCATTTTCATCCAACCACTTTTTAAGTCCTTCAAACGGGCCACCTTCACCAAATTTTTCAGGAACTAAAACGTCTCCGGACACCGAAGGATTACCATCAATGATATCAACTTCCGTTGCCCAATGGTGCCTACTGGTACCGGGAATAGTAGAGTATTCTATAATTTTTTCTATCGCCGCTAGAGGCGCCATACCCTCTTCTTCGGTGTATCGCCTATATTTCCGTTCCCAGATGGCTTTTTGGCGCTCAAAACTTCGGTAACTGGACACAATTTTGATGGCAAACCCGTCCTGGAATGCCGCTTTTTTCATTGCTACAAAGGCATCATGGGCAGCTCTTCTAAGATTAATGCCCTCCCCAATAAGTGCTATGTCTGCTTTTCCCATTAATTCCTCAATAGAATATTGAGGATCTGCTGCTATTCTTAATTGAGGTAAGGTTGCTAACGCCAGTACTCCCGAGGATGATTTTTTGAGAAAACTTCTTCGCCGCATTACATTTTTTTTGAAGTGAGGTGGTATTGTAGAATATCAATGCTCCTAGTTATCTTCAAAAGTAAAAAGAAATTAAGGGGATTGGAGCGTCCTTGCGGTTGCAATTCTGCGCAATGCTATTGCTTTAACGATTTAAGTAAAGAAATCCCTGGTATTCCAATTGGAGGTCTTTTAAGGTAGCAATGTAGAAATACACTCCCTCGGGAAGGCCAGATTGGCGATTCACGACAAAGTTGTCGGTATTGGAAAACCCATTGAATTCATTGACATAATTCTCTCTTTCGAACACTTTTTGACCCGATCGATTAAAAATAACCACGGTATTATTCGGGGATTCTTCCAGTTCGTCGATCACCAAAAAATCGTTAATGCCATCCCCATCTGGAGTAAGGAAATAATTGCCTAGCGTGGGATTGTTTACGGCAAAAGTATCTTGAGGCAGTGGGTTAGCCCCAAAAGTAATGGCCGCATACGTATCCGGTACTATCACCTCGGAGGTGATAAAGCCTTCTGTAAGATCACCAACCGCAGCTTGTGTACCAAGGCTCACCCATTGTCGCAGGGCAATATTCCAGCCCACCAGGGTGATGTCCTCAATTTCAAGGGCTATATCGATTAGGGCACTTCTCGCATTCCATGTAGCAGTAACCGTAGTGGGGGTACTGCCGGTAAGCACCCAAAATTCGCGTTCGGAAACCTCTCCCAAATCCCTTTCACGGCTAGTCGTGTTGAATTGTTCGGCAAGGGATGTTGGGGCACTGGGATTTTCAAAAAAATAGGCACAACTGGCCGCTGATACATTGGACGAGCCATTTATCCCTAAGGTGCGCAAGGTATTGGCATCCCCTACCGGAAAGATAAAGTTTTGCCGATTCGTTACGCTTGCAAACCCTATTACCTTAGCCACATCTGATTGACCAATATAGAATGCATTTTCCAGGAAATTGAGGCGGGTGCCCGGATCATCCAGGGTATTAAAAACATTACCCATGATAAAATTCATATTGTTGGCCACGGAGATGGATGTCGCTAAGAACAAGCCGTTTTCCTGAAGCAGTTCCACATCAAAAAATTGTGGGGAAAATGCCCCGGAGACGGAGATCAGGTTTTCTCCGTAAAAGCCTGCCAGACCGGCGTTTTGATCAAACACCCCATCATTGATCAGATCCGTATGAAAGCCTAATTGCCCTCCTTCATGAATACGAAGGTTCCCGCTGTTGTAGAGTGCGTTTTGCGCGAACGACAACAGGCTGCAAAAAAAGAATAGTATGAGATTGCCTTTATTCATCTTTTACGGCCGTTGTATTGCGAAGTAAGGTTTTTATTTCGGCCATATCTTTTTTAAGGGCATCCAGTTCCTGGATCAGGGTAGCATTTTCCTGTTGCAGCGTTTTTATTTTTTTCTCTTGCTCAATAGTGTGTAGGAAAAGCTCTTCGATTTTTTCTAGGTTTTGGAGGTTTGATCGGCTCAGGTTCCAATAGCCTTCTTCTTTGGCTTGGGCCGCGGAGGTGACTCCGGGCAGGTGTTTGTTTTTCTTTGTAAATGCTTCTATTTCCTCTAAACTTATAAACTGGTAGTCTTCCTTTATTGTAGAATATCCGTCAAAATAGTTCTGGAAAACATAATCGGGAACACCTATTATGACAGCTCCACTTGCTGAATAAAAATCTCCACTCTCAGCAAATATATTACCATTTACATGTAGTTTGGCATTAGCATTGATAGTTGCACCAGTACCAATCCCAACATTTTGGCTGGCGTCAATGCGCATGGCTTCAATTCCAGTTGTAGAAAAGCCTATTTGATTGTTGGCAGCTCTATACATTCCAGTATCAAAGTCGTCGTTGGTATGAAAACCATATGAAGGTAAGGCAGCAGAACCACCTGCCACGGAACTACTTGTAGATTTAACCTCGCCGTCAACTTCAAGGGCTCTATCCGGATTTGTTAACCCGATACCTAACCTATTATTGGTTTCATCCCAAAACAACTCACCTATGTCCTCAGTTGGAGCACCCCCAGCATCAGCAAAGAAAATCGAGCCGGTAGTTCCAGATAAATCACCGTCATCGTCTGCGGTGACCCATTCTCCGGCTGTATCGTCCCATTTGAGTACCTGACCATCTGCGGCCCCGTTCTGAGCGATCTCTGAAAGTTCCACAGCGTCATCGTTTAGATCGAGCACCCCGGCGTTGGTAATGTTGGCATCTCCGGACATTGTTACGTCCTGTGGTACATCGCCGGTACCCCCTACGAAGATATTGCCATCGGTAAGTGCTGCTGCGCCTGAATCATCGTCATCGGCGGTGACCCATTCTCCGGCGGTGTTGTCCC
>JANQHL010000050.1 GCA_028277085.1 Flavobacteriaceae bacterium
GGTTAGTTGCGGTAAGCAGCTGTACAGCGTATTGTCCGTGTTCCATTCTGCCTGCGGCATTAATTCGGGGTGCGATGACAAATACTACATCAGTAATACTCAATTCCCTTTTCTTTATTTGCTGGGTAATGGCTTTTATCCCTGTCCTTGGGGCGCTATTGATGACCTTAAGCCCGTAAGATGCCAGTACCCGGTTTTCACCTGTTATAGGAACGATATCTGCCGCAATTGCCGTAGCCACCAAATCCAGGTATTGAATAAGACTTTCTAAAGGCTGCCCTTTCTTTTCCGCCAGGGCCTGGAGTAGCTTAAAGCCAACACCGCAGCCACATAATTCTTTGTAAGGATAGTCGCAATCGGCTCTTTTGGGGTCCAGTACCGCAACCGCTCCCGGGAGACTTTCTCCGGGAAGATGATGATCACAGACAATAAAGTCAATATGCTTCTGCCGGGCATAGGCCACTTCGTCCAGGGCCTTAATTCCACAATCCAAGGCAATGATTAAGGAAACGTTATTGTCCTCGGCAAAATCGATTCCCTCAAAGGAAATGCCATATCCCTCACGGTAACGATCAGGAATGTAAGTCGCCACATTAGCATACTCCTCCATAAGATAAGTATACACCATAGCCACCGCAGTAGTACCGTCTACATCATAATCCCCAAAGATTAGAATGTTCTCTTTCTGGGCTATCGCCTTTTCAATGCGTAAAACGGCCTTCTCCATATCCTTCATCAGAAAGGGGTCGTGCAGATCCGAAAGTTGCGGGCGGAAAAACCGTTTAGCCTCTTCGTAATTGGAGATACCGCGTTGTACCAACAACTGCGCTATCAAGGGGTCCACTTTGAGCTCCTCGGAAAGTCGGCCTACATCTTGGGATAACGGCTTGGGTTTAATACTCCAGCGCATACTAGTTTCCACTGGTAAGATTGGTATTTTCTGTTAATTCTTATTATCAGCGACTGCTTAGCATCCTACTGTTCAAGCTTTGTGAAAATGGGTAGTTATTTCCAAGGTTGCAAAGCGTTTAAACATCTCCATAACACCACAGTACTTTTCAACGGACAGATCTACTGCACGCTGTAACCGTTCTTCATTTAGATTGGATCCATGAAAGTGGTATTCGACACGAACTTTGTCGTAATACTTAGGATGCTCCTCGGTCAAATCCCCAAAGGTCTCAATATGAAACTCTTCCACATCAAGTTTCATTTTTTTGATCAAGGAGGCAACATCCAATCCAGAACACCCGGCTAGGGAAGAAAGCATCAATGCCTTGGGCCGATAGCCTGCTCCAGTACCTCCATCTTCAGGATTGGCGTCTATTTTAAGGGAAATTCCTGAAGGATTGTTGCTTTCAAAAGCCATTTGGCCCATCCACTTGGTGGTGATATGATTTGTATCTCCCATAAATTTTGTTTCTTGTAAATGTTAAAAATACAATAAATCCGTCCAGTATGGCACTTGTTGAACCACTATCCCCTGACCACGACCCCGAAACCAAAAACCTGGCAGAATTCTTCAATGAAACGCTGGGGTTTTGTCCGAATTCGGTGTTAACCATGCAGCACAGGCCAGCGATTTCCAAAGCGTTCATCAACCTCAACAAGGCGGTTATGGCGAACGAAGGTAAGGTCACCTCTGCCTTAAAACGAATGATTGCCTGGGTAAGTAGTAATGCTACAGGGTGTCGCTACTGCCAGGCCCATGCTATTCGTGCTGCCGAACGTTACGGGGCGGAACAAGAACAGCTGGATAACATCTGGGAATACCGCACCCATCGGGCCTTTTCGGATGCGGAGCGTGCTGCTTTGGATTTTGCCTTAGCCGCTTCCCAGGTTCCCAATACGGTAAATGCCAGTATCAAAGAACGGTTACATCAGCATTGGACCGACGGGGAAATTGTAGAAATGTTGGGCGTGATCTCCTTATTCGGTTATCTGAATCGTTGGAATGACTCCATGGGCACGGCAATAGAAGAGGGTGCTGTAGAAAGCGGGGAGCAGTACCTGGGTAAATATGGTTGGGAAAAGGGGAAGCATGACGGGTCTAGATATTAGATGATAGACATGAGATTTTAGATATTAGACTATAGACATTAGACCGCTTCGCTATTAGATTTCAGCTTTCCTTGTCATTCCTGCGCCCGCCTGACCGGAACGGGCAGGAAGGCAGGAATCCAGCTTATCCCGATAATTGTCCGAGACCCCTCACTGTTTGTAAGGTTTTTAAGAGTTTTTTCGGACAAAAAATATTTTCGAGTAATATGTCCCTTTTTTTATTTCACAATTCACTAATAACCAAAGTATTAGAGAAATAGCTAGATAAAAACCTTTAACATAAGTCATTGAATATCTATTGTTTAAATCAATTTTTAGCTGTCCTTTTTTTGTCTTCCAACGACTTCTAGGTTTGGAGGGGTGAATCTCGTGAAAACGTTTTCACAACTTTAAATGTAACTTTTGACTATTGAAAAGGAGCAGCTTCATAGGATTAAACAAACACGTAGTTTTCATGTTACAACTATCTAAAACTGATCGAAATAATTTGGCTGAAAATTTAGCAAGATGAACTTTGATATAAACGTATTTCCAAAGTTGACAGGAAAATATTTTTACAAAGCCCTTAGGTTTTTCGTGTTGTACCTTGCTTTGCCAACACTGGTTCTTGTATTCATAGCAATGATCTTTTTCAATGATAAACTCACCGCTATCATTAAAGCATTTTAAAGTTTAGTGGCTAAAGACTCATCAGCATATACCTGCCTAATCCTGAAATTCAAGAATACATTGTACAAACGATATAGTCTTATATCTATCCTCTCAAAGCGAAGCGATCTTAAATCTAACCTCTATCAGCGAAGCGTTCTGAAGTCTAAAAACCATTTCTTGACCCAGATCAACTTTTGGTTACGGCTACTATCCGATCTTTATCCTTATCAAAAACGAATGGTCATGCCAAAACTGGTTGTCACCCCGGAACATCAAATCCAACGATTGAACCAAATCCTTAACAAGATACCTGAATTGCAGGGAATGCCTTTGGCAACGGTAACCAAAGCCCCCTCCCCAAAATCCTGGAATGTCCTGGAGGTACTGGAGCATTTATCCATTGCCATGGATCTTTATACGCCAAAACTGGAACAGGCTTTTTCCGAACTAATTCCCTCTAATTCAGGGTCATGGTCTTTTAACGTTCGCCCCTGGCAACGCTTTGTTATAGCAGGGCAGCGCCCAAAAGGAAAGAAGCGACCTTTCAAAATGAAAACCTTGAAACGCTTCGAACCGCTCTTTAACCCTGAAACGCTCGATGCACAAAAAAGGAGTGCCGTTTTTGAGCGTTTCCTCAAGTCCTATCAAGACTTAAAAGCGCATATTGTTTCCAGTAGAACCAAGCAAATGAAGCATCGTCCTTTCTCCTCTGCCATAGGTCCTATTGTCAAATTCTATCTACCGGAAGCTTTTGAGTTTTTATTGTGCCATGCCGAACGCCATATGGTACAAATAGATGAGATCCTGGCATCCCAAACATGATCCTTATCTTTATTTGATAATGGATGTAACGCATAGTGATCGGTTAAAATCCTTTTTTAAAGGTGTAGCCTTTTCTGAGCAACAAGAGGAGTTTTTCTTAAAACCCTGGAAAGTATATACTTTTAGTCAAAGCGAATTGATCACCCAGGCCGGAAGTATTGAGCGTCGTTTTTATGTAGTTGTAGCGGGGGTACAGGCCCTCTATCTCCTAAACAAAAACGGGGAGAAAGTAGTTTTGGGGTTCTCCTATCCCGGCAGCCCCTCCGGTGTTTTCGATTCTTTTATCCGTCAAAAGCCCTCAGATACCTTTTTGGAAGCCCTAAAACCTACAACACTCTTAGGGATCTCACGCAGTGACTATTTATCCCTGTTCGAAAACCATCCGGATTTTCATAAATGGGGCCATCTTTTTTTCCGGGAAATTCTTTTTGGTCGTCTTTTTCGTGAAGTAGAATTGTTGACCCTTTCGGCCAAAGAACGCTATATTGCCTTTATGAACCGCTGTCCTGAGGAGCTGAAAGTAATCCCCCAGAAATATTTAGCTTCCTATCTCAATATGAAGCCTGAGACCTTCAGTAGATTGCGTCGTTCAGTACAGTACTAATCCTTTTTTGCAATTCTGGTAAAACTGCTTCCTCAAACCAGGGGTTCTTACGAAGCCAAAACCGATTTCTTGGGGATGGATGGGGCATAACAAAGTACTCCGGTAAATAATCGGTATACTGCCGCACGGTTTCCGTCAGGTTCCCTGGCAAGCGTTCCCTCAAATAGTACTTCTGAGCATATTGTCCAATCAAAATAGTCAGTGTTATGTTGGGCATTTCCTCCAGAAGTGTTTGATGCCATTGAGGTGCACATTCCGGCCGTGGTGGTAAATCCCCGGAGTTCCCTTTTCCAGGATAACAGAATCCCATCGGGATCAAGGTAAAAAGCCGATCATCATAAAACTGAGTATCGGTAATTCCCAACCATTTCCGTAGTTGTTTTCCACTGGGATCGTCCCAGGGAATGCCGGTTTCATGCACTTTAGCTCCGGGCGCCTGACCAATGATTGCAATTTTCGCATCCGGATGGGCAGTAATAACCGGCCTGGGGCCAAATGGCAAATAGTTTTGACAAATAGTACAACTACTGATATTTTGGAGTAGTTGTTTCATTTCGGTTTGCCGGCAACTACCACAACCAATTCCCCCTTGGCAGGATTATCTGTAAAGTGTTGGGCTACTTCCTGAAGTGTTCCCCGAATTGTCTCTTCGTACATTTTTGTCAGCTCACGGGAAACAGCAACGGCCCGGTCTGCTCCAAAGTACTCTTGAAACTGCCCCAGGGTTTTCATCAGCTTATGTGGGCTTTCATAAAAAACCATCGTTCTGGACTCATCGGCTAACTCCTGCAATCGTGATTGCCGTCCTTTTTTTACAGGCAGGAATCCTTCAAACACAAAACGATCACTTGGTAGGCCGCTATTCACTAAAGCCGGGATGCAGGCCGTAGCCCCCGGCAGGCATTCTACCGGAATAGCGTTTTCAATACAAGCACGAGTAAGCAAAAAGCCTGGGTCCGAAATTCCCGGAGTACCAGCATCTGAAATAAGTGCAATTTCAGCTCCTGCCCTTAATTTTGCTATTAATGCCGGTAGCATCTTGTGCTCATTATGCATATGATGCGATTGCAGAGGGGTTAGAATCTCATAATGCTTCAACAGCTTTCCACTGGTGCGGGTATCTTCTGCCAAAATCAGATCAACAGTTTTTAGTATTTCAAGTGCTCTTAGGGTAATGTCCTCCAAATTACCAATGGGTGTCGGAACAAGATATAGTTTTCCCATGGACCGAAGTTAAGGCCTTACGGTCTTTCCCGTTAAATACGAGATCACCACAAAAACAAATGCCAAAACCGCGCCCATCTGTTGTCCGTCTGAAACCATGTAATGGGCAAAAAAGGCTAAAATGGAATTGAAAAAGAACCCGGCATATGCCCATTCTTTTAACCATTTCGAAAAATTTCCCCACAGTGCTACAAGTCCTAATAATTTGGCAGTTGCCAGAGGATAAATCAAATAGGTAGGGTATCCGAAGTTTTCAAAGGCCGCAGTAATCGCTGTAGTATTAAAGAGATAATTGTACACCGAAAATAACATGAGGAGGGTAAACAGGGTGGTACTCCCCCAAAAGAGGATTTTTTTAAACATGGCCAGGAGTTTGGTGATTTGTTGTTTGCTCTAATTTAAGCAAACTTCCGCTCAATAATTGCCTTGAACCGGTTCTCGTATTCTTCTTTGCCCTCCCAACTGTTGTACTCCGGCTTCACCATATTATTGACAAACGCCATGGAACGTTCCTCGGTATCAATGGTATTCAGTTGTGAAATCACCCGGTTGTAATCGTCCATGTTATTGTCAAACAAGTGTTTCACAAAGGCCAAACGGTCATTCAAACCGATATTTATTTTTTTGGTAAGCTTATCGTTCAGCGATGTGGTCTTGGCAGTTGTATTTTCCGGAATAGGTTCCGGAGAGAGGATCTCCTTATCACTTTTTATGGTTTCCGCCTTGGCAATAAAATCTCCAAAGATGTACTCTATAGCTTCACTTGGCATTTCCGACACCATCCCCTTAATGGTTTCCATCCCCGGCGTAATAATATCTTCTTCATGTGGGTTGCTTTCGGGAACGGCAGTATTTTCACTCAGAACAGCATTGGCCATTTTTTCAAAGCGGGAAGCAATTACATTTTTGGATACATCTACCTCCACATCCTTGAGTTTTTCGTCAATAAACTTTAATACCGCAAGTTTTTCGTAGAGTTCCTTGGCTAGCGTATACAACTCGGTAAGTTCCTTATCCTCCCTTGAGGTAATAATATCTGTAGAGAGCTTAATCAGTTCTTCTCGTAACTTCCTTTTCATTTTCTAGGTATTGCAGAATATAAAAATAGTCGGAATCCCCGTAAATCGTTGAGAATAAAAGGTTAAATTTTGATCACTAACTCAGGGATCTTTTTTTAGTAATTTTGGTTCCTTCAAGATTATAAACAAAAAAAGCTGTTATTTTCTTTTAAAGCTACCGCATGTTTCTCGAAAATACTGTAAATCATAAGGAACAATTTGGATGGATTGAAGTAATCACAGGCTCCATGTTTTCGGGAAAGACAGAGGAACTAATTAGGCGACTCAAACGCGCACAGTTTGCCAAACAAAAAGTGGAGATTTTCAAACCCATTGTAGATACCCGATACAATGAAGAAATGGTGGTTTCCCATGATGCCAATGAAATACGATCTACCCCTGTACCCGCTGCAGCGAACATCCGGTTGTTGGCTGATGGTTGCGATGTTGTGGGAATTGATGAAGCGCAATTCTTTGATGATGAAATTGTAGTGGTTTGCAACGATTTGGCCAACCGAGGCGTCCGAGTGGTAGTTGCCGGACTTGATATGGATTTTAAGGGGAACCCGTTTGGACCAATGCCGGCACTTATGGCCACCGCAGAATATGTTACCAAAGTACACGCCGTTTGTACCCGAACCGGGAACTTAGCCAATTATAGCTTTAGAAAGTCGGACAATAACAACTTAGTACTCCTTGGGGAAACTGCCGACTATGAACCCTTAAGCAGAGCCGCATTTTATAAAGCAATGCTCCGGGAAAAAATAAGTAAAATAAATGTCCGGGCGGAAGAAGTACTCCCAAAAAAGCGCTTCAAAAATGAATAATCCCGGAGAAACCACATTGGAAATTGATCTTTCAGCGCTTGAGCATAATTTCATTTACCTCAAATCTCTTGTTCCCGATGGGATTAAGTTTTTAGCAGTGGTCAAAGCTTTTGCTTATGGTAGTGATATGATCACCGTAGCCTTAAGTTGTTCCAATCTTT
>JANQHL010000159.1 GCA_028277085.1 Flavobacteriaceae bacterium
GAAATGGTATGCGTGTCGGTGATTTGGAGTTCGATACCTGGAAAGAAAAGTACCGGGCATTAGCCAATAAACATCAGGCATTGTTAGGGTTTCATAATATCGATATTGAGTATGACCTTAACGAATTGGAAAACGAATTCTGTGAAGGGATTGATGCTTTAAAAAAACTAAAATTCATAGACAGCGAGCAGTATGTTTTTGACGCCATGGGTCAAGGGAAGAAAATCCTTGCCGAAGGCGCCCAGGGTTCATTACTTGACATCGACTTTGGCACTTATCCCTATGTGACCTCGTCAAATACAACAGCTGCCGGGGCGTGTACCGGTTTGGGGGTGGCACCAGGAAAAATCGGTAAGGTCCTGGGTATTTTCAAGGCTTACGCCACACGGGTTGGAAGTGGTCCTTTTCCTTCGGAACTTTTTGATGAGGACGGCAAAACCATGAGTCGCGTAGGCAATGAGTTTGGGGCCACAACGGGAAGGCCAAGACGTTGCGGGTGGTTGGATCTTGTAGCCTTGAAATACGCTATTCAAATTAATGGCGTTACGGATCTTATGATGATGAAAGCAGATGTTTTGAGTGGTTTCGAAACCATTAAGGTCTGTACAGCTTATCACTACAAAGGAGAGCAGATCCAACATTTGCCCTACACTATTGATGAATCTGCGGTATCCCCAATTTACACCGAATTGCCTGGCTGGAAAAAGGACTTAACGCAAATGACAACTTCCAATGAACTGCCTCCGGCTTTGAATGGGTATATTCAATTCCTGGAAAAGGAGCTAAAAGTCCCAATTAAAATTGTCTCCGTAGGACCGGATAGAACGCAAACCATCTACCGCTAGCTTCTATGACAGAGAAACAATTTGAAGAACAAACAGCAAGGTTCCTTAAGGATAAGGAACCTTTTTTCTTTATGGTCAGCTTTGATAAGCGTAAGATGCTGGCATGCACATTTGAAGAAGCGTATTCCGAAAAGATTCTTTTTAACATCAATGGAGTTACCAATGTCCCTGAAAGCATCCCACCGCAAAACGAGATACCAGAAAACATTGAAGTGGCTCCCTTTCCCTTTGAGTCTTATCTGAGTGGCTTTGAGCGTGTAATGAAGCACTTAAAAAAGGGTAATAGCTTCCTGGTAAATCTCACTTTTCCCAGCAAAATTCAAACTACTATTGATCTGAGTTCCATATTTCACAGCGCCCGTGCGAGTTATAAACTCTTACACCGAGACGACTTTATTTGTTTTTCCCCGGAAAGCTTTATAAAAATTAAGGATGGAAACATTTATTCCTACCCTATGAAAGGCACTATTGATGCCAGTTTAGAAAACGCAGCTGACATCTTGTTAAACGATCCGAAAGAGACCCAGGAACACAATACCATCGTGGATCTCATTCGTAATGATATGGCCATGGTTGCCAAAGAAGTAACGGTAACCCGATTTCGATATGTGGAAAAAATAAGATCTGTAAATAGTGAGATTTTGCAGACCAGCAGCGAGATCCGGGGTAAGCTGCCAGAAACATGGCAAAACAATTTCGGCCAGCTTTTGTTAACCTTACTTCCGGCAGGTTCGGTTAGTGGCGCACCAAAGAAAAAAACGGTAGAAATCATTAATGCGGTAGAAAACTATAGTCGAGGCTTCTATACAGGAGTTTTTGGCATATTTGACGGTAAAAACGTAGACAGCGCTGTTGCCATCCGGTTCATTGAAAAAGAAAATGGGGAAGTATGGTATAAAAGCGGAGGAGGCATCACGCATAACAGTAACGTAAAGGAGGAATATGTCGAGCTCATCAAGAAAATCTACATTCCCGCTGTTTGAGAGTATTTGTTTGCTGGATGGCAAGATTCAGCATAGACATTATCATATCGAACGTTTTCAAAAGGTGTATAACACCTATTTCGGGCAAGCGTCACCATATGACCTGTTCGAAGGAATCCCTGTTCCGCAGGATTATCAAACAGGAAAAGTTAAACTGCGCATCTCCTATGGCATAAATCGTAAAAAGTTCACTTTCAGCCATTATCAAAAGAGCGTTGTCAAACAGCTCAAACTGGTAGTTGATGATACGATTACTTATGATTTAAAATTTGAGGACCGCACTGCGCTAGATACACTTTGCCAACAACGGGGGGACTGTGATGATGTATTGATCATCAAAAAGGGGTTAGTTACGGATACCTCCTACGCTAACATTGTTTTCTTTGACGGTTTGCAATGGTGTACTCCTTCCACTTTCCTACTAAACGGGACCTGCCGTAAACGACTTTTGGAATCAGGGTTGATCCAGGAACGAAAAATCCAACTAGATGAAATCTACGCTTTCCAGGGGTTTCAACTCGTTAATGCACTATTGGGTTTTGATCCCGATTGGGTTGTCCCTATTTCGGGTATTCAAGGCTAAAGAATACTAAAGGTTTGCCAAGGAGATTGTCCCAAATAGGTCAAAAATCCTACTTTTGAGCAAAATTGTCCATCTTGAAGAACATACTTCTTTTCACTTTGGCTCTGCTAGCGCTGAAGGGTTTCACTCAGGAAGGTGAGCAGGAAAGCAGACAAATCAATATCGTTTATGGTGCCAACTTTACGAAGGATGAAGCCCAGTTTCCTGGGGCTTCCATTTTTAGTAAAGATACCGAGCGTCAGGTGCAATTTGAACACCAGGGTGCTGATCTTTGGTGTGACATAGCCGTGTTTTATGCCCAGGACAACATACTAAAAGCCTTTGGAAATGTCCGACTGCAACAGGGAGATTCCATAGAGATGAATAGCGGTAAACTGGATTATGACGGGAATACCCGCCTGGCAAGGGCGTTTGAAGCGGTAGATTTAACCGATGGGCAAATGATACTTACCACGGATACACTGTATTTTGATCGTGAAAAACAGCAGTCTTTTTACAACTCCGGAGGCAAAGTAGTGGATTCTGTGAATGTATTGACCAGTAAAATTGGCACTTATTTTATGGAGATTAAAAAGGTGCAATTTCAAGATAGTGTACATATAGATAATCCTGAATACATCATAGATTCTGAAGAAATTCACTATTACAGAGAATCCAAAAACGCTTATATGTATGGACCTTCCACGGTAGTAGGGGAAGACTATAAGATTTATTGCGAACGTGGATTCTATGATACCAAAATAGAGCAGGGCTATGGGGTAAAAAACACAAAAATAGACTACAGTAACAGGATCATAGAAGGCGATAGTGTTTTCTTTGACAAGGTAACCTCCTTTGCTTCTGCGACCAATAACATCACGGTGACAGATACCTTAAATCAGGGTGTGATCAGGGCACATTATGCTGAAGTCTTCAAGGAAAAAGACTCTGTTTTTGCCACCAAAAAGGCTGTAGCCATAAGCCTAGTACAACAAGACTCTTTATACGTTCATGGCGATACACTCATGGTGACAGGGAAACCCGAAGCCCGGACAATGCGGGCCTTTAGAAATGCCAAGTTTTTCAAAACCGACTTGAGTGGGAAATGTGACTCCATCCATTCCGCAGAAAAAACAGGAATCACAAAACTGATAACAAACCCGATCATGTGGAACCTGGACAATCAAATGACCGGGGATAGCATTCATTTGATCTCAAATATGGAAACCGAGGAATTGGACTCGCTTCGAGTCATTGACAACGCCTTTATTATTGCTTTTGATACCATTGGTAAAAAAGGATACAACCAGGCCAAGGGCAAAGATCTTTTTGGAAAGTTCATCGACAATGAACTCAAAATAGTTGATCTTATAAAGAACACAGAGGTCATCTATTATATGTATAACGATGATAACGAGCTTATTGGCATTGATAAGACCATCTGTAGCAAGATACGTTTAGAGATGGCCAACAGCGATATTGAGGATATCACCTTTTTTGTAAACCCGGACGGGGATATTTTTCCGGAGAAGGACCTCCCTGAAGAAAGCAGAAAACTAAAGGGCTTTGTATGGTATGGTGATGAGCGTCTGTTTTCAAAAGAAGATATCTTTGATGAGGACGATAACAACATTCAACTAGTTAAAATCCGTGGGATTGATTCGCCCATTGCTATCGATCAGGAAGAACAGGAACGGAGCAAAGGAAATTACCCAAAAACGAGCATCCAAAAAAACAATAGTCAAGGTACGAAACCGAAAAAACCGGAACTAAAAAAAGTAGGTAGTTGATCCAGGGTTAAGAAGGTATTGCTGGATCGGTAGCACTTTTTCCGGTAAGTTGTGGAAATAATCATACATTTTGAAACAAGACTTTTTCAAATATCAGGCCCAAACCACTCCACATCCCTTGGGTATGGAAATTTCCCATGCTAAAGGAAGCTATATTTATGATACCACGGGAAACGCTCATCTCGATTTCATTGCAGGAGTTTCAGCCTGCGGCTTAGGACATTGTCCTCCAAAAGTCGTGGCCGCTGTAGAGCACCAACTTCAAAAGTACCTGCATGTTATGGTGTATGGAGAATATGTGCAGCAACCTGCTGTAGCGTATACGAAACAATTAGCTATAAATTTACCCGAGCCGTTGGAAATGACATATATGGTGAATTCCGGTACAGAAGCGATAGAGGGTGCATTAAAACTTGCCCGAAGAGTAACCGGTCGATCGGAAATTGTGGCAGCCCGGCATGCCTATCACGGCAATACTTTGGGTAGCTTAAGTCTTATGGGTTTCGAAGAACGCAAAGGCCCTTTTCGTCCATTATTACCTGACGTCTCTTTTGTTGCTTTTAATAACACTCAGGAGCTTTCCAAAATTACCACGAAAACAGCAGCAGTAATTCTCGAGACCATTCAGGGGGGAGCGGGATTCATTATGCCGAAAAACGAGTATTTAAAAAAGGTACGCGAACGGTGTAATACGGTCGGTGCGCTATTGATTTTAGATGAAATACAACCCGGGTTTGGCCGTACAGGAAAACTATTTGCTTTTGAGTATTTCGCTTGTATCCCGGATATCCTGGTTATCGGAAAAGGAATGGCTTCCGGCCTGCCGGTTGGAGCATTTATAGCCTCCCAGGAACATATGCAACTACTAAGCGAGCACCCGAAACTAGGGCACATCACGACTTTTGGCGGTAATCCTGTCATTGCGGCAGCCTGTTTAGCGACTTTAAACGAATTAACTGAAGGTCAACTCATTGCACATACTTTGGAAAAAGAAGTGTTGTTCAGAACACTTTTGGTACACCCTTTGATTAAAGAAATAAGGGGCAAAGGGTTGATGTTGGCCCTGATTTTTGACTCCCCTGAAATTGCCAATCAATTGGTGCTCGAAGCGGCAAAACAACAACTCATATTGTTTTGGTTGCTTTTTGAACCACGGGCAGTTCGTATTACTCCTCCCCTAACAATATCGGAAGAGGAAATCGTATCAGGATGTCAAAAAATCATTAAAATATTGGATTCGGTCAACATGACTGTTAACTAATTTGTTGATAACAAACCCAAATCCGGGACGAAAATGAGGCCGTTTTACGGCTAATTTTAAGTCCATAGTTAAACCAAACCGCGTTTCTATGGCGTTAGACCCTAACGAAAAACCTGACAAGTTCATTCTGAAATTCGAATCGATGCTCAAAACAGACGATGTCTATTTTTTTGATGCGGAAGATTTTGAGGACATCATTCACTACTATCTAAATCTTGGTAAAGTGGCTTTAGGGAAAAAAGCCATCCAGATTGGATTACAACAGCATCCCCATTCTTCAGAATTGAAATTGCTACAGGTAGAAGTGCTTGTTTTTGAAGACCATTTTGAAGCAGCCGGGCGTATTTTGGATGAACTCCAGGACCTCGATGCGAATAACCAGGAAATTTACATTCAACGGGCTAACATCCTATCCAAACAAGACAATCACCAGGGTGCGGTGAACATGTTGTTGGAAGCCCTCCATATGTCGGAGGACAGCTTTGATATCTACTCTCTTCTAGGAATGGAATATCTTTTTATGGATAACTATGGCAAAGCGAAAAGATGTTTCATGAAATGCGTAGAATTTGATGACAGCGATTATTCTTCCTTGTACAATGTAGTGTATTGCTTTGAGTTCCTGGAGGATTTTGATGGTGCCATTCAGTACCTTAATAATTACTTAGAACGAAACCCATATTCCGAAGTAGCTTGGCACCAGCTAGGGAAGATGTACTTTGCCAAGGAGATGTATCAGGAGGCTTTAACCGCTTTTGATTTTGCAATTATTTCTGACGATCGATTTCTCGGCGCCTATTTTGAGAAAGGTAAAGTGCTGGAACGACTGGGGAAATATAATGAAGCCATCGAGTGTTATGAAACCACTATTTCCCTGGATGATCCCACTTCACATGCCTACCTTAGAATTGGGAAGTGTCACGAAAAGTTGGGTAATGACGAGTTGGCTAAATACTATTATTACAATACGGTGCATGAAGACCCCTTGTTGGATAAAGGTTGGCTTGCAATAACGGAGTATTATTTCCGGAATAGGGACTACAAAAAAGCCTTGCGGTATATCAACAAAGCCATTAATATTGACGGTGAAAATCCTTTGTACTGGAAAAAGAATGCTGAAATTTTCCAGGCGTTGCGCAACTTCGACGAAGCGGATTTTGCCTTTAAGCAAACCGTGGATCTTGGTAATTATGAACAGAATACATGGCAGAATTGGGGTACGGTATTGCAACACCTTGGGGATTTCGAATCTGCGGTGCAGGTATTGTTACAAGGACTAGAGTTTTATCCTGAAAACGCCGAGTTGCTGTATCAACTATCAGGGTTGTACTTGAAAACCCAGAATACCTCAAAAGCCAAGGAAAACATGGGCAGAGCGCTCGCGTTGAACCCGAAAAAATCAGCGCTATTTCTTAAAATGTACCCAGAGTTCGAGGCGATCAAATGGATTCAGGACAGCCTCAAACCTCACAAAAAAGCCTCCACATAACGGGACTTAAAACATAGTTTATGCCTCGTAGATTTTTAGACTATGCCATTGTTACCCTTAAAGGAATGGCCATGGGAGCAGCAGATGTTGTGCCAGGAGTATCCGGAGGAACCATTGCATTTATTTCCGGTATTTACGAAGAATTGATCAGCTCCATTAACAATATAAATTTAGGATTACTCACCACCTTGAGAAAAGAAGGCTTTACCAACTTTTGGAACAAGCTTAATGGAAATTTCTTGCTGGCATTATTTCTTGGAATTTTCATTAGTGTGCTTTCCTTAGCAAAGTTTTTGAGCTGGTTACTGGAAAACCATCCCGTATTGCTATGGTCGTTTTTTTTTGGATTGGTACTCGCCAGTATCTTCCTGGTAGGTAAAGAGATCAAAAAATGGAATCTGGGTGCCTTAGTCAGCTTGGTTCTGGGTGCATTTGTGGCCTATATTATAACCACCCTGCCTCCCAATGAGAATGTCGAAAGTCTTCCTTACCTTTTTCTTTCGGGAGCTTTGGCAGTCTGTGCAATGATCTTACCAGGTATTTCAGGCGCCTTTATTTTAGTGCTTTTAGGTTCTTACAAAACCATTCTGGATGCGGTCCATGAACGCGATCTCCTAATGATAGCTACCGTAGGCCTTGGGGCCGTATTTGGCTTGCTTAGTTTTGCGCGTTTATTAAAGTGGATGTTCAAAAAATTCCGTTCCATAACCCTTGCCCTACTGACGGGTTTTATTCTTGGTTCGCTCAACAAAATATGGCCTTGGAAACGTGTTCTGGAAGCTAAAGTTTTTGATGAAAAAGTTATTCCTATCAACCCAGAAAATGTAAGTCCCTTAGCCTTTGAGGGAGATCCACAACTTATCCAGGCCATAGGTTTAGCTGTCCTTGGATTTTCCCTTATTTTTATCCTTGAAAGGGTGGCTTCAAAAAAATAGGACCCCGGGTTGCCAATGCACAAATCACGTACATTTTGGGACAAACTCTATCTTGTATTGAAAGGACTTTTTATGGGTGCCGCCAATAAAGTCCCGGGGGTTTCAGGAGGTATTGTTGCTTTTGTTGGTGGATTTTATGAGGAATTTATCTATTCCCTTCAAAAAATAAATTTCAAAGCAGTAAAACTCTTATTCAACGGAAGGTTCAGAGCATTCTATCGCTATACGAACGCAACCTTTTTGATTTTGTTAATCACGGGGATGTTAATTAGCTATTTTAGCGTTTCCCGACTGTTAGACTTTTTTTTGGAGAAAAAGGAACTCTATGTATGGGCGGCTTTCTTTGGGATGATTATTGGTTCGATTTATTATATCTCCAAAGATTTTGAAGACTGGAACAAAAAGACCGTTGTAGCCGGAATTATTGGTTTTCTCATTGGAATATCGATTAGTTTTCTAAGTCCCGCTACTGAAAATCACAATCTTCTGTTTATTTTTTTCTGCGGTATTATCAGCGTTTCGGGAATGACCTTACCCGGACTTTCCGGATCCTTTATCTTGATTCTGCTTGGAAATTACGTGCTGCTATTGGTGGACTCTGTGAATAGCTTATACGATAGTTTCTCCGAGATGTTTAAGGGCGATTTTAGCTTTCTGAAAAATCCCGAACGCCTGAATACCCTAAAAATCCTTGCGGTCTTTACCCTTGGCTCTGCTACGGGTTTGGTAACGCTTTCCCATGCCCTGGGTTACCTGTTGAAACATTATAAGAAAATTACCTCATCTGTCATTATTGGTTTTATCTCCGGTTCACTTGGGGTAATTTGGCCCTGGAAAAAGACTATTTTTAAATTGGATGGTTCCGGTAACCCGCTCATTGACTCTAATGGTGATCCCATTATTATCAATTACCAACGCTACTGGCCCGATTTTGACAATATGGAAACCTGGGGAGCGGTCTTCTTTATCATTTTTGGAATCTTTATTTTGCTAAGCTTAGACTGGTATGGACGGAATCGGCAGGATTAAGAAAAAGTTTGGACTTATTGGCAGGAATATCTCCTACTCCTTTTCCAAGGCATATTTTACCAGGAAATTCGCGGATTTAGGTTTGGTAGATCATAGCTATGATAATTATGATCTGGAGTCCCTGTCAGAATTCAAAGGTTTGATACAGCAAGATGTACTGCATGGCCTTAATGTCACCATTCCGTATAAGCAAGAAATCATTCCCTATTTGGATGATTTGGATGAAAAGGCCAAAACCATCGGCGCTGTTAATACTATCAAATTTGTGAACCACCATTTAGTGGGTTACAATACTGATGCCTATGGGTTTGAGCAATCCCTGATCCCCATGTTGCAAACGCAGCACAAAAAGGCATTGGTCTTAGGAACGGGAGGGGCTTCAAAAGCGATTACTTACGTTTTAGACCATTTGGGCCTAGACTACGCCTTTGTGTCCCGTAATCCCAAAAACGGACAATTTGCGTATTCCGATCTGGTAGAGGAACATTTTCAAGAGTACCAGGTAATTGTAAATTGTAGTCCCGTGGGTACTTTTCCTCAAGTAACTGCCAAACCTCAAATTCCGTATACTTTTATCACCGGGCAACATTTGTTATACGATTTAATTTATAATCCGGAGGAAACCGCTTTTCTTCTGGAAGGCAAAAAACGTGGGGCTACGGTTCAAAACGGATGGCGGATGCTTCAACTGCAGGCGGAGAAGGCCTGGGAAATCTGGAATTCCTAGTAGTTTAAATCACTGGCCTTTCAATAATGCCAACGTAAGAATCCTTATTTTTGTTTAGGGAGAGCTAGCAATCACTTTCCCTCGGCCATCAATCTAACCTTTAAAGAACAACAGGATGGACAGCAATGAACACAAACCACAGGAAACTGCTGGGGGGAAAGAGCTTGATAAAAGTATAGATACCACGGCAAGCACCGCAGAAGATGAAAAAGCGGTAAAATCGGATACCGATAAAGAAGAGCAGGAAGACGTTTTACAGGAAATTGACCAGGAAAATGCCGAAGATGCTGAGGATTCCGATAACGAAAAAAGACACCACATTCCTTTTCTGGATTACCATGCTATGAGCATGGAAAATTTAGTAGGAGAACTACAGCGTCTGGTAAAAAATGAAAAAGTCCAGGCGATAAATAAGCATGTAAATTCCATTAAGAACGAGTTCGATCTGAAGTTCCAGGATTTTTTGGAACACAAGAAAGAAGAGTTTGTAGCTGGCGGTGGCAACGAGATTGATTTCAGATACAATTCCGTTACAAAAAGACAGTTTAATGAAGTCTACAAAGATTACCGGGAAAAAAGGGATACCTACTACAGAAATCTTGAAAAACAATTACAGGATAATTTGCAACATCGGTTGGCGTTGATTGAAGAGCTTAAGAGCCTTGTTAATGTTGAAGAAGATATCAATACTACCTATAAAAATTTTAAAGAGGTCCAGGAAAAATGGCGCAATGCTGGACCTATCCCCAGGATGACCTACAATGACGTTTGGCGAACCTATCATCATCACGTCGAAATCTTTTACGATTTTCTACATTTAAACCGGGAACTTCGTGATCTTGACTTTAAGCATAATTTAGAAGAAAAGCTTAAGTTGATTGCCAGGGCTGAAGCACTTCAACAAGAACCCGATTTGGGAAAGGCCTTCCGGGAATTACAAACACTCCACAAGATCTGGAAAGAGGAAATTGGCCCTGTAGCCAAAGATCAACGAGAAAACATCTGGCAGAACTTCAGCGAAGCCACAAAGGCTATGCATACCAGAAGGCAAGAACATTTTGCCGCTCTGGAAGCTTCTTTTGAAAAAAATCTCGAAAAGAAAAACGAGATCATCGCTGCCATCGAAGAGCTGGCACAGCGCGTAGCTGACAATCACAAGGGAATTCAACAGCAGATTCGCGAAATGGAGGCCCTTCGAGAACAGTTCTTTACAGCCGGAAAAGTACCCCAGAAATCCAATGAAGACTGTTGGTTTCGGTTTAAAGAGGCCGTACGCGGGTTCAATCGCAAAAAGAATAGTTTTTACAAGGACCTAAAAAAAGAACAACATAATAATCTGGAGAAGAAAAAGGCCTTGTTGGGAATAGCGCAAGCCCTAAAAGATAGCGATGATTATGACATGGCAACTCCTGAGATGAAGCGCATTCAAAACGAATGGAAAAAAATTGGCCATGTCCCGAGAAAATACTCGGATAAGATTTGGAACGAGTTTAAGGAAGCCTGCAATCATTATTTTAACAGACTTCACAAAGAAAGGAATGCTGAGCAAAAGGAAGAGTACGCCAACTATGACCGGAAAAACAGCTGTTTGGAACGGCTTAGAGCATTCGAATTAAGCGGAAACCGTCAAAAGGACCTCTCTAAAATCAAGGAGTTTATCTCCGAGTGGAAATCCTATGGTCATGTCCCCTACAACAAACGTCATATTAACAGCAAATTCAATAAGATAATTGACGCACTTTTTAAGAAACTGGATATCAGCAAGCAAGAATCGGAGTTGTTTAAGTATGGCGACAAAATAAAGCAATTGGCCAAATCGGATAACAATCAACGGGCGATCAGCAATGAGCGTACTTTTATACGTCGTAAGATAGAAGAAAGTAAAAGTGAAATACGCCAGCTGGAAAACAATCTACAGTTCTTTTCAAACGCATCAGAAGATAGTCCTGTAGTGCAGGATGTAATTAAAAATATAGAACGACAGAAAGAAACCCTGCAAACTTGGAAGACCAAACTGAAAAACCTAAACATTATGGAAAATCAGTTAGTCAAGGGTTTGGAAGTAGGAGAAGATTCAGAAGAGGAATAAGCGGATCGAACGTTTCCTTCAATCTTTACTTTAACTAAGCAAAGTACGACAACAAGCATTCAGGTGTGGTACTGGAAAATACTACAACCAAGCCTAGTGTTCTTTATTTTGCCACATTTACAGATCGTGTCTCCCGAATTACGGTCACTTTAACCTGCCCGGGATAGGTCATATCTGTCTGAATCTTTTGTGAAATATTAAATGACAGTTCAGCAGCCTGATCGTCACTCACCTTCTCACTTTCTACAATCACACGGAGTTCCCTTCCAGCTTGAATGGCATATGCTTTTTGTACGCCATTAAAACCAAAAGCGATATCCTCCAAATCCCGTAGACGCTGGATGTAGGAATCCAGAACTTGCCTTCTTGCGCCGGGTCGAGCCCCACTAATAGCATCACAGACTTGTACGATGGGAGAAATAAGGCCGGTCATTTCAATCTCATCATGATGCGCCCCAATGGCATTGCAAACTTCTTTGTTTTCGCCATATTTTTGGGCCCATTGCATTCCAAGAATGGCGTGTGGCGTTTCAATCTCAACTTCGGAGTTCGGAACTTTTCCAATATCATGCAAAAGCCCTGCCCGTTTGGCTAGCTTGGGATTAAGCCCTAATTCTGCTGCCATTACACCACACAATTTGGCCACTTCCCGGGAATGTTGTAGGAGGTTTTGTCCATAAGATGATCTGTATTTCATTCTACCTACAGCTTTGATCAGCTCCGGATGCAATCCATGTATGCCCAGATCTATTACGGTCCTTTTCCCAACTTCTATGATCTCCTCATTAATCTGTTTTTCAGTCTTCTTTACAATTTCTTCTATCCGTGCGGGATGTATACGACCATCGGTTACCAGTCGGTGAAGGGATAAGCGTGCAATCTCACGCCGAACAGAATCAAAACAAGATAAGATAATAGCCTCTGGGGTGTCGTCCACTATAATTTCCACTCCTGTAGCAGACTCGATAGCTCTTATGTTCCGACCCTCTCGCCCTATGATACGCCCTTTTACATCATCGGAATCCAAATTGAATACGGAAACACAATTCTCTACGGCCTCTTCAGTACCAATGCGTTGTATAGTGTTTATAACTATTTTTCTGGCTTCCTGTTGCGCGGTAAGTTTTGCTTCTTCCAAAGTACTCTGCAAGTAGGCCATAGCGTCTGTTTTAGCCGTTTCCTTAAGAGACTCCAATAGCTGACTTTTAGCATCTTCTGCGGAAAGTCCCGAGATCACTTCCAACTGTTTTACCTGATTCTTATGAAGTTTCTCTACCTCGGCCCGCTTCTTTTCCAGTATTTCACTTTTGTGCTGTACTTCTTTTGTTTGTGTAACCAATTGTTCATTGATTCGCTTCTCCTTGGCAAGTTCGTTACTTATTTGGGATTCTTTATCTCGTATTCGTTTTTCTGCTTCTGCAATCTTTTTGTCTTTGCCGATAATAACTTTTTCATGTTCTGCTTTAAGCTCTAAAAACTTTTCTTTCGCCTGAAAAATCTTGTCTTTCTTTATATTTTCCCCCTCTTTCTTGGCCTCCTTAACGATAATTGCCGCTTCCTTTTTAGCGTTGGTAATAGTTTTTGCCCCTTTTCCTTTTTCCAACATCTTTGCTATGGCAAAACCAACTCCCAACCCCACTAAAACAGCTATTATTAGTGTAACGGTGTAATCCATTTTTCCTGTGTTTGGTTTAAAAAAAAACCCACATTGGCCGAAGTTTTGTACAAACTCCTAATAACAGGTTTAGGGCTAACAGACTGCTCAAGGATCCTTATACAGGTAAGGCCTGCTTTTACAACCTAAACTCACCCTTTTGAATTGTAATAATGTTGAGTTTGTCAAAAAAGTAATACCAATGTGGGTAGTAACAATATTGTATTTAAAAGAACTTATTCTAATCCTCCCAACTTCAGCTGTACCAGTTCGTCCAAAGCCTTTAATCGCTCTTTGGCTACCTCAATACTCTCCGAAGCATTTATTCCTCCCTGCTCTATTTTAGAGGCGAACTGTAGGGCACACATAGCAAGTACATCCTGCTTGTCCCGTACAGCGTAATTCTGCTCAAATCGTTTCGCAAGTTGGTCAATATTCTTGGCCGCCTTGCGTAAGCCCTCTTCTTGCTTTGGATCAATCGTCAACGGATAGACCCTATCTGCAATGGAAAGCTTGATTTTGAGCTTCTCCTCCATATTATTTGCACATTATTCGGCCAATTGCGCTATGCAACTGTCCAATTCCCGAATTAATGTATTTATTTTGAGCTTTGCCTCTTTTTTGTTTGTCTCACTACCCAGCAAAGAGTTTGCCAACTTCAGAGAATTGTATTTTTCTTCCCAGGAAGTTAGGACTGCCTTGGTACTTTCATTTTCCTCCCGGAGCAGTGCAAGCTCATATTTTAGCTTGGAATTGGCTTGATTAAGCACTTCCAATCGATGTAAAAGCTTACTCACTTTATTTTCCAGAGAGTCAACAATTTCAACAAGTTCACCCATATGCAAACCGCAATGCGTATCTTAACAAAGTTAACCAACCTGTGGCAACCAGACAATATTTTTTTTTCAAAACTTCATATCCCGTTGCTACACTGGAGTCTTCTAAGATCAGTTTTTTCCATTTTCTGTGGTAATGGTTACTTTCGTGACCAAAATTGTTTTTCCATGCGCTGGCAAGCTTTATTGTTTTTCCTACTTACCACTGCGGTTAG
This sequence comes from Flavobacteriaceae bacterium, assembly GCA_028277085.1. GTDB lineage: Bacteria > Bacteroidota > Bacteroidia > Flavobacteriales > Flavobacteriaceae > Croceivirga. The sequence goes on from JANQHL010000159.1 coordinate 14,416, forward strand.
TATTTCTCAGGAAAAATATCCAAAAGGGATTTTTCAAAACCCGGTAGACATTCCGATAGTCTTGTCCGGCACTTTTGGCGAATTACGCTCAAACCACTTTCACGCAGGGATTGATATCAAAACACAGTTACGTCAAGGGCTACCCATATATGCGATAGCAGAAGGGACGGTTACCCGGATAAAAATTTCCCATTGGGGATATGGTAAAGCGTTATATGTGGCCCATCCCAACGGTCACACTTCCGTATATGCGCATTTACAAAAATTCGGTCCCGAAATAGAGCAATACATTAAAAATGTACAATACAACAAAAAGTCGTACGAAGTAGAGGTTTTTCCGGACTACGGCGAGTTAGAAGTACAACAAGGTGAGGTTATCGCTTTTAGTGGCAATTCCGGAAGTTCTGCAGGACCTCATCTTCATTTTGAAATTCGGAATAGTGTTACGGAAAAGCCCATAAATCCATTGCTTTATGACGTGCCCGTAAGGGATGCTACCAATCCCACCCTGCTACGACTTTATGGTTATCCGCTGTCCGAAGGGGCTCAAATAAATCAAAGTGAAAAACGGATACAACTGAGCTTCTCAAAGCAGCCCGATGGAAGTTTTCTTGCAGATAAGGTAACTGCTGCGGGTGCAATAGGATTTGGGTTTACCGGTTTTGACCGGCAGGACATGGCGGCTAATAAAAATGGGATTTATGCGGTAAAACAGTCCGTGAATGGTAAAGTATATTCAGCATATACCTTTGACTCCTTTTCTTTTGGAGAATCGCGATACATCAATACCTTGATCGACTATCCCTATTATGGACAGTTCCAACGGCGGATCCAAAAATTGTTCAAGGAAGATTCCAATAGACTTTCCATCTACAAGGAATTGTACAACAACGGCATTATTTCGGTTAAGGAGGGACTGAACTACACCGTAGCGGTTGAGATCGCCGATGTGGCAGGAAACACCACTAAATTAAAAATTCCTGTGGAGGGGAAACGACAGGAAGTAAAAATCTCCAAAGAAGCCGATAAAACGGATTTTTGGTTAGTGGCCAGCAAACCCAACAGCTTCGATCTCGGAGGCGCCAAAGTGTATTTCCCCCAAAATACGTTTTATGATGATTTTTATATCGATCTAAAAAAAGGAAGCGATACTGTGGTTATCCATAATAAAAGGACTCCCGTACATCGCAATTTTACCCTAAGTTTTGATGTTGCCAAATTTAGCCCTGCGGAAAGGAAGCAATTATTCATTGCCCGGTTGGACGATAATGGAAAACCGGAACATTTTAAAACCTATAAACGCGGTACAACGTTTAATGCAAGGATTCGTAATCTAGGTACTTTTACGCTCGCCAAGGATACCGTAGCCCCCGAAATCAGGCCCAAAAATTTCAAACCTCGGCAGTGGTTGAACAACTACCGGTATCTCAGCCTCCAAATTTCCGACGACTTAAGTGGAATAGGGGCTTACAATGCCACTATTAATGGTGAGTGGATATTGATGGAATACGAACCCAAAACCCGTACCATATCCTATAATTTTGATGATAAAATTGCCGAGCAGACGCAATGTGTTCTTAAGGTGGTCGTTAGCGATAATGTAGGCAATACTACTACCTTTGAGGAGACCTTTTTCAGAAAATAAAATTTTGAAAGCCGCTGGCAACGTTTTTCTAATCTTCATCCTGCCCTTGTATTTTGGACTGGCTCAGACCGCAACAATCTCAGGTTTCGTTTTAGATGAGGATAATACGCCTATCCCTAATGTTAACATATCCTCCGGCACAAAGGGTACCACCACAGCAAACAATGGGTATTACCTGCTTGAAATAATAGCAGACACAAAGGTTACTATCACTTTTTCGCATCTTGGCCATCAAAAGGTAGTGCTGGAGAACTTACTGCTCTCCACTAATGAGAACTTTGTGTTTAATCCGTTAATGAAATCGGAAGTTACACAGATAGGCGGAGTAGAGGTTACTCCCACCGGAAAAAAAGAAACCCAAGGCATTACCACCATTTCCCCGGAAGTAATTCAAAAAATTCCCGGTGCGAATGCCGGAGTAGAAAACATCCTGAAACTGCTTCCTGGAGTTTCGTTTAACAATGAACTAAGCACGCAGTATAATGTTAGGGGTGGCAATTTTGATGAGAATTTAGTGTATGTTAATGGAATTGAGGTGTACAGACCCTTTTTAGTACGTTCGGGACAACAAGAAGGGCTGAGTTTTGTGAATAGCAGCATGGTAGAGAATGTAGAGTTCTCGGCCGGCGGGTTCCAGGCAAAATATGGCGATAAACTTTCCTCCGTTTTGGACATTACCTATAAGACCCCAACGAATTTCGGAGTTCAGGTAAACGCTAGCCTTTTGGGGGCTGCCACAACCCTTGAAACTGTTTCCCCAAATGGAAAATTTACCACGCTTTCAGGGATTCGCTATAGGAATAATGCACTCTTCATAAATAGTCAACAAACACAAACTGCAGTAATTCCAACGTTTTTAGTTGCCCAGAGTTACTGGGCCTATCAAATCTC